>NZ_MSLT01000018.1:300000-382492 GCF_002149925.1 Thioflexithrix psekupsensis | reverse complement strand
CTATCAATGTACTCAATATTCATAACCTCACCATTAACACCCTTAACTTTAACGTCATCAAGAATCTCATAAGGATAAATGTTTGTATTTGTAAGTTTACTACACTTAATACAGGTTCTCAGTTTTGCATAATCTTCTCTAGTTATAATGTAAATTTCATTGAATTGGGCTAATTGTTCAGTTAATCCACCAAATATTTGGCAATTTTGGCATTCGATAAAAATATTGTGACTAATTTTTGTTACTACTATTAACAAAGCGAAGAAAACAATCAGGATGAACCAAGAAAAAACCACCCAAAAGACAATATCTCCTCCCACTTTTTGGATTATAAGGAGAAAGCTTGTAATACCTAAAAATTCTATAGGTAAAACAAACATAAACGGAACTAGTGTAACCAACATATTGATAAATTTTAGAAAACCAGTTAGAGACATGCTGCCATGCTTCCCTACAGATTGATTTGTTTTCCTTGGATCAACAATTGGTTTAACAAGTACGTAATATGAAATTATTGTTAATACAGTAAAAAATAAAACCGAAATGGAGTAGATGATAATAAAAAAGTCAGGCTTATTACCTGTAAGGGCAAATGATGCAAGAGAAATAAAGGCAAGCAGCCACATGTAAACTACATATCCAAAGTGCAAAAATTCTCTGACATCCTCATTGACAGAGGACATGGTTTTTTTAGAAAAATCAGCTCCAACTTTCGGTATACTAAGGAAAAAAGAAAATACATATTTATGCAATTTAGCAACAAACATCGCGTAACTCCGTATAAACCACATCAATTAAACAAACTTTACTTAAGTCAGAATTTCTCAAGATTAACAAATTAGACTGACCCCTATTTGTCAGAGGATAGGGAATTAACATGCTTAATCTTGGGTTCTTCGAAATGCACCTTACTGTTTGCCAGTTTACTATTTCCACTCGATTTACAGGGTTGTGGCTTTGGATCTTTCGGACTAGATGTTTTTGGATTGCCACTCCAATCATTTGGGCATGGGGGGCTAGACGGGTTTGGGTTGTTATCAGCAAAAACAGTACCAATACCAACACAGAAAAAAATTGCAAACAACCCTGTCCTCAGTATCATCAGCAAAAAACTTCGATCTTTACACACACCCAACCCGCCCATATTTTTCTGAAAGTTTCAAAAGTTTTAGTTTAATCTCCGGTGTGATTTGCCCCCAATCGAAACGCCACCGCCAGTTACGCCATTTTGACACACCCGGTATGTTCATTCGGTTTTCATTCCCTTCCAGTTCTAAAATATCTTGCATGGGTAAGATAACGAGTTTGGCTGGAGAAGCATACAACCTGTCAATAATTCGGTGTAAAGTATCCCGACAAGTAACATCAGTTGCAAGGTCAAGATAACGCAACATATTGATTTTTCTGGTTTGTTTTTCTAGCAGAGCAAAACGCTTTAGCCATTCCATTGTCGTTTGGCTGTCATGTGTCCCGGTATAAACAACATCAGAAGCATGGTGCTGGTGGGGATAATGAGGGTTGCCCATGTCCAAATCAAAAGCAAGTTGCAATACTTTGATCTCAGGTAAATTTGATTTTCTCAATAGAATATCTGTTTTTTCTGCATCAAGTCCTGGTGCTTGAATATTTTCTGCGACCAGAGTAGAACGTTGTCCTTGTTGGTTGTTGAGCATGGAAAACAGCAACATATCAGGAGTATCTTCCCAATGTCCCTCTTCCGTGAGACAATGGGCATAATCATCAGAACGAGGAACTGCCCAGCATTCTCTGTAGCCGCGAAAATGGGTAAGGCGAACAATATCGAATAGCCGACTCATTGTATTTAACCGCTCACGCCACCATGAAAATCCAGATTCTTGTAGAGTTTCCCAGTTGTAAAGCGGATTGCCCCAGCATTGCCCCTTGTTTGGACGGGCATAGTCATTCTGTGGTGGAGAACCTGCGACAAACTTTGCCCGTCCCTCCTCATCGGTAAGAAAATAGTCGCGTTTTGACCACATCTCCACACTGTCTTCAGCCACAAAAAAAGGCATGTCACCAAATAACTGCACACCTTTCTGACTGGCATAATCCCTAACTTCTTGCCATTGCTCAAAAAATACAAATTGCTCAAAACAATAAAATCTGATTTCCTGAGCATAATGGTCACGAGCATGTGCAATGGCATTAGATTCGTAGTTACGCAAACCTAAATTACGCCATGTCCACCATGGACCCATTTCTGCGTGGCGAATAGCACGAAACAAGGCGTAGTCATCCAACCAAAATTGGTTTTTTTCAATAAAGTCCTCGAAATTCAGCAGAACACCGTGTTTGGCAGACTGTTTGAATCCTTCAAAAGCCTCTCTAAGCGCAGATCGGCGATATTTTGCCACTTCGTTGATATATACCAATTTTTTCAGAGTCGTATAATAATACTTTTCAAATAGGAGAGAATAATGAACAAAAGATATGAAGATTTAGAAGAATTAATGTCAACAGGTGAAGCGAGAGAAGTGAAGCGAGCGATGGCAGTAAGAATGTCTTTGCTTGGTTTTGTGCGTGCGGAAGCGGCTTTAGCGTGTTGTGTCAGTGTGCAATTTGTGGATAAATGGAAAGCCATTTATTTAGCGTCAGGGGTTGAAGGATTAAAGTTAGCGTATAAAGGCTCACCAGGGTATTTAAAGCCGCGTGAACGAGAAGATGTGATTAATTGGATACAAGAAAAGAAGACAATAACAATAGAGGAACTAAAGAGATACTTAAAAGAGGAGTATGATGTTTTCTATTCTTCAAATACTTCTTATACTAAATTATTAGAAGAAGCGAATTTAAGTTATAAGAAGACACACAAAGAGAATTCGGCAAAAGATGAGGTAAAAGTGGAAGCTAAAAAAAAAGAGATTAAGGATTTAATAGATAAGGAGCGTGAACAGATAGAAAGTGGAGAGGTAATGTACTGGATGCAAGACGAAAGCCATCAGTTGTGGGGAGATATTTGTGGTTATGTTTGGTCGAAAAAAGGAGAAAGAACGTCAATAAAGATGAGTAATTATCGCACTTCTCAAACGTGGTATGGAGCGGTGAATATTTATACGGGAGAATTTATTTTAGATAGGGCAAAGAAAGCTGATACAAAATATACGATAGACTTTATTAACTGGCTCATTTACAGATATAAAGAAGCCCGTCATGTGATTATTTGGGATGGTGCAAGTTATCATCGTTCTGAAGGTTTAAGAACTTATTTAGAGAAATTAAATGGGGGACTTCCAGAATCAGAATGGAAAGTCCGTTTATTAAGATTTGCACCTAATGCCCCAGAGCAAAATCCAGTCGAGGATATTTGGCTTCAAGGTAAGAATTGGGTCAGAAAGAATTTTCATCGCCTATCAAGCTTTAAAGAAGTCACTAGTATGTTTGAGACCTTTTTGTCAGGTAAAGTGTTTAAGTTTAATAAAATTAAACAGTATCTTATACCTAATATCTAGGTAGATATTAAAACTTAATTTGTTTTTATATCTCACATAATTTTGGTATAGGATGAACTTGTATGGGAAAGTGTTTCAAGTGAATCAGGTTTTTTAGGCAAACGAGACAACCATCCCTTGCCCATTAACCACTCTAAATTAATCAGGGCAGGATTCCCTGCATGGACACACTGTGGTTGATAGGGAGAAAGGAGATTACGTTGGGGATAACCGATGGGGAGATATTGTGGAGGATGAATAGGCAACATTTGCCACACAGACAATCCACATTCTTTCATAAAATCAATGAAATCGTATGCTTCATTGTGCAAATCACCACTACCCAATGTGATTGGTAGAGAGGTAATGTGCAGCAGAACGCCTGCTCGTCGATCAGGAATAACTGGACAAGGTGGGGCTTGTCTTCTAAGTGTTTCATTGTCTTGCTCTAACCGCCGAATATAATTCCGTTGAGCAGGAGTCAAAGAGTCAAAATCTGGGCATGTTCCTCTCACTTTGGTTTCTCCACATGATTGCCAGATCAAAAATACTTTTGTGGGGGTAAAAACAAGACACATTCCCTGTTATTCAGGGATTACGATATAACTTTCTGCGATCTATTTTGTGTATCTGTTTTACGATTAGTTATAGTGTAATTAAAAATAAACCATTTGTACAGAAAATTAACAAATATAATCCATAAAAAATTAATATGGATTTTTGAAAAAAATTAAAATAACATTAATGATAACTAATTTTTAAGTTAAAAAATCTCATCCCTGAGAAGTTTTTTATTCCTTAGATAAAGGACAATGACCCCCTATAGCATTAGCATCTTTGCATTGCACATAATGCCATTGTAACCACTCGCGTTCTTTTGCTTTTAATAAGCAGTACATTTTTTCAGCTTCTCTTCTGGTAATGCCTTCTAATACCCAAGGCGTGGCTAAGGGTTTATTAGTTTCCCCATTGATGTTGTGATGCTTGATGAATTTCAACTCGAGAGTCGCACTAAAGAAACTCTTTGTTAAATGCACAGATGCCAGTTGACTCCAGTATTTATCGCTGTATTCAGAAACTTGAAAAAACGTAGAATGCAGCAAAATAGCCCGCTGAGAAGTCACTACTAAAGTCTGACTTTTCCAAAAACCATCATCCGTAATATAATCTTCCAGATTTTCGCCTTGAACCAACCAGGCTTGAATTGTGTTTTCATCCACATTGTGTCTCCAATAGTTGATAAAACCAAATTTATGACAGAGTTACTGCTGTCTTTTTGTGATCATTTGCTGCGCAAAGCCGCAATTTTAGGCCACAAAAAACATGATCCATTTCCATGCAGACCTTTATGGATCATTGGGTTAAAATTAAAGTGGAGAGTAATATTGGAATTAGTGCCTACATTGACGTACTGTTGCGGACAGTTTTTGTATGTTATTTTTTCGCAAAAATAACAAAAACCACACAATAGTCATGATTTGTAGTGTAGTTTACGTTTTTGAATTTGGCAATATTGATCTTGGAATTTGAATCACTTCATTTTGCTATAATGATTTACAATTGGCCTTTCCCAAAAAAGGACACCCCATGACCCCCCAAGCTTTCATCGAAAAATGGCAGGCCGCACAATTACGAGAGCGTGCCTCGGTACAAGAGCATTTTATTGATTTATGTCGCTTAATCGGCGAGCCGACTCCCGCCGAAGCAGACCCTGATGGCACGTGGTTTACTTTTGAACGCGGCGCAAATAAAACCACTGGCGGAAAAGGCTGGGCGGATGTCTGGCGACGCGGTTGTTTTGGTTGGGAATATAAAAGTAAAGGGAAAGATTTAACCAAAGCCTTCGCCCAATTACAACAATATGCCATTGCTTTAGAAAATCCACCTTTATTAGTCGTGTCCGATATTGATCAGATTATTATTCACACGAATTTCACCAATACCGTTGCCGAAATTCACACCCTTACTTTAGCCGATATTGCCACGGAAAAAGGGTTAAAATATCTGCGTTGGTTATTTCAAAGTCCTGAGCAATTTAAACCCGGTAAAACTTGTGAAGATGTCACGAAAGAAGTGGCCGCGCAATTTGTGGAATTAGCGTATCAATTACGTGAACGCGGTTATGAATCGCAGCGTGTGGCGCATTTTATTAATAAATTAATTTTTTGCTTATTTGCTGAAGATATTGGCATTTTACCGCCTGATTTATTTACTCGTCTTTTAACCCAAGGTGAGCGTAGGCCAGCAAGTTTTGAAAGCATGTGTGGACAATTATTTACTGCCATGCAAAAAGGGGGATTGTTTGGTTTTGAAATAATTGAATGGTTTAATGGCGGTTTATTTAATGATGCCGATGTGATTCCTTTAAAACGTCAAGAATTAAAATTAGCCGTGGATGCAACAAAACAAGATTGGAGTCATATTGAACCCGCTATTTTCGGCACTTTATTTGAACGTGGATTAGACCCCGATAAACGCTCACAATTAGGCGCGCATTATACGGATTCTCAAGCTATTATGCGGCTGATTGAACCTGTTATTTTAACGCCATTACGCACGCATTGGGATACTTTAAAAAATGAATTGGCTCATTTAATGGATAAAGCCAATCATTCCAAAAGAAAAACAGAAGCCAATAACGCAGTAAATAACGCTAAAACTTTATTTACTGAATTCTTACAAATGTTGCGTTCTTTGCGCATATTAGACCCTGCTTGTGGATCGGGAAATTTTTTATATTTGGCTTTATTAGGACTTAAAGATTTAGAACATCAAGCCTTAATTGAAGCCGAAGCATTAGGCCTGCCTAAGCAATTTCCTGATGTCGGGCCGCAGCAATTTTTAGGTATTGAATTAAGCACTTACGCCGCAGAATTAGCACGGGTTACGGTTTGGATTGGGCATATTCAATGGATGATTCAACATGGTTATAATATTAAACGCGATCCGATTTTAGAACCACTTTTTACCATTGAATGCCGCGATGCTTTATTAACCCCAACAGGAGAATGGGCGAATTGGCCAGATGCGGATTTTATTGTGGGAAATCCACCGTTTTTGGGTAATAAACGTTTATTGTCCGAATTAGGCGAGGACTATGTCACGGCATTGCGGGCGGCTTATCACGGAAAAGTGTCTGATGGGGCGGATTTGGTGATGTATTGGTTTGTGCGAGCGGGAGAGCAATTGAAAGCAGGGAAAACGCAAGCCGTCGGTTTTGTTTCGACGAATTCAATTCGCGGCGGTGCGAATCGCAAAGCCTTACAATTCGCTATAGAAGGCAATAAAATTTTCTCCGCTTGGAGTGATGAAGAATGGGTGAATGAAGGCGCGGCCGTGCGCGTATCTTTGGTGTGTTTTGGCGCGATTAAATCGCCTTTTTCTGCTGTGTTAAATGGGCAAATCGTCAGTGAAATTTATGCGGATTTAACTGCGCCTTCTAATGAGCATAATTTGGATTTAACCAAAGCCAAAAGATTAAAAGAAAATATCGGATTTGACTTTATGGGAGTGGCAAGAGTAGGCGATTTTGATATTGCTGGAGATTTGGCAAGAGAATGGCTTAAATTACCTAAAAATCCTAATGGAAAACCCAATAGCGATGTGTTAAAACCATTAACTAATGCAAAATCTATTACAGATAGAGCATTGGATAAATGGGTTATTGATTTTGTAGATATGACAGAAAGAGAAGCAGCTCTTTATGAAGCTCCTTTTGAATATATTTTTGAACGTGTTAAACCTTTTCGAGAAAAAAATAAAAGAAAGGTTTATAAAGAACTATGGTGGATACACGCAGAATCAAGACCAGCAATGAGAAAAGCCTATAAAAGTATTTCTCGTTATATTGCCACACCAAGAACAGCAAAATATCGCCTTTTTGTTTGGTTAAGCACCAGTATATTACCCGACACCGCGGTAATTTCAATTGCAAAAGATGATGATGTCACTTTTGGCATTTTACATTCTCGTTTTCATGAAATATGGTCATTGCGAATGGGAACAAGTTTGGAAGATCGTCCTCGCTACACCCACACAACGACTTTTGAAACCTTCCCTTTTCCCGAAGGATTAACGCCCAATATTCCCGCAAATGAATACGCAAATAATCCGCACGCTCAAGCGATAGCCGAAGCAGCGCGTTATTTAGACCAATTGCGTCAACAGTGGTTAAATCCCGAAGAGTTGATTACGCGGCAACCCGAAGTCGTCGCGGGCTATCCCGACCGTATTTTGCCAAAAGACGAGGCCGCCGCTCACGTTTTAAAACAACGTACTTTAACTCATCTTTATAATCAACGCCCAAAATGGCTTATTCACGCGCATCAAGAATTAGATCGTGCTGTGGCTAAAGCCTACGGTTGGGATAATCATCAATTGAGTGATGAAGAGGCGTTAATGCGGTTATTTCGCTTGAATAGGGAGCGAGAAGAGGCATAAAAAAAAACACCAAAAAAATCATATCACCCCCGTTCCGTCCGAATCCAAGCGGCTTTTTTACGGGCGGTTTGCAACACGCGGGGCAATAAAGCCAATTTCCATAAAATATAAAATGGCACTAGAGCTAAAATAAGCACATCACGCCAATTCCCCCCGCCTACCATAATTCCCGCCAACACATGAAACGCCACCAATAACAAAGCAAATAATGCATAATAAAAGGCAAAAGAAAACGGCAACAATAATAATATCAATAACAACATCGTATGCCATGCCAAAGGCAATAATAACAGCTCTAATAACGGTTCTAATAAAGCGTGTTGCTTATCTCGAATCACGGCATAAATTAAGGTCGGAATAAATTCCCGCATCATGCGAAAACGCCCCCCTTCCCAACGGGCGCGTTGTGTTTTTGCGCCGTGGCCGCCAGTGGGCATATCGCCATATACCGCGGTTTCGGCTAAAAAAATCACCCGTTTACCCGCACGCACCAACGCCAAATGGTATTCTAAATCCTCCACCACAGAGCGAGCCGTATAAGGCACAGTCTGCAAAGTGGTCATCGTCACCCCCCAACCATTTCCCGCAATCCCCACAGAACTGCCCCAAAATGCCCGCCCCCGCATACGCAACACATTAAACGCCATCAACGCCACATTCATTAAACGACTGCGCATTGAGCGTTCGGGCTGATTTACCGTATAACGACACTGCACCGCATCCGCACCCGACGCAAACGCCTGTTCACTGATCACCAAAAACTGACGATCCACCACCGTATCCGCATCGACCACCAACACCGCTTGTTGTGCGGCTTCGTGGGCTAAACGTGTAAAAGCCATCGCCAACGCATAACCTTTGCCGCGTAACTGCTCATCAGTTCGCTCCCAGACTTCAGCTCCCGCACGGCGGGCTTGTTCAGCCGTGTCATCGGTGCAATTGTCAGCAATGACAATCAAACGCCACGGCGCACGCGGCGACTCACACGCCTGTAAATGGCGCACTGTAGTTGCAATACTCGCCGATTCATTGTGTGCGGGAACGATCACGGCTAATGGCACGGCCTTATCGGTTATGGGCAAACGTCGCGCTGGAAATAATCCCCCGATAGTCCAAAACAATAAAGCCAATGTTCCCGGTAACGTTATCGCCACCAATCCGATTGCCAATATCGCCAACATTAGGCTAAACCACAGCATTTTTTACTCTCTTTTTTCTCAATTAATTCGCAGGAAAAACACCCGTCGATAAATAACGATCTCCCCGATCACAAATAATGCACACAATAATGGCATCATTCACTTCTATGGATAATTGCAACGCCGCGGCCACCGATCCTCCCGAAGAAATCCCCGCAAAAATCCCCTCCCGACGGGCCAATAAGCGCGTGGTTTCTTCTGCACTCGCTTGATCCACATCAATAATCCGATCCACCGCGCTGGGATCGTAAATTTTTGGCAAATACTCCACTGGCCAACGTCGAATGCCGGGGATACTCGCGCCTTCACTGGGTTGTACGCCAACAATTTGAATGGCTGAATTTTGCGCTTTTAAATAACGCGACGTTCCCATAATCGTTCCCGTCGTTCCCATGCTGGAGACAAAATGAGTTACTTTACCTGCGGTATCTTGCCAAATTTCCTCGCCTGTTCCACGATAATGTGCCAAGGGATTATCCATATTATCGAATTGATTCAAAACCTTACCCACACCTTCTCGCTCTAATTTAAACGCCAAATCTCGTGCGCCTTCCATGCTTTCGGCTTTGGTGACTAAGCGAATTTCCGCGCCATAAGCGGCCATCGACATGCGACGTTCTACGCTCATATTGTCGGGCATAATTAAAATTAAACGATAACCTTTGATGGCTGCGGCCATGGCTAAGGCAATTCCTGTATTTCCGCTGGTGGCTTCAATCAAAGTGTCACCGGGGCGAATGCTACCGCGTCTTTCAGCCTCAACAATCATGCTTAATGCAGGACGATCTTTGACCGATCCCGCGGGATTATTGCCTTCCAATTTGGCCAGAATAATATTACTGGTGTCGCCCGGTAAACGCTGTAAACGCACCAACGGCGTATGGCCGATAAAGGCTTCAATGGTCGGAAAATCCATATTTTTATCCTGTCACGTGAGCGGTAGTGATTGGCACAATCTCTACGCGATTAATGTGTTGAAATCCACGCGGCAATTTATGCCCACGTTGTTCCCGCTTGCTGGTAAAACTTTTTATTTCGTCTACTTTTAAAGTCAAATGACGATGTTCTGAATGCAGAATAATCTGTTCAATGTGCGTTAAGGGAAAGGCTTTTAAAATAGCCACATATTCCTCTGCATTTTTACTGGGAATATTAAGCAGTTTCACGCCTTTTCCTTTTGGCAATAACGGCAATTCATCTAATGCAACAATACTCATATAACCCGCACTGGTAATGACCAGATAATGGGTCATTTGCGGCGTTAATAATAAAGGTGGCCATAAATGGGAATCTTCAGGCAGATTAAAAATCGCTTTACCTGCTTTATTTTTCGACAATAAATCAGCCGTATTGATCATAAAACCAAAACCAGAACTACTGGCTAATAACCAATCACTATTTGCATCACTTAATAACACGTAAAGAAATTGTCGATTCGCAGGTAAAGTAAAGCGACTGGTTAAAGGCTCACCCAAACCCCGCGCCGACGGTAATAAATTGGCTAATGTGGAATAAGCCCGGCCGCTGTCATCAAGAAAAATAGCCTGTTGATTGCTATAACCGCGAGCGGCATGGCTGAGACCATCTCCTGCGCGATAATTGACGTTATTGGGATCAATATCATGTCCTTTTGCGGCACGCACCCAACCTTTATTAGACAAAATAACCGTGATCGGTTCGGCGGGCGTTAAACTTTGACTGTCTAACACTTGCGCTTGCTGGCGTTTCACCAAAGGCGAACGACGCGCATCACCAAACGTTTTCGCATCTTGTCGCAATTCATCAATAATTAAATCGCGCAAACGGTGATCAGAGTGCAAAATAGCCGTTAATGTTTCACTTTCTTGGGTTAATTGATCTTGTTCCGTGCGCAATTGCGTTTCTTCTAATTTTGCCAATTGGCGCAAACGCAATTCTAAAATCGCATCGGCTTGAATCTCACTGAGATGAAAACGCGCCATTAATTCCATTTTCGGCTTATCGGCTTCTCGAATAATGGCAATGACCGCATCAATATTGAGATAGGCAATCAGTAAGCCTTGTAAAATATGCAGCCGCTTGGTGATTTTATCCAAACGATACGATAAACGACGTTTAACCGTTTCTCGTCTAAATACCAACCATTCACTGAGTAATTGTTGTAAATTTTTAACTTGTGGCCGGCCATCTAAACCGATAATATTTAAATTCACCCGATAACTGCGTTCTAAATCAGTCGTGGCGAATAAATGCGCCATTAAGCTGTCAATTTCGACTTTATTCGAGCGCAATTCTAAAACTAAACGCACAGGATTCTCATGATCCGATTCGTCGCGTACATCTTCAACCATAGGCAATTTTTTAGCCGTCATTTGGGCAGCAATTTGCGTAATGACTTTAGCCCCTGAGGTTTGATAAGGTAATGCGGTAATAATAATGTCATTATTTTCGCTTAAATATAAAGCCCGCATCCGAATAGAACCATGACCCGTGTGATAAATTTTCTCAATGTCTTCGGCAGGCGTAATAATTTCTGCTTCGGTAGGAAAATCAGGCGCACGCAAAATCTGACACAAATCACTGACACTGGCTTCTGGGTGTTGTAATAAATAAATACACGCTTCCACCACTTCGTTGAGATGATGCGGTGGAATATCCGTTGCCATTCCCACCGCAATACCCGACGCGCCGTTGAGTAAAATATTCGGTAAACGCGCAGGTAACACTAAAGGTTCAGACAAGGTCCCGTCAAAATTCGCCCCCCAATCGACCGTACCTTGTTCCAATTCGTCTAACAAAAGTTGGCTAAATGGAGACAAACGTGCTTCAGTATAACGCATGGCCGCAAAAGATTTGGGATCGTCCAGCGATCCCCAATTGCCTTGACCATCAACCAAAGGATAGCGATAAGAAAAAGGCTGCGCCATCAATACCATCGCTTCATAACAGGCACTGTCGCCATGTGGATGATATTTACCGAGAACATCACCAATCGTTCGGGCAGATTTCTTATATTTATTGCTGGCACTTAAACCCAATTCAGACATGGCATACACAATACGCCGTTGTACAGGTTTCAAGCCATCCCCAATGTGCGGCAAAGCCCGATCAAGAATGACATACATAGCGTAATCTAAATACGCTTGTTCGGTGAAATGGTGCAGCGGTTGTCGTTCAATATCGTGTTCAAGTTCAAGTTGCATAATCGTTAGAAAATAAATCGCAATAAAAAAATAGTGTTATCGTCGGGGAGAATGAATTTATATCACAATTAAATCCACAGAAAATCAATCCATCACTTCTCACTATTCACCACACATTCTTCCTCAGTTGGATGACAAGCCACTCGATGCACGTCCACAGATGCGTCAAAACCAATAAAATCGCCAATTTTCTGAATTAAAGGCAAATCAGTAGGGTCTAATTGTAAAAATTCGCAGCCAATACAACTGAGACGAGGATTTAAATTAGGCTGTATCCAACGCACTTGAATCGTGGCTTTAATACAAAGCTGATTAAATTCATCATTCTGCGGTAAACGAATCGCAATCTCTAAGGTGTCTCCCACCTGAAAAGTCTGGAGCGCAACAAACATCATGCCTCGCGCAGAAATATCCCCCAAATGCCCCAGTAATTCGTGAGAAGGCAAAGCCAATACGTCCAAGTATAACACCAAAGGTTTACGCTGACACTGTCTGCTATACATTTTATGTCTCCCTGATGCGTGCCATGTCTATTTCATCAATGCAGCGCGTTTTTTTAAAGCACTTTTTAAAAAGCAACTTAACGAAGTTGTTCAAATAATCGCCGTTGTTCTTCACAGGTGCCCGCAATGGGTAAAGATTCGCCCGTGACGGCATTGGATAAATCGGGAGAATAGCCCGCAGGAAAAAAAGCCAAATCCACACGGCGATTACGTTGCCGATCTTCGGGACACGCATTACTCCCTGTTGGGCGTTGCTCACCAAAAGCGCGTGTGACAATACGGTGAGAAGGGATGCCTTTGCGTTGCAAGAAATCAGAAACGGTTTTCATTCGTCTTTCACTGAGACGACGATTGTAAGCGGCATCACCTGTATTATCAGCATGTCCGGTGATCAAAATATTGATGTCTGGGTAACGCTGTAGCGTATCCACAAGACCTTGTAAAGTGGGATGAAAACGTTTTTCCAAATGCGCCTTGTTGAAGGGAAACAACACCGCATCCTGCCACCCCCAACGCAAGCCTTGTGGTGGGTTGGGATAAACCTGTGTCGGATTCGTCACCGCGGGCGATGGAGTCACCACAGGTTGTACCACAGGGACAGGATTGGGCGCGCTGGAATAATTCGGATAACGTTGTACGGGTTGAGTCGTACAAGCGGAAATGCCAATAAATCCCAGTACCCAAAAAACACGATGCGATCCTTTCATAACAAGTATTCCTCTTTAGTCTTACTTAGATTGTGCGTCGGGATGGGCAAATTGTTCTGGATTGACGGCTTCGGGAATTGAGCTGGCTGCGGTGGGTAATTGCCCGCGGTGTTTTTCCGCAGAATAATGTACTAAACTGCCATTTACTTCCGCGCCCATTGCCATTTCAATTAAGTTATAATAAACATTACCTTTAATGCGCGCATTAACCGCCAATTCTAAATGTTCCATCACATAAACATCACCCACAATTTGACCATTTAAAATCGCATTGTCGGTGCGAACATTGCCTTCAATACAACCATCCACACTCAAAGTCAGAATGCACTGACACCCTTCTTTGCCCAAAACATTCCCCTTAATCCGACCATCTACGTGTAACCCACCTTCAAAGTAAATATTACCGTTCACTTCGGTTTCTTTAGCGATCAGAGAATTAATGGTTGTTTTTTTCTCTTTAGTGTTGCGTCCCCACATTATCGTCATTACTCCTAGCTAATGTTACATCATGAGGCGATTTAATTATGGCAATAATCCCACGTGATTTAAACCTGATTTTTCAGGAAAACCAAGCATAATATTCATATTTTGAATGGCTTGTCCGGCCGCGCCTTTCACCAAATTGTCGATGACACTGAGGATTACGAGTTGTTTACCTTGTTGGGGGCGATGCACGGCTAATTGACATCGGTTTGTCCCCCGAACGCTGCGTGTTTCTGGATGTCCCGCAAACGGCAATACGTCTATAAAAGCCTCGTCCGCATAACGCTGTGTGAATACTTCTTGTAATTCTTCATTGGAGACTTCTTTCACTAAAGTCGCATACAAAGTGGCGTGAATGCCGCGAATCATCGGCAATAAATGTGGCACAAAAGTCAAGTGAACAGGGCGATCCACCACACGATTCAATTCTTGACAAATTTCAGGTAAATGTCGGTGTCCATGCACGTTATAGGCCTTAAAACTTTCGCCCACTTCGCCCATCAACATGCCCACACTGGCTTTACGTCCAGCACCGCTTACGCCTGATTTGGCATCGGCGATTAGGCTGTCTGTATCGACCAAACCCGCTGACAGTAAAGGCAATAATCCCAATTGCACGGCTGTGGGATAACAGCCCGGGTTTGCCACGACACGCGCTTGGGCAATGGCTTCGCGGTGCCATTCTGGCAAGCCATACACGGCTTCGCTTAATAATTCGGGACAAGTGTGCGGTATCTCGTACCATTTTTGCCAACTATGGGGGTCTTGCAAACGAAAATCAGCCGCCAAGTCAATCACCCGCACACCCGCCGCGAGTAAATCAGGCGTTAATTGCATGGCTGTGCCGTTTGGTGTGGCAAAAAAAACCAAATCACAAGCACTTAACTGTTCTAAATTCGGCTCGGTAAAAGAAAGATCGAGGTGTCCGCGTAAATTCGGATATAAATCAGCAATGCGTGTACCCGCTTCGGCGCGAGAAGTCACCGCATGAAGCTGTACATGGGGATGTCCCACTAATAAGCGCAGCAATTCTACGCCCGTGTAACCAGTGCCACCGACAATACCTATCTTAGTCATAAAAATAATTACTCTTTACGCATTGGGTTGGGTTAAAAAAAGTTTTTACAGGGTTTTTATGCCATTGTGCATAGCAAAATCAACGTTATTCTAACATTTTTCCTTTTGTGTGAATCAGGATTCCTCTGTTCAGCGTGGTGATTGGGTATTAATATGCAGGGCTTGACTAAAAAACACCTTGTTCAAATAGTATTCAATCGCTACACTTTGAAATTTTTTCCAAGCAGTCTTTAGGGGACTGCTTTTTCAGTTTTTGGAGACTGCCGTGGCAACTTTAATGTCGAATTATTCGCGCCTGCCCGTGACGTTTACACGGGGTCAAGGCGCATGGCTGTGGGACAGCAATGATGTGCGTTATTTAGATGCGGTGTCTGGCGTGGCGGTGTGTAGTCTTGGACACGCACATCCCGCGATTGCTCAGGCTCTCTGTGAACAAGCCCATACCTTAATACATACGTCCAATTTATACGGAATCGCCCATCAGCAAACTTTAGCCGATGCGCTGATTGAACGCAGTCAAATGGACAGTGTTTTTTTCTGCAATTCGGGTGCAGAAGCCAATGAAGCCGCGATTAAAATTTCTCGTTTATACGCGAGAAAACAGGGCATTGCACAACCTAAAATCGTGGTGGCTGAAGGATCATTTCACGGCCGCACCATGGCTACATTGACGGCAACTGGTAACGCCAAAATTCGAGACGGTTTTGATCCGTTTTTACCGGGCTTTATTCGTGTGCCTTACAATGACATTGCGGCATTGCAACAATTGGCAGCGACGGAAACAGAGATTGTCGCTGTCTTACTCGAACCCGTGCAAGGGGAAGGGGGCGTTATCGTTCCTGCGTTGGATTACTTGCGTCAGGTGCGGGCTTTGTGCGATGCACAAGGCTGGTTAATGATGCTCGATGAAATTCAAACCGGAATGGGACGCACGGGCTATTGGTTTGCGCATCAAGAACAAGGCATTTTGCCCGATGTGATGACTTTAGCCAAAGCCTTGGGCAATGGAATGCCGATTGGTGCGTGTTTGGCGCGAGGCGCGGCTAATTTATTTCAACCCGGTCAACACGGTTCAACCTTCGGAGGAAATCCATTAGCCTGTCGTGTGGGATTGGCGGTGGTAGAGACCTTGAGCGAACAACGGTTGTGGGAACGCGCTGCGTATTTGGGACAGTATTTGCTCAATGGCTTTCGGGAGCGTTTAGGCCATCGGGACGGCGTGCGGGCAATTCGCGGTAAAGGGCTTATGATTGGTATTGAATTAAGCCAAGATTGCACCGCGTTGCCTAAAGCGGCATTAGCCAAACAATTGTTGATCAATGTCACTGCGGGGCGTGCGGTGCGTTTATTGCCGCCGCTCATTATTAGCGATGCTGAAGCGGATTTAATCATTGAAGGTGTCAGTGAATTAATTGATACGTTTCTCACTGCCCCTACCACATTATAATTTATTGATTAATCGATGATAAAAACATTATCAAATCGATATTTTTACACAAAGGAGCGTAAGGAATGGCATGTCGTCATTTTTTAACCCTGTTGGATTTTTCAGCCTCAGAATTACAGGCATTAATTCAACGTGCTATTGTTTTAAAAGCCAACTTAAAAGCGGGCGAATTATACGAGCCTTTGCGTGGGCGCGTATTGGGAATGATTTTTGAGAAATCATCAACGCGCACGCGAGTCTCTTTTGAAACGGCCATGTATCATTTTGGTGGCAATGCCATCTTTTTGTCACCGCGTGATACTCAATTGGGACGCGGTGAACCCATTGAAGACAGTGCGCGAGTGCTGTCTAGCATGGTGGATTGTGTGATGATTCGCACGTTTGCCCATGAGAATGTAGAGCGTTTTGCGGAATATTCCAAAGTTCCCGTGATCAATGCCTTGACCGATGAACATCATCCTTGCCAATTGTTAGCGGATATGCAGACTTTTTACGAATTACGCGGATCGATTGCGGGTAAAAAAGTCGCGTGGATTGGCGATGGGAATAATATGTGTCACTCGTATATTCATGCGGCGGCACAATTTGATTTTGAATTGGTGGTGGCTTCGCCATCGGGTTATTGCCCTTCTGCGGAATTGGTGGAAAAATTTGCAGATCGGGTACAAGTGGTGAGTGATCCTCGTGCGGCGGTGTTGGGCGCGGATTTGGTGACGACGGATGTTTGGGCGAGTATGGGACAAGAAGAAGAGCAGCGGGTGCGGGAGCGGGCATTTGCCCATTATCAAGTGAATGCGGAATTGATGAGCTTGGCGCAATCTAACGCGATTTTTCTACACTGTTTGCCTGCGCATCGCGGAGAAGAAGTGTGTGGCAGTGTTATTGACGGCCCACAAAGCGCAGTATGGCAACAAGCTGAAAATCGGCTACATTCACAAAAGGCCTTGTTAGAATTTTTATTAGTCGATACGATTGGTTAAGTATTCGGAGTGTCAAGCATGGGTTTGGCACTCTGTTTGATGTGTGGTGACTTGCTTTTGTTTCTCCGAATCCCGATCCGTAATGCCAATTATCCACCTAAGTGAGGCGTGCGCTTATCATGTTACAACTTTCATCGCAAACCAGTCATTCATGTATTCCTGCTCATCAAGCGAGTTTTATCGATTTGTTGTTGCAATTTCAACCCGTCGCACAAGATGCGCCACGTAAACGCCGACCGCTTAATTTAAGCATTGTCATTGATCGGTCGGGTTCTATGGCAGGGCAGCCGTTAAAACAAGCGGTGAATGCGGCGCGTTTATTGGTAGAACAACTGAGTGCAGAAGATATTGTTTCTGTGGTGATTTATGATGATGATGTGGAAACGATTTTTGAGCCACAAGCGGTTAAAAATAAAGATATTATTTACACGGTGTTGAGCAAAATCACGGCGGGTGGTTGTACCAATTTAAGTGGAGGTTGGCTTAAAGGTTGTGAGCATGTTCAAGCCCATTATGCCGCGGATAAGATTAATCGGGTGCTGCTGCTCACCGACGGTCAAGCCAATGTGGGCGTGACAGACAGTAAAGTGTTGATCAATACGGCACAGCAAAAGTCTCAAAATGCCCATATTAGTACGACAACGCTGGGATTCGGCAGCCATTTTAATGAAGATTTGTTGATCGGCATGGCGAAAAATGCCAACGGGAATTTTTATTTTATTCAAACACCTGAAGATTTAATTGAAGTTTTTCGGATTGAATTAGAAAGCCTCAGTTCTTTAGTCGCACAAGATTTAGTCGTGACCTTGACTCCACACCACGGCGCACAAGTGGAGCAGATTCTTAACCATTATCGACATAAAGACAAAGCCGATGGTGTGGAAATTTTGCTGGGCGATGTGTATGAAGTGGAAGCGAAACAATTGGCTTTAGTCGTGAGTATTCCTGCTCAAGCGGTGGGAACACAACCGATGTTTACCGTACATTATCGCTATCAAACGGTGGTTAATGAAGCCATTGAACAAACCACCGCCGACAGCACATTGACTATTCCCGTCGTGACTCCTGAAGCCTTTGCCAACACCTCTCCCCAACAAAGCGTATTAGATCAAACCCATCGCCTGCGCATTGCTCACGCTAAAGAAAATGCTGTGGATTTAGCCGATCAAGGCGAGCTGGATCATGCCGCGCAAACCTTGCACAACATATTGGATTTTCTCACGCAACAGCATATTGAAGAAACCTTTGAATGGGCAGAAGAATTTGAACAATTACGCTTTTTTATCAAGCAATTAGAAGCCAGACGTTACGATCCAGAAACACGTAAGGAACTTAAAGATCAGTCTTATCAATCGGCTTTGCGTAATCGTGGCGATTTAAGTTTACGTGGTGTGTCCATATCGGATGCGGTTTACGATTTGCCTGTGGTAAGTTCTGCGGATCAAGGGGTGGTGTTGCAGTGTGTGCGCGAAGGCGGAAAATTGAGAATGCGTGTAATTTCAGAAGGTTACAATCCTGATTTTAACGTTCAATTTCCGCGTCATATTCGAGAAGAAGGCGCGAGTTATTTGGTGGATGCGGTGGAATTGGCCAGCAGTGGTACGTTTTACCGTACCGTGGGAGAGATTCGTCGTCTCGTTGCGCCCGGACAAGAGCAGCATTATCAACAACGTAAGCATTCTCGTCATGTGCCGCGTTCGGGTAAACCGCCCAAAGCCGCGACTGCGCCCGCCACGGCAGCCGATTTGGAAACGACGGATTCTATTGGCACCGGCGTATTGGTGCAATGCGTGCCAGAGGGGAAAAAATTACGCGCTCGCGTGGTTTCTGATGGCTATCGCCCAGATTATAATATTCGTTTTCCCCGTAGTATCAGAGAGTTAGGGATATTATACGTGGTGGATGAAGTCATTGAACATCCACAAGGCGGGTCTTATATTGCATGTGGTAAAATTAAGCGGCTGATTCAGTGAGGAATTATTTATTTTTGTCAGAATCAGAATTTAAAGAGTAATCTGAAATTCTGATTCTGAATTTATTATTGATTAAACAAATCATTAAACGGAAAAAAAATGCTTGATTTAAGCACTTTAACAAAAGCATTAGACAGTTTAGAACGCGCTATTGAACGCTCGAAAAGCGTACCCGAAGATACGGAAATACGAGATAGTGTTATTCAACGTTTTGAATATTCCTATGAACTTTCTTGGAAAATGATGAAGCGTCAACTGGAAATAGACTCACCGACTCCGGTTGATGTGATGGGTTTTAAAGATATACCAAAATTAAGTCATTCATAAAATTTTTCTGTCAGAATCAGAATTTACAGAATTTTAGGATTTTCAGAATTAAAGAATAAAAAATCTGTTTAAAATAAATGACTTGCAAGAATAAATTTTGAAAATTATTTAATTCTGTAAATTCTGATTCTGACAAAATAAAGGTTTTATAAATCACATCATCTTGCTATATGATGAGAGCGGCGGCTGAACGCGATTTAATCAGTGATCCAGAAGCATGGTTTGAATACAGAAGACAACGCAATATTACCGCGCATACTTATGACGAAACCAAAGCCATCCAAGTTTACAAAACGGCAGTCCTATTTATTGATGATGCCAAGCAGTTATTACAAAATTTGCAGCAAAGAAATTCATGATACACTTAGATGCGAAGTATTTAGACGAAGTGCGCACCATATTGCAGCAACAAGTGCCAGAATATGAAGTCTGGGCTTTTGGTTCGCGGGTGCATCAACGTGGATTAAAACCATTTTCGGATTTAGATTTAGTATTAATCACAGAGCAACCCATAGACAGCTCTTTATATGGCTTATTAAAAGAAGCATTTAGCGAATCCGATTTACCTATTCGCGTAGATATTGCAGATTGGTCATTACTTTCTGACTCGTTTAAAAATATCATCCTGCAAGCGTATCAAAAAATTCAGTAATTATTTTTGAAATAATTAGGTTATTTAAGAACTTTATGCAAAAGGATATAAAAATGAATTTTGATTTGACAAATAAGCACAAAACCCAATCCCTATTTTTATACTGACCAAAACTCATCGCTTAATTTGTCGTAACCTCTGTATTTATAAAATTTCTCGAACTCTTGATTTTCAGTAGTAGGAAACTCTATTTTGATTTCTTGATTCAGAATATCCAAAATTTTTTCACCAAGGAGATGACTATGGACGCTGCGCAACGCTTTTTCATACCAATTGAGCAAGTCAGTTTCAGTGACAATAGCCTGTATTTTTGATTTCCAACCAATTTGATTGAGCAGTGACACAATTACTTTCTGTTCTGCACTTTTACAAACAATCACAATTCGATCTGCTGTAATAGAACCTATAATATCTTCTGCTAATTCTTCACTTAATGAAAGGTGTTTGATTTGGATAGCCAAGCCGAAATTCGCCCACATATCCAAACCCTTATCAGCCGCATTAGTTACGCCCATTCGATAAATTCTTGCCTTAGTTTTAAAACGATTTATATCCTTGCTCAAATTCAAAATATTTTCTGCAAAATCCTGAAACTCGGTTAATATGCTTACTTTTTCAGGATTATATGAAACTTCAACGCTCAATTCCATGGCTTCTGTAATGGCTGAGAACAGCGAAAAAATAACGATTTCATAAATCTTATCTATGCTTCGTCTTAAACCTGCTTCTGCCCGAAATAAAGCAAGGAATTCGCTGAGTTGAAAATTGTTTTTATTATGCTCAGTGCAATAAGCCAAAGCACTCGACATTTGTGAAAAACGCGCCGCAAAACGTCTGTAAATATAGGCCTCTACAATGCCATTCTTTTGCCTATTTTCTTGCCCTAAATAGGCCAAAACATTCGGCGGAATGGCGTTTTCATTAAAAACATCATCCTGATAACGAGCAGAAGAAGTGCTTGTTCTACCTAAAAATTGCAAACAAATGATGTCTCGCCATTTTTTAGACGGATTACGATAGGTTTCTAAATCAGTCAATGTGATGTCTTTTTGAGTTCTGTCTCGGTGCAAAATTTCGGCGATTTGTATGGGTTTATACAGATGAACCCTTGATTTATTAATTACTTTGTCTAAAGACTGCTTGGCTTGTTGTAGATTCATCTTTGGCGGTCAAACAGGAGTCAAAATAGAAAGTTGCTCAGGTTCTTGCGTGATTTTTGGGTGTTGCATCGCCTTGATCATTTGTTTGGCTACGGCTTTGAAAACAGGAACGGCTACGCTATTGCCCGCTAATTTTCGCATTGCTGCGTAATTGACATTGATGATAAAATTTTCTGGAAAACCCTGTAATCTTAACATTTCTCTTTCAGTTGGTCGGCGTTTTCCGTTGACTAACAGATAGTTATAAGACCCTCCCGCCCGCAAAGCACAAGAAAAAGGCAGTACCGAAATATTGCCTCCCTTATTTTCGTGCCAAATAGAAGGATAAAAAGGCTCACTTTTCAGATGATTAAGCCGCTTTTGGATAATATATTCTGAAGCAAAATATTTTTTATCTACTTGACAATCAGGCTCTACTATTTCAGCCAGTGAAATAAACTTACCTGTCGGTTTGGGAAATGAAAAATTAATATTTTCTTTAAAACCAACAATGATTGTTCTTTCTCTTTTTTGAGGCAGACCAAAATCCAAGGCATTAAGCACAGTATAATGTACGAAATAACCTAATGATTTTAATTGACTCAAGATAATTTTAAAAGTTCTACCATTATCATGCGTGCGAAGTTGCTTTACATTTTCTAATAAGAAAGCATAGGGCATTTTTATTCTCAAAATTTCTTCGATATTAAAAAATAAAGTCCCGCGAGTATCCGTAAAACCTTGTCTATTTCCAATAATAGAAAAAGGTTGACAAGGAAACCCTGCCAATAAAATATCATGATCGGGTATATTGTGGGGAATAATTTGTGTAATATCACCAAGTGGTTTTTCTCCAAAATTCGCCTCGTACATGGCTTGAGCATCTTTATCCCACTCAGAAGTAAACACATTTTCACATCCACAAGCCTCAAATCCCAACCGTATCCCTCCAATACCTGCAAATAAATCTATGGTTTTAAATATTTTCATTCCTGTTTTTTAAGTCAATTCGTTGATTTTATATTTTTGTTTAATAATTAAATAGGATTTTTTTAAGTTTCCTAAATCTTCGCTTTTTGTTTATCCTTTTATATTATAACAGTTTTAGTGGAAATAACGATATAATTAGTCTATACTGACAAAACTCTTTTTACCCTGTTATCGGTAAAAATACTAATATTTCAAATTATTTTATTCAGACATTGACCATGATTAAACCTGAATTACTTTCCCCTGCGGGAACATTAAAAAATATGCGTTATGCGTTTGCTTATGGTGCGGATGCGGTTTATGCGGGGCAGCCGCGTTATAGTTTGCGCGTGCGCAATAATGATTTTAATCGTTTAGAAACATTAGCCGCGGCCATTAGCGAGGCGCATCAACAAAAGAAAAAATTTTATTTAGCCACCAATATTTTACCGCATAACAGTAAAATTAAAACTTTTTTACACGATATGGCTGAAGTCATTGCATTAAAACCTGATGCACTGATTATGGCGGATCCAGGTCTTATTGATTTAATTCGAGAACGTTGGCCAGAAATGCCTGTTCATTTATCCGTTCAAGCCAATGCGGTGAATTATGCAGCGGTTAAATTTTGGCAAAAAGTGGGATTAACACGAGTGATATTGTCACGGGAATTGTCTTTAGAAGAAATTGAAGAAATTCGCCAACAATGTCCTGAAATGGAATTAGAAGTTTTTGTGCATGGTGCGCTGTGTATTGCGTATTCAGGACGATGTTTACTGTCAGGTTACATGAATCACCGCGATCCCAATCAAGGCACGTGTACCAATGCCTGTCGTTGGGATTATGCCGCGCAGCCCGCGCAGGAAACCGATAGCGGCGATATTCAAGCCCTCGCCAAGCCTTTGCCCCAATTGGGCGCGGGAGAAACCACCGATCAAATGTTTTTGCTAGCCGAACGCACGCGCCCCGATGAATGGATGCCCGCCTTTGAAGATGAACATGGCACTTATATTATGAATTCCAAAGACTTACGTGCGGTACAACATGTTCAACGTTTGGCAGAAATTGGTGTGGACAGTCTAAAAATCGAAGGACGCACGAAATCATTTTACTACGTAGCACGCACAGCCCAAGTGTATCGCCAAGCCATTGATGATGCCGTCGCAGGACGGGAGTTTAATCGAGAATTAATGTTAGAATTAGAAAAATTAGCCAGTCGCGGCTATACCGAAGGCTTTTATCGTCGCCATGTTCACGACGAATATCAGAATTATTTACAAGGCAGTTCTAGCAGTGAACAACAACAATTTGTTGGTGAAATTGTTGAGTATCAAACGGATAAAAATCGCCTTAAAATTGATGTAAAAAATCGTTTTGCGGTAGGGGATAATTTAGAATTAATGTCACCATACGGAAATGTGCGTTTTACTTTAACCCAGTTGGAAAATGAACGCGGAGAAACGATAGAAGTCGCACCGGGGTCAGGGCATTGGGTTTATTGTAAAAATCCGTTGTCTGTGGGAGAGCATGGCGTTAAAAATGCGTTATTAGTACGTTATTTTGATAAAAATTAATAATTCGCGCCAAATTCTCTATTTCCCAATACAAAAACTAGAAAATATCTCTCCCAATAAATCATCGGCTGTAAAAGCTCCTGTAATTTCGCTTAATGCCAATTGCGCTAAACGCAATTCTTCAGCCAATAACTCGCTATGGCGCAATTGCACATAATTTAAGCTATTATTTAAAGCTTCTTTTGCCGTAGATAAAGCGGTTAAATGACGGCGACGCGCCATAAAATGCCCTTCACTTTGCACACTCAAGCCCATTTGTCGCCGTAAATAATCTTTTAATTCGGCGATGCCTTCTCCCGTTTTGGCAGAAAGATATAAAACCCCTTCCGGAGTTAAACCCGCTGCATGTCCGCTTAAATCGATTTTATTACGCACCAATAACGGTTTTATTTTTAATTGTTGTAATAATTCCGTTTCGGCCACATCTTCAGGATGACGGTCGTCGAGTAAAACAATCACTAAATCCGCTTCGGACATGACGCGCCGAGTGCGTTCAATGCCTTGTTTTTCCACAATATCTTCTGTTTCGCGTAGTCCAGCGGTGTCAATAATATGCAAGGGCATCCCGTCTAACAAAATTTGATCGCGCACTAAATCCCGTGTTGTTCCTGCGATGGGCGTGACAATTGCGGTTTCTCGCCCAGCCAACCTATTTAATAAACTTGATTTGCCCACATTCGGCGCACCCACTAATACCAAGTGCATTCCTTCTTTTAATAAAAAACCTTGTTGCGCTTGAGAAAAAATAAGTTCTATTTGTTGTAATAAAGCGTTTATTTTTTGCGCAACCATTCCATCTGATAATAAATCAATTTCCTCTTCAACAAAATCAATTCCCGCTTCAATATAAGTGCGCAATTCAATTAATAATTGCACCAATTCATTAATATGTTGCGAAAAAACACCCTGCAAAGAACGCAACGCACAACGCGCCGCTTGCACCGAAGCACTGTCAATTAAATCAGCAATCGCTTCTGCTTGCGCCAAATCTAATTTGCCATTTAAAAAAGCGCGTTCGGAAAATTCGCCCGGCCGCGCCACTCGTGCGCCACATTCCAAAGTGGCTTGTAACAATTGATCCATCACCACAAGTCCACCATGTCCTTGCAATTCAAGCACATGCTCGCCTGTAAAAGAATGAGGTGCGGGAAAAAATAACGCAATCCCTTGATCCAACAATTCACCATTGCCTGCACGAAAATCGCTATACAGAGCTTGACGCGGCGGCGGCGTTTTCCCCAATAATTTCTGTGCAATCTGTGGCACTGCTGAACCCGACACCCGCACCACCCCAATTCCCCCCCGTCCCAACGGCGTAGCAATCGCGGCAATGGTATCTAATGCCGCCTCTAATTCATCCAATGTATCGCTGGTCAGTGACATATTAATTCGCCAAAGCACGCGCCCGACTACGGGCTTCCATTGTGCATTCCATATTGGACATCGCCTCACACGCCAAAGCAATTAACACCCAATTACGCACCCGCAACCATTTGTTATCACTGGCTAAAGAATTGGATTTAGCCGCTAAATTAGCCGCACGCATCCAATCTTCTTGTTGCAAACGCACACCTGCTAAATTATGCCATAAAGCTGGATTACGCGGATCAATGCGCAAAGCCCGCTCTAATGCCGCTGCGGCTTGTTCATTTTGTCCTTGTTCGTAAGCGGCCTTAGCCTCGTTGAGCAAGGTAATGACTGCGGCTCTGGAATCAGGAGCGGCTGTTTGTGCAAAAGCCAATTGCAGGGATAACAGCAATAACAAATTTATGCCTATTATGAAGAATCGCATCGTTTTTCACTCCATCGTCAATCAAATATAAACCTCAAGGACACAACGGCGCAATATTCGGTAAAGAACGACGCACCGCAGCCCAACCCATCCCCAAATTGGCTTTTTTATCCGTGATTAATACCAATAAGGCAGAAGGTTTTTCAGGAACAATCGCCATAAAATGATAAGTATTTTCAGTGGTCATTTGAATTTCTTTAATCATACGAGAGGCTTCATGACCGCGAATATTAGACAACATTTGTTCTACTGCCATAATCGTACGCCCACGAAACATATCCACCGCAGCGGCTGCCACGCTGTCTAAATACGATTGGGTTAAATAATTGACGCGGTGATGCACCCCCAGCAGTAAACCGCTTTCCAAATCCACCACGGCACAGCCTAATGCAGAAGGCACATCAGCCAATACATCCGCACAAATTTTATTAATATCCATACTAACTCCAATAAAAAACCATTTTGATAGTTACGATTTACATAGAAAAGAATTCTCTATGCTCCTCTAAACGCTTCAACGCAGATAGCTTTGACGGATTAAACCGCTAAAGTCTGACATCCGCTCGGCGTTCGTATAGCATTGATAACTCTCAATGCTTCGTTTAACACGTTTTTGCTTGCGTTTGAATCTCTATCGATTTCTAATCCGCACGCTTTGCAAGTAAAGGTTCTATCCGATGATTGGGCAGTCTAAAACTTTGAAGGCCGTCTTTAGTTTTGAATTGAGGACGACCTATTTTTTTCTTTCTATTTTTTGAAAAGTAATTCTTTTTAAAAGATTTAAAATCCATTTCTTTTTGTTGTAAAGCTGCCGCACTCACTTCACCCATCCACTCATATTTCTTTCTCAATAAAGTAGAAGTTAAAGGCGATTCTTGCTCTGTCTTGTTCTTATCAAATTTATTAAAGATTTCTACATTGTAATTCCACACCACTCGCACACAACCAAAGGTCTTATTCAACTGTATAAGCTGTTGTTTTGTCGGATATATCCGACATTTAAACGCTTTAAGAGTGATCATCATCTTTATCCAATTGCTTAATAAGTTCTTCGGTTTTACGGCGACTTCTCCGTCTTCCGTACAATCTAGCAGTAAAAGACGTGACCAATGAGACAAAATCTTGCATTAAATCCTTTTCATCATCAGCAACCTCATTAATGATAACGATCTCACCGTGCCATAAATCTTTAAAGTAGTTGAAACCAAACCGCGTTAATCTGTCTTTATGCTCTACCACTAATCGTATAATACCGTAAAATCACGTCATTTTTATCTCTATTTCATTCCCAAGCCGCTGACAGCCAACACTTGGGAATGAGAAAAGCCACCATTTATCCCTAAACCAAACGAATGCCCTCGTCATCGGTAGAATTATTTTCTTCATCTCCCGTGCTTTTGCGAAATTCATGGGGATCGATGCGGTGCTGTTTCAATAAGCTGGTAAGAGCCTCTTGATCGCAACCCGCAATGCCTGCGGCTTCTTTGACATTTCCCGCCACCATACGCAATACACGGTGCAAATAATTCCGATCAAATTCTGCCCGTGCCTCTTCTAAGGTTTGGAATTTGCTTTCAGGCTCGCGTAACGCCCGCTTAACCAAACTCAAGGGAATAATTTGTGAAATGGATAAAACACTGCACCGCTCCACCACATTTTGCAATTGACGCACATTCCCCGGCCACGGCAGAGAAGTCAAGTATTCCAAAGCCTCTGGTGCAAAACGAGGGGATTCTTCTAAACCTTCTTGTTTGGCACGTTGAGCGAGAAAATAATTGATTAATAAGGGAATATCCTCGCGGCGTTCGTTCAACGCAGGCATGTACAACGGAATGACATTGAGACGATAAAACAAATCCTCTCGAAACTCTCCCCGTTTCACCGCCAATTCCAAATCATGGTGTGTCGCACAAATAATGCGCACATCAATTGACACCGTATCCACCGCGCCTACGGGTTTCACCTGTCCTTCTTGTAAAACGCGTAACAGTTTTACTTGTAAACTCGGCGGCATATCGCCCACTTCGTCTAAGAACAAAGTGCCACCGCTGGCCGCTTGAAATAAACCCGCATGTTTACGCACTGCCCCCGTAAATGCCCCTTTTTCATGGCCAAACAGTTCCGATTCCAACAATTGTTCTGACAGCGCGCCACAATTAATCCCTAAAAAAACCGCATTCGCCCGCGGGCTGGCGCGGTGAATGGCTTGGGCTAATAATTCCTTCCCTGTTCCCGTCGCACCACCAATAAAAATACTGCTGCGACTTTTGGCCACGCGCTCGGCTTGTTTTAATAAATTGGACATTAATATACTTTGGTGAATAATCTCCGGCGCAAAACTATTGTCCATTTGTCCGCGGTGATGCCCCGCGTAAGTCAATGCAGAACGCACACAGCGCAATAATTCTTCAGGTTCAATCGGTTTGGTCAAAAATTCAAAAATACCCTGATGCGTTGCCCGCACCGCATCGGAAATCTGCGCACTGCCGCTTAACATAATGACGGGTAAGATAGAACTGTACACTTGAATTTGATTCAACAACGCAATCCCATCCATGCCCTCCATACGCAAATCAGTAATCACCACGTGCGGCAAAAATTTGGGCAATAAGGCAATCGCCGCGTCGCCACTTTCGGTTGTGCGTACTTCGTAGCCTTCGTTTTCCAGCCACGCAGACAACAGCGTTAAAATAAAGCTGTCATCATCGACAACTAAGATACGGCTGGGACATTTGTTCTCTGGCCTTGTTAATTCATCAGTGGTAGAGGGAGTCGTTGTTTTAGACATACTTGGTTCTTCTCAAAGTCAAGCGCGGTAGGGACAAGTTTCTTCAGAAACACCAACGTTAATTTTCTGATGTTAAACTCTGGCTGATTACTTTAACATAACTTGGCAGAGGCTTTAATTAATTCTATCAGTTTCTGAAGTCAGGATTGACAAAACTCTTTGTTTCGTCAGGGATTATCTCTTTTAAAATTTTCTTAGGAAATGGGTATCATGAGTACAGTGGAAAAGCCATGGAGCGGTCGTTTTACCGAGCCAACCGATGTGTTTGTCGAAGCGTTTACGGCTTCAGTGGGATTTGATCAGCGATTGTATGCGTATGATATTCAAGGTTCAATCGCGCACGCGCAAATGTTGGCGCACGTGGGAGTGTTAACCCACGAAGAATCCGCGCAAATCGTACAAGGTTTACGTGAGATTGAACAGGATATTCGTGAGGGACGCTGGCAATGGTCGATTGCTTTGGAAGATGTCCACATGAATATTGAGCATCGTTTGACGGAAAAAATAGGTCTGGTGGGTAAAAAATTACATACAGGACGCTCCCGCAATGATCAAGTGGCCACCGATATTCGTTTATATCTGCGTGATGCAATAGATGAAATTGGGCGGGAGTTGCGGCGATTTTTGGAACAATTGGCGCAATTGGCCGAAACCGAAGCCGAAACCATTTTACCGGGCTTTACCCATTTGCAAAGTGCGCAACCGGTGACTTTTGGTCATCATTTGTTGGCGTGGTGTGAAATGTTGTTGCGGGATCAGGCACGTTTACGCGAATGCCGCCGTCGGGTGAATGTCATGCCTTTGGGTGCGGCTGCTTTGGCGGGTACCAGTTATCCGATTGATCGCGCTTATACGGCGACCTTACTTGGTTTTGAGTCGGTGGCGGAAAATTCGTTGGATGCGGTGAGTGATCGGGATTTTGCCATTGAATTTGCGGCCGTTTCGGCGACGTTGATGATGCACTTATCGCGTTTTTCTGAAGAATTAATTTTGTGGTCATCAGCACAGTTTCAATTTATCGAACTCAGTGACGCATTTTGTACGGGTTCTTCTATTATGCCGCAAAAGAAAAATCCTGATGTGCCTGAATTGGTACGCGGTAAAACAGGACGGGTGTATGGGCATTTATTCAGTCTGTTGACGCTCATGAAAGCACAACCATTGGCTTACAATAAAGACAATCAGGAAGATAAAGAGCCGATTTTTGATGTGATTGATACGGTGCGCGGTTGTTTAAAAGTGTACGCGGACATGATCCCTGCGATTCGTGTTAATCGGGAAAAAATGCGCGCTGCGGCGTTGGCAGGTTTTACCACGGCGACGGATTTGGCTGATTATTTGGTGCGCAAAGGTTTGGCGTTTCGAGATGCGCATGAGGTGGTGGGGCAGGTGGTGCGTTATTGTGTGGTGAATGCCTATCATTTGGAAGCCTTACCGCTTGAGGTTTTTAAACAATTCTCGGCGGAGATTGAAGCGGATATTTATGCGGTGTTGACTTTGGAAGGCTCTGTGGCAGCACGGAATCATTTTGGCGGGACGGCACCGCAGCAAGTGCGTGAGGCAATTATTCGTTTGCGGGAACGCTGGTAGAATGAATGAGGAGGGGAAATCACGGCTTATTTTTGTTGTTAAAATTTAACAAGATAAGCGGGTCGTTTTCTCCCTCCTATACCAAAAAGATAGGGTTCTATGTGGTTTTGATTGAATCTAAGTATAGCGTGTCAGGGCAGATGTCTTGCTCATGTGGCCATACAACTGTGCCGTCTAAAACTTTGGCTTGTTTAAAATAGTTAATATCTTTCAATTCTTTGAATACACCAAAATCGAGTAGGTGTAAACAATCATAGATACCTTCTTCACCATTATTAAACTGAATTTTCAATTTATAATTTGAATTTGCGGTGACAGTTTTAACTCTTGGGTTCATCATTATTATCTTAATGGTTCAATTTTGTAAGGCTGTTCCCCAGAAACGGTAAGTTCCCAATCTGCAATGAGTTCTTCTTTGTGTAACTCTATCCATGCTTGGAGTAATTTCATTTTTGAACTGGGAATGCTTCCTTCAAGGACTGTGCCTTCTGGGATTTGTACGATTACTTCGTTGTTTTGGTATTTAACATGGATGTGAGGTAATTTGTGCTGTTTATTATCCATGAAGTACATATAAACAATCAGTCCGTAAAACATCGATATTGAAGGCATACAGTATGCTCATTAGACAGGGGAAGTTATGAGGTTGATTTTCTCACTTGAGTTTTCAATGCAACCGTTTCTCGATTGCTTACCATGCTATTATGGAGTTGTTGGCTCAAAATTCAACCGTTTTTAAAAGGCTGGGATTTTTTTATTTGTCTGAATCAGAATTTACAGAATTTTATGATTTTTTGATAGGAACAAGCCAGTATGAATAAGCTATTGTTGGGCGATAATTTGTCGATTTTACAGCAAATGGAAAGCGAATCTGTGGATTTGATTTATCTTGATCCGCCGTTTTTTTCTAATCGTAATTATGAGCTGATCTGGGGTGATGCGGGAGAAAGGCGTAGTTTTGAAGATCGCTGGTCGGGAGGTGTCGATCATTATATCGCTTGGCTAAAAGAGCGAGTTGCACAGATACACCGTATTTTAAAGCCGACGGGGTCTATTTTTCTGCATTGTGATTGGCACGCGAATGCTGAGATAAAAGTGCTTATCTTAAATCGGATTTTTGGTGAAGATAATTTTAGAGGTGAAATTATTTGGCAACGGCATAATGCCCATAATGATGCTAAAAAGAAAATAGCTGTTTTAACAGACACTATTTGGTATTATTCCAAATCAAATAAATGCACTTATAATCCAGTTTATGGCAAACATTCCGAAGCCTATACCAAAATTATGTGAGATATAAAAACAAATTAAGTTTTAATATCTACCTAGATATTAGGTATAAGATACTGTTTAATTTTATTAAACTTAAACACTTTACCTGACAAAAAGGTCTCAAACATACTAGTGACTTCTTTAAAGCTTGATAGGCGATGAAAATTCTTTCTGACCCAATTCTTACCTTGAAGCCAAATATCCTCGACTGGATTTTGCTCTGGGGCATTAGGTGCAAATCTTAATAAACGAACTTTCCATTCTGATTCTGGAAGTCCCCCATTTAATTTCTCTAAATAAGTTCTTAAACCTTCAGAACGATGATAACTTGCACCATCCCAAATAATCACATGACGGGCTTCTTTATATCTGTAAATGAGCCAGTTAATAAAGTCTATCGTATATTTTGTATCAGCTTTCTTTGCCCTATCTAAAATAAATTCTCCCGTATAAATATTCACCGCTCCATACCACGTTTGAGAAGTGCGATAATTACTCATCTTTATTGACGTTCTTTCTCCTTTTTTCGACCAAACATAACCACAAATATCTCCCCACAACTGATGGCTTTCGTCTTGCATCCAGTACATTACCTCTCCACTTTCTATCTGTTCACGCTCCTTATCTATTAAATCCTTAATCTCTTTTTTTTTAGCTTCCACTTTTACCTCATCTTTTGCCGAATTCTCTTTGTGTGTCTTCTTATAACTTAAATTCGCTTCTTCTAATAATTTAGTATAAGAAGTATTTGAAGAATAGAAAACATCATACTCCTCTTTTAAGTATCTCTTTAGTTCCTCTATTGTTATTGTCTTCTTTTCTTGTATCCAATTAATCACATCTTCTCGTTCACGCGGCTTTAAATACCCTGGTGAGCCTTTATACGCTAACTTTAATCCTTCAACCCCTGACGCTAAATAAATGGCTTTCCATTTATCCACAAATTGCACACTGACACAACACGCTAAAGCCGCTTCCGCACGCACAAAACCAAGCAAAGACATTCTTACTGCCATCGCTCGCTTCACTTCTCTCGCTTCACCTGTTGACATTAATTCTTCTAAATCTTCATATCTTTTGTTCATTATTCTCTCCTATTTGAAAAGTATTATTATACGACTCTGAAAAAATTGGTATATAAAGATAGTTTTTATAAATATGATGATAATGATGGCAGAGGAAAATATAGATTAGCAGATATGACCAGCCCAAATCCACGCCCTAATATGATGTATGAATGGATGGGTTATGGATTTCCAGAAAAAGGATGGCGTTATGAAAAAGAAACCATGCAAAAATTACATGATGAGGGAAGAATTCACTACCCAAAAAATAAAGCAGGTCATCCTGATTATTCTAAACGATTGGCTTTAAAACGTTATTTAAATGAGCAACAGGGTGAAATTTTAGGAAATTTCTGGGGAGATATTCAAAATGTCCAAGCTCATGCAAAAGAACGCATCGGCTACCCCACGCAAAAACCCGAAGCCTTATTAGAACGCATTATCAACATGGCCAGCAACGAAGGCGATACGGTGCTTGATCCTTTTGTCGGCGGTGGCACAACCGTCGCCGTTGCAGAACGCTTAAAACGAAATTGGATTGGTATTGATCAATCCGTTCAAGCGATCAAGGTTTCCGAATTGCGCCTCGAAAAACAACGCAATTTATTCTCTGCGCCGTTTATTGTCCAATTGCACAAATACGACTATGATACTTTGCGTTATTCTAATGCGTTTGAATTTGAGCAATGGATTATCCAACAATACGGCGGCATTCCCAACATCAAACAAAAGGGTGATTTAGGACTAGACGGCAAAAGCAAAGACGGTATTCCTATTCAAGTTAAACGCTCCGACGGTATCGGTCGCAATATCATCGACAATTTCTTTTCCGCCATTCAACGCTTCGATAAAACCCTATTTGAGCAAAATAAAGCCGATAATAAACCCGTTGGCGTATTAATCGCTTTTAGTTTTGGTAAAGGTGCGATTCAAGAAGTGGCGCGGTTGCGCAATCATGAAGGCGTAATTATTGAGCTATTGCCTGTGGATCAGGTGGTGCCGATGGCGAAAAAGCCGACTTTGCGCATTGAATTTACAGACTTAGGTGCAGACAAAAAAGGCTTACGTGAAATTGAGTTTCAGGCTTTTGGCGAGTCTCCAGTTGGGATTGAGTTTTATGCCTGGGATTTTAATTATGAGGCTGAACCAGGGTTTTAAAGCCTCAATTATCATTGATAAAGACGGCAAACAACGCTTTAAGTTTAAAGCAGGAACGCATCAAGTGGCTGTTAAAGTCGTCGATAATGAAGGCTTAGAAAGTGTGGAAGTGGTGAAGTTAAAGGTGAATGGGGTTGTGGCGGCGGGGTAATTTTGCGGCTATAAAAAATTATAAGTCGTTAAATAGAAATATTCCAGCGACTAAAACCATTTAGAATATCAAGATTTCTACCGCCCCCTACCTCCTCCTGCTATACCAAAAAGATATGATTCATAGAATCCTTATTTTGTCAGAATCAGAATTTACAGAATTAAAGAATTTTCAAAATTGACTCTTGCAACTCGTTTATTTTAAAACTTTTTTTATTCTTTAATTCTGAAAATCCTGAAATTCTGTAAATTCTGATTCTGACAGAAAAATTTTATGAATGGCTTAATTTGGTATAGGAGGGGCAATAATGAGTTATTTTTACTGTTAAAATCTAACAAGATAACCTCATCTCTTTCCCCTCCTAACAGGAAAGATAGGGGGCAATAGAAACAAATGCGGATAGTCCAGATTATTTTCGTTTAAATACTTAGTCACTTTTTTTATCATGACAAAAGTGGAGAAAAAATGTCATCTTTATTTGTTGCAAGTGGGATCATGCTGATAATTTTTGCCGTATTGGCCAAGATCGGCGGCAGCACTCTTAAAAGCAATTTACGCCATCTAAAAGACAGCGATCCTGATAAAATTATTGACATGATTCAACTGTGTCACAAAGCACATTTTTCTTTGGGGGAAGGAAATTTTGCCATGACTTTTGAAGGGCAAACCAAAATCACCGCAGATAAAAAATGCCTTTCTCCTCTGGGCAAAACACCTTGCATTTACTACAAAGCCCAAATTCATCGCCTTGTGGGTAAAGCAAAAATTAAGGAAAAAGTCTTTGAAAAAGAAGAATTTACTGATTTTTACATTGAAGATGATACAGGAAAGATTTTGGTACAATACCGTGATTTAAAAGAACAATTACAAAAAATGGCGAAAAGTCATTTTGATGAATTTCGCCAAAATTTTCACGAATTTGAATTGCCAATCGCACAAAATCATGAAACGGTGATCGGCTATCAATTACAAGAACACATTATTCCCGTTGGACAACCTTTATATATTTACGGACAAGCCACTGATCGCAACGGTGAATTAATGTTGGCACGATTTTTACAGGGCGATCAACCGTTTATTATTTCCGATTTATCCAAACGAGAATATGTGAGCGCGTTACAAAAAGAAGTAAAATCGATTGATTATGGTGTGCCGCTGATGTTTTTTGTGGGATTGGCTTTGGTAATTTATGGTTATTTGGGCGAATAAAAGGGCGTTAAAAAAATGATTAAATGGGCTTTATGGATTGCATTATTATTATGGGTTAATGGATTAAATGCGGCCAGTTATTCGGGCTTTACTGAACCGAATCGAGAAATTGCGTTAGCCGCGCCTGAAATGGATATTTTAGCCAGCTTAAACGTACAAGAAGGCGCACAAGTGAAACAAGGCGATGTGGTCGCCAGTTTGGACAATCGCGTATTAGAAGCCGCGTTGGAAGTGGCTAAAGCCCGAAAAAACGCCGCAGGACGTTTAAAAGCCGCACAAACCATTGCTAAACTGCATCAAGAGCGTTTAGATCGACTCACACCTTTGTTGGCCAAAGGCCATGCCCAAGCCCACGAAATCTCAGAAGCTCGCATTGCTTTAGAATCCGCCCAAGCCGAAGTACAAGCCGCCCGCGATGCCATTCAAGAAAGCAGTTTGGAGTATAATCGCTTACGCGCCCAAATTGAACGCCGTCGTTTGCGCAGTCCATTCAACGGGATGGTGACGCAAATTATCCGACAACCCGCTGAATGGGTTGGTGGGCAGCAAGCCGATATTATGCGCATTGCCAGTGTAGACCCTTTGCGTGTCACTTTACATTTACCAACAGCGGCGGCTTTGGCACTGAAAAAAGATCAAATGGTAAAAGTTCATTTTCCCGGACTTGATTTTGCCAGCCAATCGGCCAAAGTGACGTTTATCGCGCCCATTACCGATGCCAGTAGTGATACGGTAAAAATACACGTACAGTTTCCCAATCCCAAATACAGTATTCGCAGCGGTGTTAAATGTACCGTTGAGATTGACTAAGTGATTCCACTTTTACGCAGAATTCCCTATGAAAGACAACAAAAGCAACGACAACCCTTCTCCCCGTCAAGTGCGCGTGCGCTACGAGCAAACGCAAGCCTTGTATGCCTCCCAATTCGTGTTAAACGTCACGGGAGAAGAGGTGATTATTAATTTTTCTTCTGGAAGTTTGCCCGATCCAACCACGGGCGATATGCACTTGCCCATCCATTCTCGTATTGCTTTATCTCAGCAAGGGGTGCGTCAATTGGTACAACTGCTGAATCAAGCCCTCGCCAGTCAACAACAAGAAACCGCTAATACAGCGCGTTTGCCTTCTTTGCAATAAATGCCTTCACCTGAATTAACTCCCTCTGCCGTCGTCGATATTCCCACTTTGTCGCTCACGACATTGGGGGAAGAGTTGCGTGTATTATCAGAAAATCGCGCTTCATCGCAAGAAAAGCAATTACATTTATTGCGTATTCTTTTAGGATTAAGCCATGCGGCTGGGGCTGCTTTTGTAGAAAAAAATACGGTTGGACAGTTTGCGTTGGGTTTGCGTATTCTATCTGCACAAGCCTTGACGTGGCATCCTGAATTAGAAAATGTGTTACTTCAACACGCCCAACATGCCCAGCAGCAACAGCAATTAGTTTACACTCCCCTAGACGACACGCGCCAACATTGGCTATTGACAGTACCGTTATCGTCTACAGCGGCGGCATTGTGCTTAGTGTTACGCACGGGAAAACAGCCGCTAGAATTTTTTGCTACAGTATTGCAGTTGTTAGCGGGTTATGTTCCCCTGCTGGGACATGAAACGGCACAGAGCGATTGGTTATTAAACGCCCAAGCGCGTTGGTTACAGATGACTTCTGCACCTGATTTGTTGCAAAGAATCTGTGATGAATTGGCAGATTATTATGGGGGTGAACGGGTGTGGTTGGGGCGATGTCGGGGGTTTCACTGCCGTTTACAAGCGGGCGTTGATCTCAAAACGATACAACGCCAAGCCGATTGGGTACACGCCTTAGAACAATTAATGGATTTTACTCGCACCCAAGCCACTCCCCTTTATTCTTCTGAACACGCCGCTTTAAAAAAAGTTTTAATAATCAGTGGATTGAAACATATTATTAGTATTCCATTGCAATTTTCTGGACACACGCATTGGGTTTTGGTAATAGGTTGGCAAGAAAAGACCGCCCCGCCACCAGAATTATTACAACCTTTAATTCCGATCTTAACCAGTGTTTTATTATTAACGCAAGGCGGCCATCTTAGTTTATGGCAAAAAATACGTAAACGGTGGCGTGGTGGGGTTTTATTCGGTGTTCTATTGTTTATCCTGTCTCTTATTTTGACCATTCCTGTCACACACTATATCGAAGGACAAGCCACATTACAATCCAGTGTACGCCGTTTTGTCACCGCGCCTTTTCCCAGTGTGTTGAAAACGTCTCTGCGCGAACCGGGGGATGTGGTTGCCGCGGGTGACATTTTGGCTGTTTTAGACGGGCAAGAAGTGGCGTGGACGGTAGCGGGTTTAACGGCTGAAAAAAATCGCTTGTTAAAACAAAAAGATATAAGTGCAGCTTCGCGTGACACTGCCGCAGTACAAGTAGCTGAATTAGAAATTGAGCGCGTCGAAGCGCAATTGGCTTTGCAAGATTATCGTATGGAACACTTAGATATTCGCAGTCCAATAAGTGGTGTCATATTAAGCGGTGATTTAAAGCGCGTACAAGGCAGTCCTTTGGATGCGGGACAGAGTTTATTCGAGATTGCGCCGTTAGCAGAAATGGTGGTGGAAGTGGCTGTGCCAGTGACGGAATGGGCTTATATTGCGTTGAATTTACCGATGACCGTCAAATTGACTGCTTATCCCAATGAAACGTGGTCGTTGCACGTGCAACGTATTCACCCCAAAATCACTGTACAAGACGGTGCGACGGTGGTGATTGTTGAGGGGAAATTATCCAATCAAAACAATCAATTGCGCCCTGGAATGCGCGGCAAAGCACAAATAGAGATCGGTCAACGGGCATTGGCGTGGGTGTTATTCTATCGGGCGTGGGCAGATGTGCGACGTTGGTTGATGTTTTGATGCGTTTCTAAGACGGAGTCGTGTTCACTTACACGCCTTAGAAACGCCAAACCTATTACGGTTGACGTGGCGGTTTAACGAGTCCGCGTGGGTGAGGGGTGCGTTCGGTGTTGTTTGATCTGTCCTCTTGAGACATGGGCAAAATAGTTGAGATGGAGTGTTTATAAATCATTTGGCGATTGTTGTTGCTTTCCAAAATCACGACGTATTGGTCGAATCCCCCTACATAGCCGTTTAAGCGAATTCCATTGATGAGATATATCGACACCATGGTCTGTTTGTTTTAATATTCTTGCAGATTTTGATCTTGTAGTGACATGGTAATAACCGTTGGTCTAAGCGATTTATTTTTGTTATCCAATGCCTGAGTGAGAGTATTGACTGTGGCATTGTATAGTCCTTGTGATGCCAACCGTTTAAACGGTCTGATCGATTCCAGCACTTTATCTGGTTGTGTCCTATCTTACCAGAGCCATTTGTTAAAAATGATGAATCGGCTTTTAAAAAATGCAACCTTCTCCGCATGGTTCTCACCTCGTTTATCTCGTTCCCACAGGTCGAGGCTGTAAAAGCACCCAATCCCAGCTACCCTGTACAATACAAAAAAAATAGGGTTCGTAGAATCCTTATTTTGTCAGAATCAGAATTTACAGACACAAGAATTTTCAAAATTTATTCTTGCAAATCATTTATTTTAAACAAATTTTTTATTCTTTAATTCTGTAAATCCTAAAATTCTGTAAATTCTGATTCTGACAGATTGAACATCAAATCACTTTCATCACCGCAGGCAGGGTAAAATAAAATAAACTGCCCTGTCCTTCTTGACTTTCTATCCCCGTTTGACCGTGCAGCTTATCAATAATTTGCCGCACAATCGATAAACCTAAACCATGTCCTTCAATGCCACCTTGTTGATTTAGACGAGTAAACGGCGTAAATAACTGCGCACAAGCCTCTGGCGATAATCCCGCCCCATTATCGCGCACCCAAAAACGCACCATACTCTCTTGCTCAATCACCTCAGCCCCCAATGTCACCTCTGGCGGTTGGCCGCCGTATTTGATGGCGTTACTGAGATAATTCACCCACACTTCTTCCACCCACGGCGCGTAACCGCTGGCATCTGGCCACGTTTCGGGTAAATTTACCTTAACTTGATGCCGATCAATCATGCTCGCCAAACGCTCGCTTAATGACGTATGAATAATATCCGTCATATCTAGCGGACTCATTGGCACTTTATCGCGTTGTGCGACACCAGAAAGCAACAACAAGGCATCAATAATACTTAACATTTTCTGACTGGCTTGTCCCACTTGAGCGACTGTTTCAAGTACATCTGGTTTTGGTGGCTCGTGAGGAGATAATTCCAACAACAACATTTCTGTATAACCCATAATCACGTTCAGCGGATTTTTTAAATCATGCGCCACCGTGCGCGCAAACGCATCTAATTCGATATTGCGCTGTTCTAATTCTTTGCTTCTTTGTTCTAATTCGGTTTGGAGGCGGCGCACTTGTAAATGGGTGTGAATTCGCGCCAACACTTCATCATGTTGAAATGGTTTAGTAATATAATCCACCGCGCCCAAAGAAAAACCTTTGACTTTGTCCACGGTATCTGCCAACGCGGTCATGAAAATAACGGGAATATCTTTGGTGTCTTGAGCTTCTTTTAACCGCTGGCAGGCTTCAAAACCGTCCATCTCAGGCATCATAATGTCTAATAAAATCAAATCAGGATGTGCATGTCCTGCTTTTTGAATGGCACCCTTGCCATTTTTAGCCACTAAAACCTTGAATCCCTCATCAGTGAGGAAATCAAATAAAACACTAATGTTGGCGGGCGTATCATCGACAATCAGTAGTGTGCCTTGTTTGTGTTCAGGATTCATTCCCATGTCATCACATTAGAAAAAATAACGGTAAAATCAGGTAAAATAGCCAAACCACCGTGCAGCATGACTGCACAGCATCTGTGTGCTGGATGAGGTAACAAATACCCATCATCCCGTGTTAAGCAGAGTAGTATAATGAAAAAAAATTATTTTGGGGCATTTCTTTAACGTAGTTTTAAACATGATGATAACGTTGGCCGAACAGAATTTTTTACGACGATTTTTTTTACAACAGTTTGATAAAGATGAAATTAAAGGTTTTTATTTTGCTTTACAAATAGAAATTGATCATTTAGAAGCCAGTAGTCGTGAAAAATTAATGGCCGATTTACTCCACCATTTACAACGACAATCTCGTTTACCCGAATTATTGACGCAAGCCATGCTTCTGCGGCCAAATGCAGCGGCGGTGCTGCGGCCGTTTTTAGAACGTTTAGACAATTTACCAATAAACGCAGAAACGGAGACATTACCGCCGCCGACATTATTTAATGCCGCTTCTGCTGACGAAACCACGAGCGAATCCTTAATTTTCATCAGTTACAGCTCTCGAGATGTGGCATGGTGTCAGCGTTTACAAACTCACCTTGAGCGATGGTTATCGCGCAATCGTCTCAGTGCTTGGGACGATCACACAGAACACAGTCACACCTATCAGACCATGCAGCACGCCATGCAGCGCAGTCATGTGGCTATTTTACTGATTTCATCTCATTTTTTAAGTTCAGACTTTATTTTGACAGAACACATTCCACCCTTATTCTCGCTGCAAAGTCGCGGCCAACTGCGTTTATATCCAATGATTATTAAACCGTGTACGTGGCAATTGGTGGAATGGTTACAAGGCCTTGAGGTGTATCCTGCACATCAACAAGCCTTGTCCATGCACAGCGACAGTCAAATTGATACGCTTTTGGTTCAAATCGCTTCGGAAATTATTCAACATTTACCATAGGATAACTTTGCTATGCAACAGCCGTTACGCATTATTGTCACTGGGGGAGCGGGATTTATTGGCTCTGCTGTGATTCGTTATTTGATTGAACACACGGATGCACAGGTGTGTAATGTGGATAAATTGACTTATGCGGGTAATTTAGACTCTTTACTGACGGTGTCAAATTCACCGCGTTACCATTTTGCCCAACATGACATTGGCGATGTGGAAGCCATGCGCCACGTCATGGCCGATTTTCGCCCTAATGCCATCATGCACTTAGCCGCGGAGTCGCATGTGGATCGTTCCATTGATGGCCCGAAGCCGTTTATTGACACCAATATTGTGGGGACTTATCACTTGTTAGAAGTGACGCGAGCGTATTGGAACAGTTTAGAGGCGACGCAACAGGCACAATTCCGTTTTCACCATATTTCCACCGATGAAGTCTATGGCAGTTTGGGCGAAACGGGATTGTTTACCGAAACCACCGCGTATCAACCCAATTCGCCGTATTCAGCCAGTAAAGCGGCTTCTGATCACTTAGTGCGGGCGTGGCATCATACGTTTAAATTACCTGTGGTCACCACCAATTGTTCTAATAATTATGGCCCGTATCAATTCCCTGAAAAACTCATTCCTTTAATGATTTTAAATGGTTTAGCGGGCAAGCCATTACCGATTTATGGTCGTGGGGAAAATATTCGAGATTGGTTATTTGTCGATGATCATGCGCGTGCTTTATACTGCGTTTTAACGCAAGGGCAATTGGGCGAAACTTATAATATTGGTGGCCATAATGAGAAAACCAATTTACAAGTGGTTCATGCTTTATGCGATATTTTAGATGAATTATTGCCAAATTCTCCGCACCGTCCGCACCGTCAATTAATCCATTATGTCACGGATCGGCCGGGGCATGATTTGCGTTATGCCATTGATGCCAGCAAGATTCAACGGGAATTAGGCTGGAAACCACAAGAAACTTTTGAAACAGGATTGCGCAAAACAGTACAGTGGTATTTAACGCATCAAGAATGGTGGCAACGCATTCAAAATGGCAGTTATCAAGGGCAACGATTAGGAATGTTATAAATGAAAGGAATTATTCTTGCGGGGGGATCTGGGACTCGTTTGCATCCGATTACTCAAGCGATGTCTAAGCAATTATTACCCATTTACGATAAACCGATGATTTATTATCCGTTGACCACATTAATGTTAGCGGGCATTCGGGATATTTTAATTATTTCTACGCCTCACGATACGCCTCGTTTTCAAGAGCTATTAAAGACGGGGGAACAATGGGGCATTCAATTGAGTTATGCGGTGCAACCGTCGCCTGATGGATTAGCACAAGCGTTTATTATTGGAAAATCATTTATTGGCGCGGATCATTGTGCGTTAATTCTGGGTGATAATATTTTTTACGGCCAATCATTCCAACGCCAATTACAAGCCGCCGCGGAACAGCGCACAGGCGCAACGGTTTTCGCCTATCCGGTGCGCGATCCGGAGCGTTATGGTGTGGTGGAATTTGATAAAGAAGGGCGTGCATTAAGTCTGGCTGAAAAACCCGCACAACCTAAGTCACATTATGCCGTGACGGGCTTATATTTTTATGACAATCAAGTGGTCGATATTGCGCATAATATTAAGCCATCGGCACGCGGTGAATTAGAAATTACGGATGTGAATATTGCTTATCTCCATCGTCAGCAATTAACGGTGGAGCGTTTAGGGCGTGGTTTTGCGTGGTTGGATACGGGAACACATGAATCTTTATTAGAAGCGGCGTTGTTTGTGCAGACGGTAGAAAAACGTCAGGGTTTAAAAATCGCTTGTCCTGAAGAAATTGCGTGGCGTAAAGGTTTTATTACCAATGAACAATTGCTGGCTTTAGCGCAGCCATTAAGTAAAAGCGGATATGGTGAATATTTAAAATATTTACTGGATTATGAGCAATCTTTTTAAGATTATTTTGAGTATAAGAGTATTATCATGAAAGTGATTTCTACCCCGCTACCGGGTGTCGTATTAATTCAACCCAAAGTATTTGGGGATGAGCGCGGTTTTTTCTTAGAAAATTACCAAGCGCAACGTTACCGTGAATACGGTTTGCCTGATCAATTCGTGCAAGACAATCATTCGCGTTCGGCTAAAAATGTATTGCGTGGTTTACATTTTCAGAAAAATTACCCGCAAGGCAAATTGGTGTATGTCACCAGTGGTATTGTGTTTGATGTGGCAGTAGATATTCGTGTGGGATCAGCCACTTATGGGCGTTGGGTGGGAGTCACGTTGACGGCGGAGAGTCATCAACAATTTTATGTGCCACCGGGGTTTGCGCATGGTTTTTGTGTTTTATCTGATGTGGCTGATTTTCATTACAAATGCACAGAATATTACCATCCTGAAGATGAAGGATGTTTACGTTGGGATGATCCCGATGTGGGGATTACTTGGCCTATCGCTCAACCGATTTTGTCGGCTAAAGATGCGGCGGCAGGGAGTTTGGCTGCATTAAAAAATGACCCCCAGCGTCCTTCTTAAACAAAGAAATACATTTTTAAGGCTTGAAAACCTCTCGACAGTCCTTACAAAGTAGACGTTAATTTGACCCATAAAGAATACTTTTTATGGGTTTATTTTTTCATACCCAGAGAGAAAACAGACACAATGCACACCCTTATAGAAATACAAAAACTGCGAAAACAGTTTGGAAACTTAGTGGCAGTGGATGACATTTCCTTCCAAGTTGATCGGGGCGAGGTGTTAGGATTTCTCGGCCCTAATGGTGCGGGAAAATCGACCACCATGAAAATGATCACGGGATTTTTAACGCCTAGCGCGGGAAAAATTCGCATTGCAGGCGATGATATTACTGCGAATCCGCTGGCGGCCAAGCGTCGTTTAGGCTATTTACCCGAAGGCGCGCCCGCGTATCCTGACATGACCGTGTGGGAATTTTTGCGGTTTATTGCCGACGTGCGTGAGTTGAAAGGCACACTGCGACAACAGCGTTTGGATTACGTTATTCAACGAGTCAACCTTGCTCAAGTGTTACATCAGCCGATTGACACCTTATCCAAAGGCTTTAAACGTCGTGTGGGTTTAGCCCAAGCAATATTACACGATCCAGAAGTGCTGATTTTAGACGAGCCAACGGATGGCTTAGACCCTAATCAGAAATACGAAGTACGTGGCTTAATTCGAGAAATGGCGCAGGAGAAAGTTATTGTATTATCCACGCACATTTTAGAGGAAGTTCATGCGGTTTGTTCGCGTGCCATTATTATCGCACAAGGGCGTTTGGTGGCTGATGGAACACCCAGTGAATTAGAAGCGCAATCGGCAGATTATAATGCCATCACGTTAACCGTCGATGCACCCAGCGAACAAGCAGAAAACATTCGCCAAACATTAACCGCAATTCATGGTGTAGAAAAGCTGATTATTTTAGAAGAACAAGCGCATCAATTGCGTTATCAATTACTGCCAAAACAACGACAAACCATTGTTGCAGAAGTGAGTCAGACTCTACGGGAAAAACAATGGTCAGTCAGTGAGTTACATGTAGATCGCGGTCAATTAGATAGCGTGTTTCGTCAATTAACCACAGCGCATTAATTCACAGCTACTTTGGAGTTTGTTATGAATCCAGCGATTGGTGTTATTTTTCGGCGAGAATTATACAGTTATTTTTCTACGCCGATAGCTTATGTATTTATTGTTATTTTTCTGCTATTAAGTGGAATATTTACTTTTTATTTAGGGAATTTTTTCCTGCGCGGGCAAGCTGATCTAATGCCGTTTTTTATGTTCCATCCTTGGCTTTATTTATTTCTTATTCCGGCCTTGTCGATGCGTTTATGGGCAGAGGAAAGAAAAAGCGGTTCTATTGAATTACTGCTGACTTTGCCGATTACAGTCACCTCGGCCGTGATTGGGAAATACCTCGCGGCATGGGCATTTACGGCGATTGCGCTATTTTTAACCTTTCCCATTTGGATCACTGTTAATTATTTAGGCAATCCCGACAATATGATTATATTAGCGGGTTATTTTGGCAGTTTATTAATGGCAGGCGCGTTTTTAGCGATTGGCTCTTGCATCTCTGCCATCACGAAAAATCAAGTGATTGCCTTTATTATCACTGTCGTGGTTTGCTTGGCTTTTATCCTGAGTGGTTATCCTTTGGTATTGGATTTTTTTAGCAGTTGGACACCGGCAATCATTGTCGATACCATTAGCTCTTTTAGTTTCTTGACCCATTTCGATGCCATTGGTAAAGGTGTTATTGATGTACGTAATTTGATTTATTTTGCGTCATTAATTGCATTTTGGTTATTTGCCACTGTGGTCTTAATTGAAATGAAGAAAGCCGATTAACATTCATGAATAATTTGGATTTAACCGCTTATGAATAAACTACTGACTAGCACGGGTTTAATAGTGGGTGTGGTTTTATTATTGGCCATTAATATTGTCAGTAATGCCAGCTTAAAAACCGCCCGCTTAGATTTAACCGAAAATCGTATTTATACCTTATCTCAAGGTTCTAAAAATATTTTACAGAACCTGCCAGAACCAGTCACATTGCGCTTATATTTATCAGAGCAATTAGTGCGTGATTTTCCTGCTATTAGCACTTATGCGTTACGGGTTAAAGAATTGCTGCACGAATATCAGCGATTGGCTGGAGATAAACTGGAATTGCAGATTATTGATCCAGAGCCTTTCTCAGAAGCCGAAGATCGCGCTGTGGGCTATGGTTTACAAGGCGTTCCGATTGATGCCAGCAATACCATGTTTTATTTTGGTTTGGCAGGAACGAATCGAATTGGGGAAAAAGAAATTATTACTTTTTTCCAACCCGATAAAGAAGAATCATTGGAATATGATGTCACGCAATTAATTTATCGTTTAGCTCATCCTAAACAGAAAAAAATAGGCATTATTAGCACATTGCCTGTACAGGGAGAAACAGCAATGCCCGCTTTAGGGCGTGCCAATACATCGGCATGGGTTTTTATGGAGCAATTAAAACCCTTATTTGATGTGCAAAATTTGGATAAAGCCGTTAAAGAAATTCCTAATGATTTAGCGGTATTAATGCTGATTCATCCTAAAGAATTGACGGATCAAACATGGTATGCGATTGATCAATTTGTATTAAAAGGCGGGCGTGTGCTGGCTTTTATTGATCCCTTTTCTGAAGCGGATCGCCCTGACAGCAGTAATCCAGCCGCTGCGGCCGCGCATGTACGTCATTCTGATTTAGGGCCATTGGCGGCGACTTGGGGCGTTGAACTGGTGGCGGATAAAGTGGTGGGCGATTTGAAGGGCGCAAAACAGGTGCAAATTGAGCGACAAGGGCGCGCAGTGGTATCCCCCTACCCTGTTTGGATTGACATCGACACAAGCGGTTTTAACACGCAAGACGTGATTACCAACGGCTTAGACACCGTCACTTTTGCCTCTGTCGGCTCGCTGTCGCCCAAAGCAGACGCGGGAACGGAGTTTGTGCCGTTAATCCAAAGTAGCACAGAAGCGATGTTGTTGGAAGCCAACCAGTTATTGGGTTTGACTGATCCGCAGACTTTATTAAAGGATTTTAAAGGGGAAAATCAATTTACATTAGCAGCTAGAATTAGCGGCCAATTTAAAACAGCATTTCCCAATGGCGCACCTGTTTCTGAGGAAGAAAACGCGGAAACCCCGCGTGATCCCTCACCTGAACATGTGAATCAAGCCAGTGAACCCGTGACCGTTATTGTGTTTGCGGATACTGATTTATTAGCGGATCAATTTTGGGTGCGGATACAGAGCTTTTTAGGACAACGCATTGCGATGCCTATTGCAGCCAATGGCACGTTAGTCACTAATGCCGTTGATAATTTAACGGGCAGTAATGACTTAATTAGCGTGCGTAATCGAGGCACTTTTGCACGGCCTTTTACACGGGTTGAAGATATTCGCCGCGAAGCAGAACAACGTTTTCGTGAACAAGAGCAACGTTTGCAAGCGCAGTTAGAAGAAACTGAGTCAAAAATCAATCAGTTACAACAACAACGCCAAGATGCGGCTAATTTAAATTTAACGCCAGAACAAGAACAAGCGTTAGAACAATTCCGTCAAGAGCAGGTTAATATTCGTCAAGAATTGCGTCAAGTACAGCATCAATTGCAAAAGGATATTGACCAGTTAGAAAGCCGTTTAAAATTCCTGAATATTGGTTTAATGCCATTATTAGTGGGTTTTGGTGGCTTGGCGTTGGGCTTGTATCGCGGTCGTCGCCGTCGTACTTTTAAGCAAAACGTCGCACAATAAGGGTTCGATGACATTCTGCGATGTCATGATTATTTTTAATGTGTGACATCGCAGTTGAGTTTTAGAGGATTGACTTTATGAATGTTAAAACGTTATCTATTTTGATTTTAATTGCAGGCCTATTGGGATTTGCGGCTTTTACGCTAACACAACCTGATTCACCACACGACAAAACGACAGAAAGAGAACGCTTATTTCCCTATTTTTCTAGCCAATTAGACACTGCCCAAAGTATTGTTATTACCACCGCGACAGAAACCTTTACTTTGTCTAAACAAGACAATGGTCAATGGGGATTATTAGAGCGGCAAAACTATCCTGTTTCTACGGCTAAAATTAATCCGTTATTATTGGGATTGGCGGATGTGGTTAAGCTGGAATTGGGAACAAGCAACCCTGAATTATATTCCCGTATTGGCGTGGAATCGGTGACGGAATCTGAAGCGAAATCTGTTTTAGTGCAAGTGAAGGCTACCGAAGAAAAGCCTTTGATTTCTCTACTGATTGGCAATCAAGAAGTCTCTGCAATTGATCCAAAACAGAAAGAAATTTATGTGAGAGAGCCAGAATCTAGTCAAAGTTGGCGGGTTTTGGGACAGTTATCTTTTCCCCAAGTGGCTTTAAATTGGTTGGATAAAGAAATTGCTAATTTTCCAACGGATAATTGGCAAACGATTCGAGTTAATTCTAATTCAGAAACAGCCATTGAATTGTTTAAGGAAAACAAACAACAGGCTGATTATCAATTACGCGATTTGCCTGAAGGTGCAACATTAAACAGTAATTCTGTTTATGGCTTGACGGGATTTTTAAATTTCTTAGATTTTGAAGATGTGCAAGCAGTAAATGGACTGACTTTTGAAGAAACCCCAGAAGCCCAAGCCACATTTAAGCAATTCGATGGTTTAACCATTGAATTAACCGTGAAAAAAGCAGGCGAACAACGTTATTTGTTATTAACAGCGCACGCGCCCAGTGAATCTGCTGAATCTACTGAATCTACTGAATCTACTGAATCCAGCGAATCTGAAGCGACAACGGAAACACAAGAACAAGCCGACAGCGCAGAAAATGCGGAAAAAACGCCATCGGCTCAAGTGCGTGCGGCTGAATTGAATCAACGTTGGGAAAATTGGGCATATCAAATTCCTAGCTGGAAATGGGATCGTGTGTTGGTCAAATTTGATCAATTGTACGAAATGCCCGCAGCGGAAAATACGGCAGAAAACACAGAAAATACTGAAGAACCCACAGACGATCTGGAATAATTTCCAGACTATCTTTACCTTAAAACCTGATCGTATTAAATGCGATCAGGTTTTTTTATTGTCCTGCTAAATAAATCGATAATTGTTCCAGTGCATTTTCATCAGGATAATGATAAAAAACGCCATAATCTGCTCCCCATTCAGGACGCATTCCACGCAAAAATAAATAATAAATACCACCAAAATTTTCTCGATACGAATAATGAGGTAATCTCAGTGTTAAATAACGATGTAATGCCACGCTATATAAACAGGATTGTAAAAAATAATCATGTTGTGCCATTGCTTGGCTTAAATAAGAAACATGATAAGCATTTTTTTGCCGTCCTAAATAGTTCGATTTATAATCTACTAAATAAAACTTTCCTTGATATTCAAATACCAAATCAATATAGCCTTTCATAAACCCTTGCAATGGCATAAATTGTAATGTTTCAATTCGCTCTGGTAAAGGAGAAGCTAAATTTTTCACTAAAGGGCGCAAATAGTTTTTTAAACTATCGGCTTTAATGGCTTGTAAAGGATAACGAAATTCTAATTCATTTAGCCGCTGCCCACGCCCAATTGCAGCTAATTTAAAATCAGTTTGATTCGGCATTAAAGGCGTGTGCAATATATTGCCTAATAAATCAGCAATAACAGGTGTCCAATATTCGGCATCATAACCTGCACTTTTTAATTGTTTTTGAATATATTTTTCTTCAATAGGCGCGGTAAAATCTAAATATTGCAATAAAGTGTGCATTAAATTCCCCGCATGTTGTCCGCGAGGAAAATCGAAAATCGTTTTTTGTTCTGGTGCTAAAGTCGGCGTTAATTCCAAATGATCTGTTACATTTTCTTGATCATAATCAGGCATATCTAATAATAGATGGTTGTATCGAGCTGATTGCGCCGTTAATGCAGAAAAACTAGACACCCGCCAATTTCTATTAATTTTTCCTTTAAAGTTTCTCGCAGTCAATTCTAAGGTATCATCAATGGGTTTTTGATAATGTACAGGCTCTTGAGGCAAGGCACGAATGGCAATGGTATTGTTACTGTTTTCGCGCAATTGTTGTAATTGTTGTGCTAATGTCGCATCGTCTAATTTAATAAAATCTTCCGCGCTCCATTGCGAATATAATAAATGCGCTAAAGGAGAAAATTCAGCAGTCTTAATATTGCCCCAAGTCAAATAACAACGGTGTTTAGCGCGAGTAATGGCGACGTAAAATAAGCGTAAATTTTCGGCTTGTTCTTCTAAAATGGCATTGGCTCTAAAATTCTCTTGTTGGGCTGAACCAATGTCTAAAATTAAACGGGATTGTTCGTCATGAAAAGTGAATTGTTGGGCTTTTTTTATCTGTGAATTGCCATCCCATAATAGCGGACAGAAAATAATAGGATATTCTAAACCTTTACTTTTATGAATAGTAATAATTTTAATGCGTTTCTCATCACTTTCTAAACGCAATTGATGCACTTCATTTTGTGCAGTCGTTGCATCTTGTTTTTGATAATTTAACCAACGACATAAAGCAGCCATACCTAATTTCTCTGTCACCACTGCTTGTTGCAATAATTCTCCCGCGTGCAGCACATTGGTTAAACGACGTTCACCATCAATATAAGCCAATAATCGCTCTGGAATTTGCTCATTATTTAATAATGAACGGTACATTTGAATAAACCCACGTTCTTGCCATAATTGATGATAAATTTGAAAGCGTTTTAAATATTGCTGCCATTTTTGATCATTATTCGTTAAATCAAATAAATCATTGCCATTAAAACCTAATAAATCAGTGGTTAAAGCGGCTTTGACTAAAGATTCTTGTGCGGGATTGGCAATGGCAAGTAAAATACGTTCAATATCTGTCATTTCTGGAGCTGAAAATAAACTTTCGTGGCTGTAAATGACACTGGGAATGTGTTGTGCAATTAAGGTTTTTTGCATCTCTTGCGCTTGGCGATTGGTGCGCACTAAAATGGCAATATCTGCGGCGATAATAGGTCTATTTTCTAATAAGGCTTTACCATCTTGCCCTAAGGTTAATAAATGCGCTATTTCATAGCCCACTGCGGTAAAAATTCGTTGTTGCGTGTCGCCTTTATTTAATTGTTTTTCTGGGTTATTGCTGCGCGATAGAAACCAGAAAATTAACGGTTCTTCATAACGCCCTGCAATCATTAATTCGCCACTCTCCGGTGATTTTTCCTCTGGTGCAGAAACCGCATTAAAACGAATGTCATCGAATAAAAAAGGCGATGCGGTTTGGCTAAATAAGGCATTAACTGCATTAATTAATGGCGCATCAGAACGGTAATTAATCGGTAAAGTATAGCGTTGGTGTGCGGTGCGACTGGCTTTAATATAGGCAAAAATATCTGCACCACGAAAACTGTAAATCGCTTGTTTAGGATCGCCGATCATGAATAATAAAGCCGCATTTTCTTCTTCTTTTTCTTGACGGTAAATGTTGCGAAAAATTTCATATTGTAAGGGATCGGTGTCTTGGAATTCATCGATTAAAGCCGCAGGAAATTTTTTACGTAATGATTTTGCTAAAAAATCACCTTGATCACCGTTGAGTGCAGCATGTAAATTTTTTAATAAATCATCAAAAAACTGCACGTTATATTGCTGTTTTTTATACCGCAAATGGGCTTCGACTTCGGCAAAAAGGCGAATTTTTAAAGCCAGTAAACGATTATGATAATGTTCGACTAATTCAGCTTTAATATCGATTAATTTCTGCATCTCAGTGAACAAAGGATTGGCTTTTAATGTTTTTCCTTTTTTTAATTTAACCGAATTTTTGGCAAAACGCTCAAACTCTTCTGGAAAGTGAAGCGAATTTCTTCCACTCAGTAAAAATGAATCAATGGCTTTTTGCCATGCTAAAATTTTCTCTTTTTTATAAGTTTGACGATTTAAATCATCGCAGTGAATTAAATAATCACACACCTCTGCTTGTTCTTTTGCCCACACGTGGCGCACAGTGGCTAGTTGTTGTTGAAATTGTTGCGCTAATAACGGCTTTTCTTCTTCGTTTATTTGATTGGGTTGTAGAATTAAAAAAGGCTGCCCTAAATAACGATCTCCACCGATTTGTTTTAAAAAATCCATCGGCTCAGTTATTTTTTCTTGTAATAGCCAATCAACAAATAATGGCGGCGCAAAATAAAGCTGTTGTCGCCAAAAATCTTCCACCGTTAAACGCAATAAATAACGGTGATCCGCCACTAATTCCGTATCAAATAACACACCGCTTTCAAAGGCATGATCACGCAACATTTGTTTGCAAAAACCATGAATAGTAAAAATTGCCGCTTCGTCAAAACCACGAATGGCCATTTTTAAATGTTCTAAAGATTGCGATATAGAAACGGCTTTTTTTAATAAATCAGCCAATACCACATCTTCACTTTCTCCTTGTTGAAAAGCCAATAACGCATCTTGCAAACGTTGTCTTAATCTATCACGTAATTCTTCTGTGGCTGCTTCGGTAAATGTCACCACTAAGATTTTTTCAATCGATAGCTTTTTTTCTAAAATTAAACGCAGAAATAAACTCGTAATAGTATAAGTTTTTCCTGTGCCTGCGCTGGCTTCAATTAAATTAATTCCTGTTAAGGGAACATCTAGGGCATTTAATTTTTTAATGTGATTCATCATGTCTCCGTTTCGGTACGAAACAAAAAGGATTGTGTCTGTGACAAACACAATCCTTAATGTCTCAATTAATCACTTATTTTTTTATGGCTTGAAGCTAAACGAAAAGCAACCCAACTAATCCCTAAAGAAAAAAGAAATGTCACTGTATTAGCCGTCTTAATTACGCTGAGTGCCACCAAATGCGGATCAACACCGTGATGATCGCCCACTGCCTCATGAGAAGCCGCACAAAGCCCCATTAATTCTGGATTAATATAACGCATCAATAACGGCATAATAATCGCCACAATTAAAAATTGACCACTCAATAAGTAATAAATCCGAGCATCTGCCCCCGTGTTTTCTTTTAACCACAGATAAGCAAAACTGGCCATCAATGTCCAAATCAGCAATAACACATAACTTTCTACATTTAACCAACGTTCTATAAAAAATCCCGCCACGCTGGCCGTAATAATCACCAAACTAAACCAACCCCCATCCCCTAATGTCCCCCCACATTTGCGCCAATTGATGTAAAAATAAGCGGTAAAAACAAACCAAATGGTGAGCGTAATCATTGTCCAAACGCCCATTAAAGCCTCAACATAATAACCCATCATGGTAAAGCCAAGCATTGCCATTAAAAATTGGGAAGGACTACCATAATCAGTTTCTTTTTGCGCCAATTCACTCATCATTATCACTCCTTTATTTCAGATGGTTATGTTATTACAAAAATAATTGTTGTGCCATCGTTTCTGTGGCAGTAATTAAAGCCCGTTGCATTTCAGGATAATGGGCTAAATGGCCGCTATTGGGAAGGCAATGAAACGTGCTATTTTTCCACGATTGATGCAATTGCCATGCGCCATTCAGTGGACAAATTAAATCCTGTTGTCCATGAATAATCATACTGGGAATAGATTGTAAAGATTCCATATTTCGCAAAATCTGATTTTCTTGCAAAAAACAGCGATTCATCATGTAATGACTCTCTATTTTCGCCGCCATTAACAATTCGGGTTCAAATTCATTTGGCGGCAAAAAAGTGCCAAAACTCACCACACACGCCCCCCACGCCGACCATTGTAAAGCCGCTTGTTGTGCCAACGCGATATCATCACCCGTTAAACAATGGTAGTAATAGGGTAACGGGTCTTGGCGTGCGGCTTTTGGCAGCCACGCCGTGAAATCTTGCCATTGTTGCGGAAAAAATTCCAGTAATGCCGTCGGCCGATACACCCAATCTATATCTTGTTGCCGCGCTAAAAAAATACCCCGCAGAATTAAACCCAATACCCGATGCGGATAATCTTGGGCATAAAGTAAGGCTAATGTTGATCCCCACGATCCACCAAATAACACCCATTGAGAAATACCTAAATATTCCCGAATCTTTTCTAAATCTTGAATTAATTCAGAGGTGTTATTGTGTCTTAATTCGCCTTGTGGTTGTGCAGTACCACTGCCGCGTTGATCGAATAAAATAATGCGATAATAAAGCGGATTAAAAAAACAACGGTGATAGGCTTTACAATGCGACCCCGGACCACCATGTAAAAACACAATGGGAATGCCTTGCGCATTGCCCGATTCTTCCACTCGCAAACGATGTGGCGCAGTCGTGCTGATGTCGTGAATGGCATAAGGACTGATTTCGGGAAATAAAAGGGTTTCTACATCATCCATGGGCATATTCCTATGTCCTGCTTTTCGTTGAAAACAAAGAAAAGGGACAACCTCGCTTGTAACGAAGTTATCCCTTTGGGTCAAAGTCGCAGGATTTTACAACAATGATAAAGTTAAGATGCCAAGATAAGCATTTATTCGGTAGAATTAGAAGCGTCTGCCGACACCTAAACCCAATACCCAAGGATTGATGTCCACATCGACTTCTACGTTGCCCAAAGCTCCTGATTTGAAGGAAGCGGTGGTGTTGATGTCGATATATTTAACGTCGGCATTTAAGAACCAGTCGTTGCCCATGTCAAAGTCAACACCGGCTTGCGCTGCCCAACCCACAGAAGAGTCTAATTCTAAATCTTTAACACCGCCTAAACCGGTGTTTAATGAGGCTGTCGATTCTTCATCAAAGAAAAGCGTATAGTTCGCACCAAAACCAACGTAAGGACGAATTTGTCCTTGCGGCAGGAAGTGGTACTGTAACAATAAGGACGGCGGCAACACACGTGCGCTTAAAATTTCGCCGGGGGCTAAACTTTTTAATGTAGCACCTTTAGAAGATACGCTGTGCTTGGTGGGAATGTCTAACAACAATTCCACGCCAAAATTTGACGTGATCATGTAGGTAATATCTAAATCTAAAGTAAACGCGCTATCCACACTGACATCCGTGGCAGGAACAGGCGTACCATTTGATGTGGCATTAGAACTCTCGTCATCGGGAGAAATATTGATGATACGTCCGCGCACCAACCAATCTCCTTCTTCTAAGGCCATCACCGGCGCAGCCGCTGCACCTAAAGCCCCAGCCACCATCACGGGTAATGCGAATTGAGCAAACATGTTAGACATCTTAACGATTCTCCTTTATTTGAGATTTAAAGTTTTGGTACAACTGCGTTGTTTTTACTGACCTCATTTTAAGCCCTGTGTTGTCGTCTTGCTTTTGGCCTGCGCCTATTTTATGGAAATACAACAAAGCACCCAAAATCAGGATAAAAAAATCCGTCCGAGTGATAAATGACACGCATTTGAAATAAAAACCCGGTCTGTGTCATTATCATATCCTTTTGATGCGAAAATTAAAACGGCTGTCGCGCTTGTCGGTGAAAATAGTTTTAGATTCGTCTGACAATATCGACCACCAAAGGAGAAAACATCAACCGTTGAGTCTAACATGGATTAACAGATCGATTGAGAGCGTTTTATTCTTGCTAAAATACACTAAACTGTTAGAGTGCCACATTAACCTAAGTTAATCTTGAGTTTTTTTATCGGATATGGCTAATCATTTAAAGAAAACAAATACTATTTCTTGTTCGGTCTGTCCCGTGCGACAACTGAGCATGTATCAAGCGATTCCAGACATTCAACTGGATATTGTACAACAATATCGAGCGGAACAACGTGTGGTGTCGGTAAAAACTCACCTCTACCACCAAGGAGAAAAACACACCAATACTTATACGCTGTTTAGCGGCTGGGTCATGCTGTACAAAACACTGAGTAATGGCAGTCGCCAAGTCTTACGCTATGCGTTGCCGGGGGATTTTCTAAGTTTTCAACCCGATATGGCGGGGCCAATGAATCATTCCGCACAGGCTTTGACGGACTGTGTGGTTTGTGTATTTCCACGCCAGAATTTACTGGAAATGTTTCACAAACACCCAGAATTAGCGGTGCAAGTGGCGTGGATTACAGCGCGAGACATGGCGTTGGGACACGAATATTTGGTGAGTATTGGGCGGAAAAACGCCCGCGAACGCTTGGCGTTTTTATTTTTAGAACTGTTTCATCGGATGCGGATGCACGTGCCTTCGTTGGGAAATACAATACCTTTTCCGATGACGCAAGAAGATATTGCTGACACCATTGGTCTGACATTAGTCCACGTGAATCGCACATTGCGCAGTTTACGGCAAGAAGGGTTAATTAAATTAGCGCATCATTCTTTAACCATTTTAGATTATGCGGCCTTATCCGAATTAGCAGGTTATAATGCGGAAAATTTAGTGAATCAACCCTTGTTATAAAACGAGGAATTAGTGTGTTTCTTTGGCGTAATTTAAAGTATAGCGGGGGATTTCGATGAGCAAATCTTCATTACCGATTAAGGCTTGGCAAGCCAGTCGAGATTCTGCTTCTAATCCCCAGGCTTTATCTAACAAATCTTCTTCTTGTTCAGTGGCGGTGGTGAGGGAATCGAATCCTTCGCGCACAATGACATGACATGTCGTACATGCACAAGACAATTCGCAGGCATGTTCTAACTCAATGCCGTTGTCCAGTGCGGCACGGCAAATGCTAGTGCCTGTTTTTACTTGAATTTCCGCGCCGTTGGGGCAGATGTCTTGGTGGGGTAAAAAGGTTATTTTAGGCATGTTCAGAATCCTTGAGAAAATCACTGACGCGCTGTCCGGTCATCGCGCTACGAATGGCATTATCCATACGACGTGCGGCGAAGGATTGCGTGACGGCATCCAAGCGTTCAATGGCTTGGCGAATGGCTTGAGGGTTTTGACCTTGTGCGACTTTTAACAAGGCGTTTAAGGCCGCATCAATGGCTTCAAATTCGCTTTGTTTCAGTAAGCGGCGGTCTGTTTGTAGTGCTGAACGTAGCGCATTAACCACGCGGTCGGCTTCTACCTGCTGTTCGCGTAATTCACGAAGTCGGGCATCTTCATTGGCTTTGTTGTACGCATCGCTCAACATTTTTTCAATATCACCGTCGGTTAAGCCATAAGAAGGTTTAACAGTAATCTCACTGTAACGTCCTGTGGTCTGTTCTTGTGCGGTGACGCTTAATAATCCATCGGCATCGACTTGAAAAGTCACACGAATTCGCGCCGCGCCTGCCACCATCGGTGGAATTCCACGCAATTCAAAACGCGCTAATGAACGACAAGCCGTCACTAAATCCCGTTCCCCTTGTAAAACATGAATCGCCATTGCGGTCTGCCCGTCTTTAAATGTCGTAAACTCTTGAGCGCGTGCGACGGGTAAGGTGGTGTTTCGGGGAATAATTTTTTCTACCAATCCGCCCATCGTTTCAATGCCCAATGACAAGGGAATGACATCTAACAATAACATTTCATTATCAGGTTTATTACCGACTAAAATATCCGCTTGAATGGCTGCACCAATTGCCACAACTTTATCGGGATCAATATCGATATGGGGATCGCGCTGAAAGAAATCGCGGACTTTTTCTCTTACTCTGGGCATTCGCGTAGACCCCCCGACCAATACCACTTCTTTAATATCCGCAATGGTTATTTTGGCATCGCGTAAAGCACGGTGACAAGGGGCTAATGTTTTTTGAATGAAAGGGTCTATTAATTGATGTAATTGTTCACGAGAAAGTTCGCCTTGCCATTCTTTATCTTGCGTTAAAGGAATGGCTAAAGACACGCAATTTTCCTGACTCAGAGCTTCTTTAGCGGCGCGTGCAATGGATTGAATTTGACGGGCTTGCTGTCGATCTGCGCTGTGGGTTAAATTGGCTTGCTCCATAATCCAACGACTAATGGCTTGATCAAAATCGTCGCCACCTAACGCCGAATCGCCTCCTGTTGCCATGACTTCAAAAACACCTTTTTGCAGGCGTAAAATAGAAATATCAAACGTACCGCCGCCCAAGTCATAAATGGCATAAATGCCTTCGGCTTGTTTGTCCAAACCGTAAGCGATAGCGGCAGCAGTGGGTTCATTGAGTAAACGTAAAACATGGAGTCCAGCCAAACGAGCAGCGTCTTTAGTGGCTTGTCGCTGGGCATCATCGAAATACGCAGGAACGGTAATGACAGCTCCGCTGAGTTCATCGCCGAGCGTTTCTTCAGCGCGTTGCTTGAGGGTGCGCAATATGTCGGCTGAAATTTGGACGGGGCTTAATTCTCCCGCGGCGGTATTGAGTGATAACCTATTGTTATCATTAGTGAATTCGTAAGGAAACTCTTTACCAATACGTTGTATATCTTCGATTCCGCGTCCCATTAAACGTTTTACTGATGCAATAGTATTATGTGGATCAGATACAGCGTATTCAAAAGCAGCATACCCGACCAGAGGCGGTTGTTGTGCGTTGTAATGCACAACGGAAGGCAAGAGATGTTGACCGTTGGCATCAGGCAAGGTTTCAGCCATGCCGCTACGCACGGTGGCGACAAGCGAATGGGTCGTTCCCAAATCAATGCCCACCGCAAGTCGATGTTCATGCGGCGCAGGGCTTTGTCCGGGTTCACTGATTTGTAACAGGGGCATGGGGAGTCCTTGGGGTTAGAGTAGTGTCAACTGTTTTCCTCGTTCCCACACGGCAAGCCTGTAAAATAACTCCTAAAACACCATTTTTTCATTCGTAATTTATTGATTTTTCGTTGTCAAATACTGAAAAAATGAGGTTCTTTTACAAAACCAGAATGTGGGAACGAGATAAAAATCATTATAAACTTAGTTTTTGCACAGATTCTAAAATTTTTTTCAAAACAACAACTCCTCCTCCAATCGCAGAGCTTCCTCCCGTAATTTTTTAAAAAATTGCATTTGGCGGGTGGTTTTTTTAGCACTTGGCCAATCTTGTTGCGAAAATTGTTGTGATAATTGATGGGTTAAATCTGTTAATGCCTGTTCAATTTGCGCGAGAAAAGAAGCCATCGCCATTAAGGGAGCGGCTTGGTGTTTTAACTCTGCCAATTGCTCACGCAATTCTAATTGCTGCATTAAAAAAATCGCATCCATACTCGTATCGGTTTCATCTACGGGAAAACCCATTAATTGCAATAAATATTGACTGCGCGAAATCGGATTTTTTAACGTCTCAAAAGCGTCATTGATTTGCGTGGCCTTTTCAATCGCCAAACGTCGATCTCTATCGCTGGCATTCACGTATTTATCGGGGTGAATGGTGCGTTGCAATTCTCGATAATGCACTGACAATTTATCCGTATCAATATCGAATTGAACGGGCAAATTAAAAACATCAAAATAGCTTGTCATAATTAAAATTAAACGCTAAAACTTTCACCACAACCACATTCATTTTTAACATTGGGATTATTGAATTCAAAGCCTTCGTTTAAACCTTGCCGCACATAATCCAATTCTGTCCCATCTAAATAAGCTAAACTCTTGGGATCGACCACGATTTTAACGCCGTACGATTCAAAAACTTGGTCTTGTTCTTCCACTTGATCCACAAATTCCAATACATAAGCCATTCCTGAGCAGCCCGTTGTTTTTACACCCAAACGTAAGCCTATGCCTTTACCGCGTTTCTCAATGGCTTTCTGCACGTGTTTAGCGGCTTTATCGGTCATTGTTAATGCCATCTTTAAATCACCTTATTTTAGATAATTGAATCAACACCAACGCCGCAAATATTTTTTTATAATAATATTCGCGGCATTATTTCACTAACAGCATATTAACCTAACGATGCCACCGCCGATTCATTCACAGAATCAGCCACTTTAGGTCGCTGTTTTTCTTCGTAATCTTTAATTGCGGCTTTAATCGCTGATTCTGCCAAAACAGAGCAGTGAATTTTAACAGGCGGTAAAGCCAATTCCTCAGCAATTTCTGTGTTTTTAATGGCTGCGGCTTGTGCCAATGTTTTGCCTTTGACCCATTCGGTTAATAACGAGCTAGAAGCAATCGCAGAACCACAACCATAAGTCTTAAATTTAGCGTCTTCAATAATGCCATCTTGTCCGACTTTAATTTGTAAACGCATCACGTCACCACACGCAGGCGCGCCCACCAAGCCCGTTCCTACCGAGTCATCGGCTTGATCAAAATTGCCCACATTACGGGGATTTTCATAATGGTCAATCACTTTTTCACTGTAGGCCATTTTAAGGTTCTCCTGTGTCTCAAATTAAAAAATTAATGCGCTGCCCATTGCACCGACTTTAAATCAATACCCGCTTTGTACATATCCCATAAAGGCGACAATTCCCGTAATTTACCAATTCTACTGCGAATTAAGGGAATGGCATAATCAATTTCTGCTTCTGTGGTAAAGCGACCAAAACTAAAACGAATAGAACTGTGCGCTAATTCGTCGTCGCGTCCCAATGCCCGCAACACATAAGACGGTTCTAAGCTCGCTGAAGTGCAAGCAGAACCTGATGAAACCGCTAAATCTTTTAACGCCATAATTAACGATTCGCCTTCCACATAATTAAAGCTAATATTCAAATTACCCGGTACGCGATGTTCTAAATCGCCATTCAAGTAAATTTCTTCAATATCACGAATGCCTTCTAAAAAACGATTCCGCAAATGCAATAAACGCGCTGATTCGCTTTCCATTTCCGCTGCAGCTAAATGAAACGCCTCGCCCATACCAACAATTTGATGCGTCGCCAGCGTGCCAGAGCGCAGCCCGCGTTCATGACCGCCGCCATGCAATTGCGCTTCTAAACGCACCCGTGGTTTACGCCGCACATATAAAGCCCCAATGCCTTTTGGCCCGTAAATTTTATGCGCGCTAAATGACATTAAATCCACTTTCATTTGCGCCAAATCAATAGGTATTTTACCTGCACTTTGCGCTGCGTCAACATGAAATAAAATGCCTCTCGCCCGCGTCATTTCTCCAATTGCCGCAATATCAGAAATCACACCAATCTCATTATTCACGTGCATTAAGCTGACTAATATCGTGTCAGGACGCATAGCTGATTCCAGTTTCTTTAAATCCAATAAACCATTGGGTTCTGGGTCTAAATAAGTGACTTCAAAGCCTTCACGTTCTAATTGGCGACAAGTGTCTAATACCGCTTTATGTTCGGTTTTACAAGTAATTAAATGGCGGCCTTGTTTTTGATAAAAATGGGCTGCGCCTTTAATGGCTAAATTATTGGATTCTGTTGCGCCTGATGTCCACACAATTTCTTTGGGATCGGCATGAATTAATGCGGCGACTTTCTCACGGGATTCTTCCACTAATTTCTCGGCCGACCAACCAAAAGAATGAGAACGCGATGCAGGATTGCCAAAATGACCTTTTAATGTTAAACATTGCATCATTTTTTCGGCCACTCGTGGATCAACGGGTGTGGTGGCTGAATAATCCATGTAAATGGGAAGGCTAATGTCCATGATAAACTCCTTCGCAATAAGGCGAAAATAAAACAGTTAATTATTTATAAGTAACGGGGGTAAATTATCTAATAATTCCGTGAATGCAGCGAGAAAATACTGCACTTCTTCTACCGTGTTTTGTTGACCAAAACTGATACGAATGGCGGTATCGGCTTGTTCGTCGGCAATGCCCATCGCAAGCAATACATGACTGGGTTCTGAGTATTCGCTGTGACAGGCTGAACCACTGGAGAGAGCAACGCCTCTGCGATCCAATTCCATCACGCTGGTTTCACCTCGTAAGCCTTTGATTGTAATTAAAATGGTATTGAGCAAACGGGGCGAATTGATTCCGATAGTCTGCACACGATCTTGTTGTGCTAGAGCGGTTTCTAATTTTTGACGTAAAACATGCCAATGTGATTGACGTGCGCTTAATTCTTGTCTGGCGTAGTCGCAAGCACTGCCAAATCCCACAATAGCGGCTACATTTTCTGTGCCTGCCCGCATTCCTTTTTCTTGTCCACCGCCTTGTAATAAAGGCGTTAGTTCTTGACTTTTATTGATAATTAACGCACCCACACCTTGCGGCCCATGAAATTTATGCGCCGATAAGGTCATAAAATGTACACCCAATCGGGAAAAATCAACGACAATTTTACCCGCCGCTTGCGTGGCATCGGTGTGAATTAAAATACCTTGTTGTCGCGCCGAAAGCGCGATTTCACTGACATTTTGTAAAACACCAGTCTCATTATTCGCCAACATCACGGAGACCAAACGAGTCTGATCTGGCCACTTTTCTGGTACTTGGGTTTGCCCGTGGGAATCGGCTGGGAGTCTGTAAACGTCCCAATTGCGCGCTGCCAGAGCCGTCGCAGGCTGTAAAATGGAGGGATGCTCCAACGGACTGATGGCCACTGTAGCCGATTCAAATTGCGTCGCTAATCCTTTTAAAATTGTATTATTTGCTTCCGTGCCGCCGCTGGTAAAAATCACTTGGCTGGGTTGTACATTGACCAACGCCGCTACCTGTTGTCTCGCTAAATCAATGGCTTGGCGCGCACGACGACCCGCTTGATGCACACTAGACGCATTGCCATGACCATTTTTTAAAAACGGCAACATGGCTTCCAGTACTCGCTCATCAAGCGGAGTCGTCGCATTATTGTCAAAATAAACCCGTCTCATTTGCAATTAGTCAATGATAGAAAAACAAAATAAATAACTTAAATCGCTTCAATACGTCGCTCAATACTGCGCATAGAATCCCGACGAAAATTAAAACAATGCGAAGGCAATTCTTTGGCGCGTTTTTCTACCACTTGAGCCAGCGTAATGTTGCTTAAAAAATGGCGAATCTCTTGGCTTAAATCAGACCATAATTGATGGGTTAAGCAAGTGTCTTGTTCTTGGCAATTTTTCAACCCTTTGCAACGGGTGGCATCGACGTGTTCATCCACTGCGCTGATCACTTCAGCCACGGTAATTAAGCCCGCAGAGCGACTTAAACGGTAGCCGCCGCCGGGTCCACGTGCGCTTTCGACCAAACCTTGTTTACGTAACTTGGAAAATAACTGCTCTAAGTACGACAAAGAAATGCCTTGTCGCTTGGAAATGTCAGACAACGTGATAGATCCTTGATCGTGGTGAATGGTCAAGTCTAACATCGCGGTGACGGCATAGCGTCCTTTTGTAGTCAGTCTCATGGGCTTGCTCCTCAAATGAGTGTGGGAATGGCTAGGGATTGTGTGGAGTAAGCATGACATAGTTTAGTAAAATAGTCAAGATTTAATCCGACTGTTTTTATCAAGTATGACACTCTTGAAATCTACCTGCCTTTGTCCCATTTAGACTATAATTAACACAAATCACGTGAATAAGGTCGCGGAATGACTTACGATTTTTCTTTTAAAGAAATCGGTAACATGCGTCTTAATGTATTGTCTTTTAAAATGAAATGGTGTTTAATAACACCTGCGATGTGCAGAAAAAATAACAGGTAAAATAAATAAGCTCCGTAAATATGTATTGCCAACGCAAATAATTCTAATTCTTTACTACGTGCAATAGCAACCCTAGGAAAAACGTCAAATAAGCCAAAAAAATTGGTTTTATAGCCCCCACCATAAGAATCTAATAAGCCAGAAATGGGCATGATAATCATGACCGCGTAAAGACCTAAATGCACCCCGTGTGCAAGCCATCTTTCATAGCGGTTTAGGGTCTCTGGTAATAACGGTGTTGGATTAACCCACCGCCAAATAATGCGGATAATAATCAGTACAAAAACCAGCATTCCTAATGATTTATGTAGGCTATATAATTCCCATTTTTCGGGACTATCTTCCATCGCAGTCATGATTAATCCTAAAGGAATTAACGCTGCGAATAATAAAACAATACTCCAATGTAAAAAAATGGCAATTTGACCATAACGTTGTGTGGTATTGCGAATGGGAATCATGGTGTCACTCCTTTGCTTTGATTGTGGAGAATTAAAAATGCGTTTATTGCAAAAAATAGGCTTATTATTTAAGCAAAAATCACAGCAATATCAGGATAATATGAATCCGATCTTGTTGAATCAAGCGGCAAATATGCCTTGTGTAGCAGAAGAAATTACTGTTGATAACGGTGGCCTTTCTCTGGCATTGGCGCAGGAATTAAAACGTGCCAGCCATTTATTTTCTCAATTAGAACAAGTGCGAGAAGAAGCCCAACATTTAAGCCAATGGGTTTATGAACATCACGAAGATTGGTTATTGCAACAACACGCATTAAAACAGCAATTACAATCTTATGAAAAAATATTAGAACAAACCACATTGGAATTTCAAGCCACAGAATCTCGCTTATTGAAAATAATGCACAAATAGCCGTTTATTATTGCGGCTAAATGCTGAGTCATTTTTTTTCATTCCTCATCCTCTGGCCGCGTCAAATTGGCGCGGGGTTCTCTTAATGCCCGCAACAATTGGCGATGCTTTTCTTCCATCGCCATTATCTCGTTTAAATGCCGATCATAATCGCCTAGCAACGTATTTAATTGCGCACTCATTTCGCCTAAACGGGTTAAATCCATTCCCAATTCATTTAATTCGGGTAATTGTTGCAATGCCTGATGAATATTTTGATTCGCTTGGTAATGGGCTTGATAATGGTGTGCATTTTCCTTAATAACCGTCATTAACTCCAGCCAATCACGCAATAAAGTTTGCAGGGCTTGCATAGATTCTTGTGTCGCTTGTTGGCGTAACTGGGCGATCTGCTCGGGAGCGCGCTGCGCCTGTTGTTGCTGCTGTTCCAATTGGGCGATGTATCGACGCAAATGGTGCAATTCTTCCTCTTGAGCGGCGTAATGGGCTTGCTGTTGTTGCAATTCTGTACTAAGTTGTTGCAACGGCAAAATGGCTTGTTGTAATTGTTGGTTTTTATTTAAAAAATCCTGCAATTCTTGCTGTAGTCGATGCAATTGTTGTTCAAAATCTTGTCCTTGATAGCTTGGGTCTAAAAACGGCAATCCTTCGCGTAAAAAATCGGCCGTTATTTTGCCAATGCCTTGATATTCTAAGAATAAATCCGTTAAATCATCGTGGTCTAATTGGGATATTTCTGTCGGGCTACATTGACTTTGTTCTAACAGTAAACGTATAAATTCCAGCAGTTGACGCTGTTGATCGGTTGGATCGGTGTTTTTTTGCAATTGTTGCCATAAATCGTTCTCTTGGGTAAATGCAGTTTTCATGGCGATAACACTAAATGGTTAATGGAGTGAAACAGTGATTTTTAGTTTTTAATAATGGCATTAAATATGCTGTGTTAGTTTGTATTAAATAGGATTTATTAGGAAATAACGTTTATGGCATTTGATTGGTCGGCAAATATTTTTTTTCAACATAATCCTGCATTATCTTGTGTGCTTGAGGCCAGTGGTGAATTATTAGCGGTGAATTTGCGTTGGCAATTATTGGGTTATCCGTCGTTAGAATTAATTGATTCTTGGTTGGGTTTATTTCATCCTGCCGATCAAACGCTTGCTGCCCAGACATTACAACAGGTGATAGAAACACAACACGTTCAATCTTTTCATGGGCGTTTGCGTCGTGCCTCGGGAGATTATCAAAGCGTTTTATGGCAAGTCAATTGGCAAGAAGAAATCGCGCATATTTTATGTGTGGGATTTGAGCAAAATGATGTGATTAAAACAGGAAATCATTTGCTTGCGGTTGAAAATTTAAATACGCAATTAAAACTATTTAAAACCATTGTCGATATTTCTAAAATAGCAGTCGAAATTTGGTATATAGAAGGACAATATGTTTATACCAATGCCGCACATCAACTATTATTTAAATATAATGCCGATGATTTAGCCCATTTAAATCAAAATAGCTATTATTCCCCAGAGGCTTATCGTTGTTTATTAGAAGAGATTTTGCCTTGCTTATCTGAACATATATTTTGGGAAGGTGAGTTGTTAATGCAAGAGCCATCGGGGCGTTTATTTAATACCCGTGCGCGTTTTGAATTAGTTACTGATGATGAGCATCGTCAAAGCAGTTTTGTGGTGGGAATGATGCGCGATATTTCCGAGCATCAAGCCTTACAAGATGCTTTGCGGTATGAACATCATCAGTATGAAACCATTTTTCATGCCGCACCTTTGGCTATTTTATATAAAGATGATCAAAATCGCATTATTCGGGCAAATCGTTATGCGGCTGAATTGTTGGAAACCACGCCTGATCGTTTGATGGGAATGTCGATGTATGATTTATCACCCGATCAAGGTGAATTGCATTATGAAGAAGATTTATCGGTGATTCATACGGGACAGTCTATTTTGTCACGAGTAGAAGAGTTTTATGAACGGCAATGGTCGGTGAGTAAAATTCCTTATTATGATTCGGATAATAAAATTATTGGGGTGATTTCATTTGCCATCGATTTGACTGAGCAAGTCTCTAAAGAACACCAATTAAAATATGAATTAGATAAGTATAAAACTGTTTTTCAAGCAGCACCTGTTGCCATTATGTTTAAAGACAAACAAGGCAAAATTGAATCTGCGAATTATCAGGCTTCTGCAATGATTAGCCGTGCTTTAGGACAACCGTTATCTCCAGAAATGTTGATCGGACGCTATGACTATGATTTATTTCCAAAATATACCGAGCAATATCGTGCCGATGACTTAATTTCTATTAATTCAGGACAACCCCGTTTAGGCACAATAGGCGAATATCCTCGCGGCTATTTACAAAATGATCGCATTCCTTATCGAGACGAAAAAAATCATGTGATTGGCGTGATTAGTTTTGCACAAGATATTACACGACAAGTGCGGGCGCAACATGCTTTGCAAGAACGGGCAGAAAGTTTGCGCGTGTCTTTGGAATGTTTACCCATTATGTTATGCGTATTTGATGATCAAGGCCAAGTGGTTTTGTGGAATAAAGAATGTGAAAGAGTCACGGGTTATTCGGCGGCTACTGTTTTGCATAATGCCAGTGCTTTTGATTTATTATTTCCTGATGCCGCGTATCGAGATGAAGTGATTCAAACGGCTCGCTTAATGATTGAGCGTTATGATGGTTTTAGAAATTGGGAATGTATCATGACTTGCCGCGATGGCAGTGAGAAAACCATTGCGTGGTCGGTTTCTACAGAGGTTAAATTAGCCGATTTCGCGCTGTGGTTAGTCGGACAGGATGTCACAGAGCATCAACATACTTTAGAGCAAGTGTTGTTAAATGAGGAGCGTTTTCGTGCGGTGGTCGAAAATATGCCCATTATGCTCAATGCTTATAATGCGTCGGGAGAATTTGTGGTATGGAATCGGGAATGTGAAAAAGTAACGGGTTATCTTTCGGCCGATATTGTTCGGCGTAAAGATGCGTTAATGTTGCTTTATCCAAAAATGGAATATCGAGAAGAAGTGCGGCGACGATTATTTAATGAAGATACGTGTGTGCATTATGAAACGGAAGTGACGTGTAAAGATGGTACGCATCGCATTATTTCTTGGTCTAATGTCTCGCGGCATTATCCTATTTTCGGTTGGTATGGTTGGATGATTGGGGAAGATGTCACGTCTTTAAAGAAAATAGAAAAGATTTTTAATAGTCACGATTCTTTATTGTCTCGTGCCTTAGATGGGGTGAAAACCAGCATTGCGATTACTGATGGCAGTGGGCGATTTATTTATGTCAATCGGGCGTGGGCAAAATTGTTTGATTATGCGGTTGAAGATTTGTTAGATCGTCATTTTAATACGATTTTACCCAGTCATTTACATGGTGTTTTTTTAAGTCATTATTTCAGTTTCTTTCTTAATTTAAATAGTAATAATCACTTCTCTAAATTAGATCAAGCCATTACGGTGAATAAAAAAATATTAGCGACTATTTTCACAGGATCATTAGTTAAAATGCAAGACACTGCCCAAGCCTATGTGGCTTGGACTTTGGAATTGCAGCCATAATAAAGATTGACAGAAATTCATGTCGCCATTAGCCTATCTCTATAAGTGTTTATTACAAATCGAATCCATTCGCTACAAAGAGAATCAAAGTCATGCCGCAACTTTTACTTTTAGGCACCACGGGACAAGTGGGGTGGGAATTACAACGCTGTTTGAGTACGTTGGGTGAATTAACGGTGGCCAATCGTCAACCCAGTGCAGGTCAACAGTATGCCGATTTAGCCGATATTGATTCTTTGTATCGCTTGATTCGGCAGGTCAAGCCAGAGGTGATTGTCAATGCCGCCGCTTATACTGCGGTGGATAAAGCCGAAGAAGAAAGTGATCTCGCTCATGTGATCAATGGCACGGCACCAGGCGTTTTGGCCGAAGAAGCACAACGTTTAAATGCTCTTTTGATTCATTATTCGACGGATTATGTTTTTTCTGGTGAAAAACAAACACCTTATGTGGAAACAGACCCTGTGAATCCATTGGGTGCGTATGGTGAAAGCAAATTGGCCGGTGAGCGGGCTATCATGGACACGGAAGCCACCGCGTTGATTTTTCGCACCGCTTGGGTGTATGGGATGCGCGGTAAAAATTTTTTATTGACCATGCAACGCTTGGCACGGGAACGGGACGAACTACGTGTGGTCGCCGATCAGTGGGGCGCGCCCACGTGGAGCCGTAGTATTGCCGAGGCGACTGCGCAGGTGTTGAGTCAGTTGCTTGCGCCGTCTATGAAAAATACGCTTAAAAATTACCGGGGTGTTTATCACCTCACTTGTGCCGGCGAAACGAATTGGCATGGATTCGCCCAATCAATTGTGCAACACGGCGAAAGACAAGTGACCGTTCATCCAATTACCACGGCCGATTATCCCACTCCAGTGCGTCGCCCCGCTTATTCGGTGTTGTCGAATGAGAAATTAACGGCAACTTTTGGCTTAAAATTACCCGCATGGGACACGGCATTGCGTTTGTGTTTGGAAAAATAACAATTGAACCAAGCCATGTCGCAAATTCAGATAAAAATCAATATCCCATTTGCTGAATCTGTTGCAAACGCGCTTGAGCAAGGCGCGCCGTGCTGCTGTTGGGGTATTCGCTGATCACTTGTTCTAAAGTGGCACGAGCCGACAAATAATTGCGTTGTTCGTAATAAGTGTAACCAATTTTTAATAACGCATGAGAGCGTTTGGTGCTGGTGGGATATTGGGTTAATAAGCCCGTAAAAGCCACTAACGCCTGATCAAGTTGACGCAACGCATAATGAGATTCGGCTATCCAATATTGTGCATTATCGGCGTAATTGCCTTTGGGATAAGTGTCTAATAATTGTTTAAATACGGTAATAGCCGAATTAAACTGTTCGGTTTGCACAAAATTAAAACCCTGTTGATACAATTCCACTTCGCCCATGTTGCTTAAATTGGCACTGCTCGGCTCACTGGGCGCGGGCGTTGTTGGCACAGTCGCAGGTGGCGCAGGCGGCGGAGAAGCCACAACCGACGATTCAGGTGGCGTTTGAACGGGAGGAGGGGCTGATGACGTATTATCAGTCTCGGTCAAACCCGTCAAATCAGTCACTGTTTCGCTGTGGGTGTTGTTTGCCGCCGAATTGTCGCCCGACAATTGGCGCAAACGGGTGTCTAAATCTAAGTAAATCACCTGTTGTTGTTGTTTTACCTGCTGAATGTCAAAGGCTAATACTTCATTGTCTCCTCGCAACAATTGTAATTCATGCTGTAACTGGCTGATCAGGCGATCTTGATCCAAGAGCATGGTGCGCAGGGATTGCACTTGTTGTTCTAAACGTTGTGTTTCTGTTTGGGGAAGAGAGGGTGGCACTTGGGCGGCCACGGGGCTTGTTTCCAGCCCATATAAACCAGTTGTCATCACGGCAATCAATGCCATTGAAGTAGGACGCAGCATCACCTATCACGCTCCACAATAAATTGAACCGATTGAAAATTAAAGAATTAGCTTAATTCGGTAAATACATAGCAGGTATTTTTACCGTTTTCTTTCGCCATAAACATCGCCATATCGGCTTGTTGAATAAACACTTCTACCCCATCAGGTTGATCGGCTTGAATGCTGTCTGAAGGGAAAAAACTTACACCTATATTACAATCGATGGTAAAGGTGTGTTGTTCTACGGTAATGGGTTTTTGCAACTCGGCAAAAATTTGATCCGTAATCACCCGCGTATCATATTTTTGATGAATCGGCGACATCACAATCGCAAATTCGTCGCTGTCCAAACGGGCGACTTGATCGCCTTCTCGAAGACAACGCCGCAGCCGTGTTGCCACTTCCTTTAAACACGCATCGCCCACGTCGTAATTAAACAGGTCATTAATGCGTTTAAAACCATCAATATCTAAGTACAATAAAGCCACTCGTTCTTCTTGACGACAAGCCCGTGTTAATAATTCGTGAAATAATAAGCGATTGGGTAATTCTGTCAATGGATCGTAATGGGATAATAAGCGCATTCGTTCATCATTTTCTTTCAATGAAGAAATATCAGAATAAACGGCCACATAATGCGTCACTTGATTATGTTCGCCGCGTACTGCGCTAATGGATAACCAAACTGAAAAAATATCCCCATTTTGACGACGATTCCAAATTTGTCCGCGCCACCGTCCAGTGTTACGCACTTGCATCCATAAGTTGTCGAAAAAAGCGCGATCATGATGTCCTGATTGTAAAAAGCGTGGATTCTGATCCAGCACGGCTTCGTAACTGTAACCCGTCATCAACAAAAAGGCTTGATTGACATCAATAATTCGTCCCTCTGCATTGGTGATCATGATTCCATCGGAGGTGGTTTCAAACACTTTTGCGGCTAACCGTTGTTTGGTTTGGGCGCGTTTGCGTTCGGTAATATCTTCCACCATCTGCACGTAGAAAACGGGCTGATCGGCTTCGTTTTTAACCAAAGAAGTGGTTAAACGTCCCCAAGCAATGGCACTTTCTTTACGAAAAAAATATTTCTCCATTTGATAATGGGAAATTTGCTGGGTTAATAATTTGTGATGAAATTCTTTTTCTACCACGCTGTCTGAGGGATAAAATAATTTATCAAAAGGACGATCTAATAAATCCCCTATATCACGCCCTAAAATTTGTTGTAAACCGGGGTTGGCTTGAAAACAACGCCCCTGCATATCCACCAAACCAATGCCCACCGCCGCTTGTTCAAATAATCCACGAAAACGGGCTTCACTCTTACGCATAGCCGCTTGGGCTTGCCTTGCGTCTAAAATCACTTTAACCCGATGTCGTAACACTGCCCAATGCACCGGTTTAGTAATGTATTCTACTGCGCCCGCACTAAACGCCTTATCCACAGATTCTTCGTCATCCAAAGCAGTGATCATAATCACCGGAACATCAAAACTGACTTCGATTTTTTTCAATTCCGCACACGCCGTAAAACCATCCATGACCGGCATCGCCGCATCCAGCAGAACTAAATCTGGGGTTTGCTGACGAAACACAGACAGTGCCTTGAGTCCATCTTCGGCTTGAATCACCTGATAACCTTGTGTTTCCAGCAGGTTATGTAGCATTCCGCGCATGAAAACATCATCATCGACCACCAATACCCGTGGTTGTTCTACATCATCATTAAACATCTTTTACTTTCTCCGCTGAATGTTTACAAATCAAACACTGCTTTATGGTTTTCTGTTAAAAGTGGACAGAGCAGATGGGTTAGCCGCTTAGAATAGCTGAGAATTTTACTCGTCTGTGCATTTAAACGCTAATCTGTTTCACTCATCAGATAAGCGTGTTGCAAGCGAGTCAGAGCCTCTTGCAAGCGCAAACGAGAACAGCCAAAATTCAAGCGAAGAAACCCCTCATATCCCATGCCAAAAGATTGACCTTCATTCCCCGCCACACGGGCTTTTTCTAAACAAAATAGGTAGGGATCAGCCACCCACGCCCGGCAATCCAACCAGGTTAAAAAAGTGGCTTCAGGACGAGTCAGGCGTATTTTCGGCATATTTTCTACGACAAAATCAAAGAGATAATCTCGATTTCCACGCAGATAAATCAATAAATCTTGTAACCAGCTTTCGCCATGTTGATAGCCTGCCAATGCGGCTTCTATGCCTAATACATTGATTTCTGGCATAATTCCCATTGCGGCGCGCTGTAATATTTTGCGCAAACGGGGATTTTGTACAATGGCAAAACTACACGCCAACCCTGCGATATTAAAAGTTTTACTGGGTGCCATGAGAGTAATGCACGAGGCGGCGATTTCTGGAGACAAACTGGCTAGGGGAACATGCGGCATTGTTTCTGCGTCTAACAGGAGATCGCAATGGATTTCATCAGAACAGATCACTGTCCCATTTTCCATACACAATTCCGCTAAGGCCAACAACTCATGGCGAGAAAAAACACGCCCAACCGGATTATGTGGGTGGCAGAGTAAGAATAAAGCTGTTTTAGAAGACAACTTAGCTTTAAAAGTAGTCAAATCTAGCCCATAATAGAGTTGTTGAGAAGTGCTGTCATGAACACAGAGATCGACAGTTTGTAACTGTCGCTGTTGCAGCGTAGGCGCGCTGAGAAAAGGCGGATAAACGGGCGTTTGAACTAAAACCTCATCCCCCACTTCCCCCACAGCGCGACAGACCCAGTTTAATCCAGCAACCAACCCCGGTAATCTCATCGGGACTCACTGGCCACTGATAACGCTGGGCGACACGTTCACAAATACACTGTGCCAATTCAGCACTGCGCCCGCCGTAGCCGAAAACGCCATGTTGTACCCGTTTTTGTAGCGCATCAATAATCCCAGGTGGCGCGGTAAAATCCATATCCGCTACCCACAACGGCAAAACATCAGACGGATAACGTCGCCATTTTATGCTGTCTGTGTCGGCACGTGAAACGTCTACATCAAAGTCGTGTTGCATGAAGGGTCGCCTTAATTGGAAGTGAAAGAAAGAATGAGATTTAGCAAGTTTTTGTTCATTTTTTCTAAAAATGCGTTAGAATGATCGGTCTGTGTCATCAGATGAATGGTACAGCCTTGATGCAGTCAGTCGCATTTTTTGGTATGGACTCTGCTTAATTCGCCAGAACCATGCAACGATACGGCGTATCTACTTTTTTACCGAAGGTGTTTAAGGAACTAACCGATTATGAATATCACCGAACTCAAACGCTTTGAACGCTATGATCGCACCGTACCCCGTTGCGATCCGCCCATCAGTATGCGTCCTCCGCAAAGCATTCTCAGCGAAATCGACAACATCGCCACCACCACTGAAAGCCGCCGCACTGACGTGATTGTTAGTTTACTGCGCTTCGCGTTAGAGCGGTATCAAGAGTGTCAAGACAAAAAAATCGAAGAACTCTACTTGTTGTTGTGGGAAATTCGCCAGAAATACCAAGACGCAAGCCACAAAGATGAATTGGAAATGCGCCGTATGCTGCACCGCTTAGAGGAAATGGTGTTGGATCATTTCCGCGCAACAAGCAAAAGCGATCCCGCATAAGCACTCGATTTAAGACGTAGGAATAAGCTTTGCGCCACTGAATTTCGGTGGCGTTTTTATTTTGGCTACAGGTATATTTAATCTTAATATTTTCTTTCATGTCGGGAATTTATCACAAATTTTCTGGGGGCGTAACGTGAATTAACGACAAAACCAATTGTTCATCTACATCAAATAAAGATGCAATTTGTGATGGCGTTAAAACGCCTTGTTGCAATGCGATTTGAATCCGTTGGTGTTTTTCTTGTTCTTTTCCGATTTCAACTCCGATTCCAACCCCCTGCTCTTTTCCGATTTCAATACCGCGCTTTTCTCCGATTTCGATACCGCGTTTTTCTCCAATTTCAATACCGCGTTCTTCTGCTTCTGAAGCGGCGGTATCAATGACATTTTTTAAATCACGATAGTATTTAAGAGAGTTTTCATATTCTTCGAGTTGTTGGGAATTAAAACAAGCAATTTCTGCCACTGCAAACGCTTGCTCAAAAATACTTTCTCTTAAATCCTGAGGAATATCATCAAAATTTTCTAAATGCTTAATAAAATATAACCATTTGTCAAAATGGCTATTTAATTCATCCAGTTTCTTTTTAAATCGCGGCATTTCAATGAAAATAAACGTTAATTTATCATAAAATACCTCACACACTTCATTTCTCAATTGAACTTGTTGTAAATAACGCTCAGAATAGGTTTCTTCAAATACAAAATCCAATAAAGCAATGCAATAAACAGGCTGTAATTGATAATTCCATTCACCACGTTCCGCTTGTTCTCGGATCGGAAAAGTCGCGTAGAAAACACTCCGATCTTTAAAAAAGTTTTGCTTGGCTTTTTGCAATTCAACAATAAATTTATGACCCTCTTGGCTTTCACAATATAAATCAAAAATTGCCTTGCGGTCTAATTCACGAGAACCCAATTGTTCTGTTTTCTTATAAAATAAATCATGAATTTGATGCTGTGGTGGTAGTAATTGATTGAGAAAATCAATTAGTAAATGTTTATTCGCTTCCTCACCAAATAATTTTTTAAATCCAAAATCGGTAAAGGGATTCACATATTTTGATTTCATAATATTTAACGCCTAATGTTAAATGTCTTGTTTTAACGACAAAACCAATTGTTCATCCACATCAAATAAAGATGCAATTTGTGATGGCGTTAAAACGCCTTGTTGCAATGCGATTTGAATCCGTTGGTGTTTTTCTTGTTCTTTTCCAATTTCAATACCGCGTTTTTCTCCAATTTCAATACCGCGTTCTTCTGCTTCTGAAGCGGCGGTATCAATGACATTTTTTAAATCACGATAGTATTTAAGAGAGTTTTCATATTCTTCGAGTTGTTGGGAATTAAAACAAGCAATTTCTGCCACTGCAAAGGCTTGCTCAAAAATACTTTCTCTTAAATCCTGAGGAATATCATCAAAATTTTCTAAATGCTTAATAAAATATAACCATTTGTCAAAATGGCTGTTTAATTCATCCAGTTTCTTTTGAAATCGCGGCATTTCAATGAAAATAAACGTTAATTTATCATAAAATACCTCACACACTTCATTTCGTAATTGAACGTGTTGTAAATAACGCTCAGAATGGGTTTCTTCAAATACAAAATCCAATAAAGCAATGCAATAAACAGGCTGTAATTGATAATTCCATTCGCCACGTTCCGCTTGTTCTCGGATCGGAAAAGTCGCGTAGAAAACACTCCGATCTTTAAAAAAGTTTTGCTTGGCTTTTTGCAATTCAACAATAAATTTATGACCCTCTTGGCTTTCACAATATAAATCAAAAATCGCCTTGCGATCCAATTCACGAGAACCTAATTGTTCTGTTTTCTTATAAAATAAATCATGGATTTGATGCTGTGGTGGTAGTAATTGATTGAGAAAATCAATTAGTAAATGTTTATTCGCTTCCTCACCAAATAATTTTTTAAATCCAAAATCGGTAAAGGGATTAACATATTTTGATTTCATAATATTTAACGCCTAATCTTAAATGTCTTGTTTTAACGACAAAACCAATTGTTCATCCACATCAAATAAAGATGCAATTTGTGATGGCGTTAAAACGCCTTGTTGCAATGCGATTTGAATCCGTTGGTGTTTTTCTTGTTCTTTTCCGATTTCGATACCACGTTCTTCTGCTTCTAAAGCGGCGGTATCAATGACATTTTTTAAATCACGATAGTATTTAAGAGAGTTTTCATATTCTTCGAGTTGCTGGGAATTAAAACAAGCAATTTCTGCCACTGCAAACGCTTGCTCAAAAATACTTTCTCTTAAATCCTGAGGAATGTCATCAAAATTTTCTAAATGCTTAATAAAATATAACCATTTATCAAAATGGCTGTTTAATTCATCCAGTTTCTTTTTAAATCGCGGCATTTCAATGAAAATAAACGTTAATTTATCATAAAATACCTCACACACTTCATTTCGTAATTGAACATGTTGTAAATAACACTCAGAATAGGTTTCTTCAAATACAAAATCCAATAAAGCAATGCAATAAACAGGCTGTAATTGATAATTCCATTCACCACGTTCCGCTTGTTCTCGAATCGGAAAAGTCGCGTAGAAAACACTCCGATCTTTAAAAAAGTTTTGCTTGGCTTTTTGCAATTCAACAATAAATTTATGACCCTCTTGGCTTTCACAATATAAATCAAAAATCGCCTTGCGATCCAATTCACGAGAACCTAATTGTTCTGTTTTCTTATAAAATAAATCATGAATTTGATGCTGTGGTGGCAGCAATTGATTGAGAAAATCAATTAGTAAATGTTTATTCGCTTCTTCACCAAATAATTTCTTAAATCCAAAATCAGTAAAGGGATTAACATATTTTGATTTCATAATATTTAACGCCTAATGTTAAATGTCTTGTTTTAACGACAAAACCAATTGTTCATCCACATCAAATAAAGATGCAATTTGTGATGGCGTTAAAACGCCTTGTTGTAATGCGATTTGAATCCGCTGGTGTTTTTCTTGTTCTTTTCCGATTTCAACTCCAATTCCAATACCGCGTTCTTCTGCTTCTGAAGCGGCGGTATCAATGACATTTTTTAAATCACGATAGTATTTAAGTGAGTTTTCATATTCTTCGAGTTGTTGGGAATTAAAACAAGCAATTTCTGCCACTGCAAACGCTTGCTCAAAAATACTTTCTCTTAAATTCTGAGGAATATCATCAAAATTTTCTAAATGCTTAATAAAATATAACCATTTGTCAAAATGGCTATTTAATTCATCCAGTTTCTTTTTAAATCGCGGCATTTCAATGAAAATAAACGTTAATTTATCATAAAATACCTCACACACTTCATTTCTCAATTGAACTTGTTGTAAATAACGCTCAGAATAGGTTTCTTCAAATACAAAATCCAATAAAGCAATGCAATAAACAGGCTGTAATTGATAATTCCATTCACCACGTTCCGCTTGTTCTCGAATCGGAAAAGTCGCGTAGAAAACACTCCGATCTTTAAAAAAGTTTTGCTTGGCTTTTTGCAATTCAACAATAAATTTATGACCCTCTTGGCTTTCACAATATAAATCAAAAATCGCCTTGCGATCCAATTCACGAGAACCTAATTGTTCTGTTTTCTTATAAAATAAATCATGAATTTGATGCTGTGGTGGCAGCAATTGATTGAGAAAATCAATTAGTAAATGTTTATTCGCTTCTTCACCAAATAATTTCTTAAATCCAAAATCAGTAAAGGGATTAACATATTTTGATTTCATGGCTTTCTACTTGTGACTTGTTTTAGATAGTTTGGCATAAAAATGGACGGGTTAAAACCAACGATGCGCTGCCATCGTGGCCAGCGCATCAATGATTCTGTTTCTATTAACAGATTGAATCGGTTTAGAAATTCCCACGAAACCAATTGCTCATCCGTCCAAAAATCGATTTTAAACCGCCGCCCGCCATGTTCATTTCACTGACCCGCTCATGACGGTGGCGATGTCCGAATAACAGCAAACCCACGCCCGTCGCATGAATTGGATTACGCACCACGTCCACCAATCCCGTGACATATTTGGGATAACCTAAACGCACCGGCACATTAAACACTTTCTCCGCCAATTCCAACACGCCATCCATTTTAGAACTGCCTCCCGTTAAAACCACACCCGCCGCGATTAAATCTTCATAACCACTGCGACGCAGCACCGCTTGCACCAGACCCAATAACTCTTCATAACGCGGTTCTACCACATCAGCCAGCGTTTGGCGCGATAAATAACGCGGTGGCCGTGCGCCCACGCTTGGCACTTCGATCATTTCTTCAGGACTGGCCAAATGCGGCAAAGCACAGGCGTATTTAATCTTAATATCTTCAGCATATTGTGTGGGTGTACGCATGGCTACGGCGATGTCGTTGGTGACTTGGTCGCCCGCTATCGGAATCACTGCGGTATAACGAATAGCTCCCTCAGTAAAAATGGCAATATCTGTCGTACCGCCACCAATATCGACCAAACACACGCCTAATTCTTTCTCATCTTGGGTCAAAGCCGCTTCACTGGAAGCCAATTGTTCCAAAATAATATCATCGACCTCTAAACCACATAACCGTACACATTTGATAATATTTTGCGCCGCACTCACCGCCCCCGTGACTAAATGCACTTTGGCTTCCAAACGCACTCCCGACATACCAATGGGTTCACGAATACCTTCTTGATTATCAATCACATATTCTTGCGGCAAAATATGCAAAATTTTCTGATCGGCAGGAATCGCTACCGCACGCGCTGCATCTAATACGCGATCTAAATCATCTTGTGTGACTTCTTTATCTCGAATCGCCACAATACCATGCGAATTCATGCTGCGAATGTGACTGCCGGCAATGCCCGTGTAAACGGAATGAATCTCACAGCCTGACATTAACTCCGCTTCTTCAACGGCACGTTGAATGGAATGCACTGTGGATTCAATATTCACCACCACGCCTTTTTTTAACCCCCGCGAAGGATGTTGGCCGATGCCGATAATTTCGACATCATTACTGTCGGGTGCCACCTCGCCTACGATAGCAACGACTTTGGACGTGCCAATGTCCAAACCCACAATCAAATTTTTATCTTTGGCCATAATAACCCTCACTCTGCCCGCTGCACCGCGAAACCATGAGCATAGCGCAGATCAATCTGTTGAATTGGTGGCCGATCTTGTCCATCCACAAGGTGGCGGTAAACACGGAGAAAACGTTGTAAAGTCTGATCATGTTGTTCACGTCCTAATACGAGAATCAAACCATCCGCTAAAGTTAAGCGACAGGTTGGGTCACAACGCAATTGTCGCGCCGACAAGCCCTTGTGCTGTAATTCGTTTTGTGCGCGTTGGTAGCGTTGCAGCAAATCAACGGGGTCTTGCCCAATAAGAAGCGGCAATTGTGCCATATCTTGTGTCAATGTGTGTATTGGGATAATGGGGAGTGCGGTCGCAGAAAGCAGCATTAACCCTTCAGCAGACTCCCAGCGCGCCACCGCTTGATGTTCTGTTATACGAATCCACAAGATGTCCGGCCAACGGCGCGATATTTCTACTTCAGCCACCCACGGTAAGGCTAATAATGCCGTTTTTATTGTGCTAAGGTTGGGAAATCGCTCACTGTGATCAAGCGCGTCAGAAAGAATGGATTGTAAAGTGTCTGGTGACGTTTGCCTATTGCCTTCGATTTGAATTCGCTGAATGGTAATGAGATGAATCAGTCCCCCACCCAATACGCCCAAAATAACGAGTAGTATGCCAAGAATCAGCGACTTTTTTAAGTGATTTATTGACTTTGTTTTGGAATTTATTGATTGGCGGGCGTTTTTCTTCCCTTGAGGGAGGGAAGAAGGACTGATTTTCAGACTCATGTTGATGAGGGATTGGGTAGTGTGTCACTTAAAATCCGTAAAACTAACTCGTCAAAGCTTAATCCTGCCTCTCTTGCGGCCATGGGAATTAGGCTACGATTGGTCATGCCGGGCGAGGTGTTGATTTCTAATAACCAAGGTTGCTGTTGTGCGTCGCAAATCAGGTCAATTCGTCCCCAACCCGACGCGCCCACCGTGTCAAAAGCCTGCAAAACTAATTGTTGCCATTGTTTTTCTAATTCGGGAGCGATTCCGCAAGGGCAATGGTAATGGGTTTGGGTGTTTTCGCTGTATTTGGCTTCGTAATCGTAAAAAGTGCGTGGGGTTTCTAAGCGGATTAAGGGCAGGGGGTCTGTGCCTAAGATGCCTGCGGTGTATTCAGTTCCTGTAATGAAACATTCGGCAATCACGGGGGATTGATACTGTGCGGCGCGCTGGTAGGCGGGTTGTAATTCTTCTAAGGTATTGACTTTGCTAATGCCCACGCTAGAGCCTTCTAACACAGGTTTTACCATGAGAGGCAAACCTAATTGTGAGACAACGCTTGTCCAATCGCTATTTTCGTTTAACACCATAAAGTCGGGTGTGGGCAGTCCCACGCTACGCCAGAGCCATTTGCAGCGCAGTTTATCCATACCCAGTGCCGATCCCAATACGCCACTGCCGGTATAAGGTAAGTTAAGGTGTTCTAATAAGCCTTGAATGGTGCCATCTTCGCCTCCGCGTCCGTGCAGCGCGATGAATGCTCTGTCAAAACGAGTGTCCATCAATTGGGGTAAAAAAGCGTGTGCGGTGTCAATCCCAACCGCTTCAACGCCTTGTCGTAGCAATGCGGCTAACACGGCTTGTCCCGAACGCAAGGAAACATCTCGTTCAGCCGAGTTTCCGCCCATTAAAACGGCAACTTTGCCAAAAATACTTGGGTGCATAGTTGGGGTCTCTGGTGTGTTTGGTTTTGGAGTGTTTTATTCAGGTAGGAGGCAATTTGTGCAAATTATATTACTGATTGTTACGTTTAAGTGCGCCTCAAGCAGTTTCTGATTTGCTAAAGATTTAAAGGATTAAAGTATCTTGCATCAGCGGAATCAATAATCTATTTTCTTGACGGAATCAATCGTTATCAAACTCAGTTTTTCGTCTTCGCAAAAAAACGCAGTCCCTATACCGTCTAAGTGATCTGATATTTTTTGCATAATGTCACTGGAGTCTGTCGAAACCTCTATAATAAAAAAGCATTCATCTGGAAATAGCTCAATTTGTCTAAGCAAATATCCCCATTTTTTTTGCATTTTCAAAGGTATCTGTAAAATATTTTCCTTCAACAGAACAAGGCGCGATAGCTAGTTTTTTAGTCAAAGCAATTTGTTCTGCTTCAGCCACAGAAATGGCACGAAAAAATTTCATATTTTTTCCTCATATACCAGAGAACTGGATCGAGGCGCATCTAATTATCTTATTATCAACGAATCCACGCAACTTTTTTATGTCCTTCATATAAATCAATGGGACGCAGTTTTAATAATTGTTCAAAAGGTGCATTTGGCGACAAAAAATGGGCTTCTGCGTGGCAATCGTAACCTTGCTGGGCTGGATATTCAGTAAAATCCAATACCACTGTCCATGCAATACTGTCTGCATTAGGAGGCTGATCTAGGTAAGTCACTGCCATGTAACGGCCACCGTTAGGTAAGGCACGCCGTCCGCCTTCTTCAGGACGCAGCCAATGGACATTAACAGCGACTGCTTTATTCGGATTATTAATGATTTGTTGCACGTTCATGGTGTTATTTCTCATGCAAATTGTGTTGTTATCTAACAGTGGATAATGAGCCAACAAATAGGATTTGTAAATTAACCCCTCACCACGGCTGCCCGGAGGGCATTTCTTGACTGTGATAAGCGTCTAATTGGAATTGTTGCTGTAACAAAACACCGGGATCATCAAGTAATTGATTCAACAACGCATCAGCCATTAAATCTTGTTCTTGGGGTAAATTTGCAGTGGTTTTTGTGGTGTCTGTTGTTTCGCCGGTGGGAATGGCTTCTGTTTGGGTGATTTGACCATTTTCTCCAGCAGACTCAGACGCAGAAGGGGAAACGTTCTGTTTTTCTTCACTGGTTTGAGTGGATGGCTGGTTATCTTGTGCTTGTTGTTGGGCTTCGGCTAGGGCTTGTTCTAATTGTTCTTGTAAGGCTTGCTGACCGTTTTTATTCGCTTCGGATGGAGAAGACTCAGGCTGCGGCATGGCGGTAGGATCAGGCGAGTTTTGGCCGTTTTCGGAAGATTCAGCCGATGAAGATGGCTCGTTGGAATCTTTAGCCTGTTGATTTTTCGGCGAATCACCCGCTTGCGTTTGATTGGGATCATTTTGGCCGTTTTGATTATTCTTATCGGAATTGTCTCCGCTGTCGCTATTCTCCTCATTTTTCTTATTTTCATCTGAGTCAGAATCTGAATGAGCGGCTTTTTGTTCTTGTTCTTTTAATTTGGCTTTGGCTAATTCTAAATTATGTTGAGCTTTGCTGTGATGAGGGTCTTGAGTTAAAACAGATTCATAATGCGCAATGGCTTTAGCGAATTCGTTTTGTTTAAATTCGGCATTAGCGAGATTATATTGAGCATTTAGACGTTGTTCTGGGTCGTCAATTTGCGAGAAGATTTCAGCGGCTTCTTTGTATTTACCCGCGCGATACAGAGCAGTTGCCTTTTGGTAAGGTTGCGTAAAGAGTTCACTGGCTTGCTCATAATCTCCTTGTTTAAAAGCCCGATCTGCTTGCTGATCTCGATTAAGAAACCAATTTTCCCAAGCAGTCGCCGCAGCTAAAGAAGATTGAGCCGTTAATGCAATAAATAAGGTAAAATGCAGTAATTTTGAATTAGAAAAAGACGGGATAGACATTTTTTTAAAATCCGTCTGTTGGGGTTTCTGGATTAAAATTTACAATAAAAGTAATTTTATAAAAAAACAAAAGAAGTGCAGAAAGACAAAAACGCCTCATAGCGCATAAAACTTTTTTAAAGTGACAATGAAAACTAAGAGAAAGACGACATCCTTGTCTTGCCCAAAATTATAAGGGTATATCCTGAAATCGGTTTAACTGAATCTGTAAGCGGATAAGGGCTAAACAATTCCTGTTCTGTCGCTTTATCCGCTTAGAATAACATAAAATTAGCTAGGAATCACGCGCACTTGCACATAACTGCCCGGTGCATCTTCTAGCGGCGGTAATTGCGCACTGCCGGGTTGACGAGCTGGCACGGATTCGCCGGCATATTCGCGTACCCATTCCGCCCAATCTGGCCACCAAGAGCCTTCTTGCTTCTTAGCACTTTTTAACCATGTTTCTGGGTTTTTAGTGGATTTGGTTTTGGGATTGGTTAAATAAAAATATTTATTCTTATTCGGTGGATTAATAATCCCCGCAATATGCCCAGAACCACCTAACACAAATTTAACAGGACCATCAAACAATTGCGTCCCTTGATAAGTCCCTTCCCATGGCGCAATATGATCTTCTTGGGTTGAAACGAAATAAGCAGGCGTTTTCACTTTGCTTAAATCAATCCCGACACCATTTAAAGTAATGCCATTGGGTTGCTTTAACAAGTTCTTTTGATACATGTTACGCAAATAAAAACTGTGCATTTTCGCGGGCATTCGGGTTGCGTCCGAATTCCAGTAGAGTAAATCAAACGCACTGGCTTCTTTACCCATTAAATAATTATTCACGT
>NZ_MSLT01000017.1 GCF_002149925.1 Thioflexithrix psekupsensis | reverse complement strand
AACACAGTGGAAAACATCCATTCCAAACGAGTATGGTCATTCGCTCGCCGTTAGCAATAATCGAATCCACGTGTCTGCCTCCGATTCGTCTGATCGTGGCGTTCTCACGACCTTGGACGCTGCGGATGGAAGCACAATCAACATCGAGAAGCATCCCGATGGCCGTACATCACCGCCAATCGTTGCTGATGGGACCCAGTTCTGGCTTGGGGAGGAGACACTGTATGCGTCCGACGCTGATACCGGTTCTCGCAAGTGGTCATTGGATGTGAATGCCACGGTAGAGTCTTATTCTTCGCTGTCAGTTCATGGGTCTGACCTGTTCTTTGCCAGTAGAAATGGCGTGGTAAAGATCTCTGACGGCGCGTAAGCGGCTCGAACCGATCGCACCCCCAGTTTTCACTGTCACAGCGATCCTGCTCTCTCGGTGGCTCTATTCACGGAGCCAACACCAAGACAAAACTATCTGGCCTTGCACGGGGCTGTATGGTAACACAACAGTCACGTCGAGAGGCGGTCGCGTGCGTCGAGTCCGGTGACACGGTTGGGATCGGGGGGTTCGTGGCGACTGGCATCCCGGAAGCAGTCCTTGCTGCGCTGGGCGACCGCTATGAGCGAACGCGGGCTCCGCAGGATCTCACACTCTACCAGCCCGCGGCAGAGGGCGACCGGCAAGGACATGGCGTCTCACATCTCGTGCAGGAGGGCATGCTCGAACGGACGATCGCCAGTCACTGGGGGTTCACACCGGACCTGATGGCGGCAGTCGTTAACAACGAAATCGAGGCGTACAACCTCCCGTTTGGCGTCCTAGATCACTTGCTCCGGGACACCGCGGCTGGCAAGCCTGGAACGATCACGCATGTCGGACTGGACACGTTCGTTGACCCACGACGTGATGGTGGCAAAGCCAACGCCGTCACGAGCGAGGACCTCGTCGAGCGCGTCACACTCAACGGCACTGAGTACCTGTTCTATCACGCGGTTCCGATCGACGTCGCGGTCATTCGCGGCACCACGGCCGACGAGCACGGGAACGTCACCATGGAGCGGGAGGCACTCGCCTCGAACATGCTGGCGCTGGCCCAAGCCGCACACAACACCGGCGG
>NZ_MSLT01000016.1 GCF_002149925.1 Thioflexithrix psekupsensis | reverse complement strand
CGACCCAGCAAGCAGACAGTGAGATTCACGAGGACCAGCTCCTTAACTTCCTCGTCAACTGCCTTGACGAGGAAGTTTCTCTCAACCTCGCCAACAACGCTGAAATCGGTGCAGAGGACATCTACGAGGTCCTCGTCGGCGCGACCGCCGACGGGACCTCGATCTCGACGCTGTGCAACTCCAGTGAAGACTCGCCATCGGCGAACACAGTTCTCTATCATCTACGGACGAAGTTCGAGCCCGAACGGCTCGAACGAGTCGCTAACACGCTTCTTCGCCGAGACATCGTCGAACTGCTTCCCGAGCAGGTGGAGGTCTGCGCAGACCTCCACCTGCGGCCCTACTACGGTGATGAAGACGACACGGAGAACCTCTATCACTCGGAAGCCAAGCGTGGAACCACCGCATTCCACGCCTACGCCACACTCTACGCGCGTGTGAAGAACAAACGCTACACGCTGGCGGTGCGCCGTCTCGAAGACGGCGACACCGCCAGCAGCGTCCTCGCTGAGTTCCTTGGTGTACTCGACGGCCTTGACACCGAGGTCAAGGCCGTCTACCTTGATCGCGGATTCTACGACAGCAAGTGTCTCACGCTGCTTCAGGCGCACAACTACGCCTACGTGGTCCCAATCATTCAGTGGGGTGAGGCGATTCAGCAGGAACTCTCGGAAGGATGGAGTCGCATTATTCAACACAACCTGACAGGGAAACTCGACGGTCACAGCTGGACCGTCGAGTTTCCCGTCTACATCGACTGTACGTACCTGAACGGACGATATGACGAGACACGGCTGTAGCGCGTCACGGCTACGCCGCTGACGCGCCGTTCATCGAGACGCCACGCGACGCGCGATACCACTACAGCAAACGCTTCGGTATCGAATCGAGCTATCGCTTGTCCGAGCAAGCGATAGCGACGACAACGACACGAGACGCGACGGTGAGACTGCTGTACGTCGTAGTGAGTCTGCTGCTACAGAACGTTTGGCGGTATCTCCACTACGAATACGTGGCGACGCCGCGCCGAGGCGGGCGTCGCCTCTGGTGGTGGCCGTACAAGGAGTTCGTGAATATGGTTCGACGGGCTGCGTGGACGGCCCTCTGCGGTGCGTCGGGCCGTCCCCGCGAACCGACCACCTGACGACCGATTCCACCGCTAACCACTGACCGGGACAGCCCCGCACTGAGTGGCGACGCTGTCGCGTCGGCGGCTAAGCGCCGCCGACAGCGACAGCTTCCCGTCGATCTGTGAGGAGATCGCGGTCGGTCACTGCACTCCGCAACAGAAATCAGACCTCAGACTGACTCAACTGAGGACGCTTTGTGAGGTACTGAGTTTGGGGACCTCCTCGACGACGACCATACTCACTCTCGAGGAGTAGCGGCCGGATAAAACCCGTCGCGACGGCCATTCGAGTCGAC
>NZ_MSLT01000015.1 GCF_002149925.1 Thioflexithrix psekupsensis | reverse complement strand
GAATTTTATTAGTGATCGAAGCAGGACAAATTTATCCGCATGAATTAAAACGTGCTGTCAGTTTATTAGAACGTTTAGACCCGCCTGTGGTTGCGGCCATATTTAACCGCGTTAAAACCATTCATGGTAGCGATTATTTTTCCAATCTCATGACCGAATATCAAACAGGCGATAAACAAAAACCCAGTTGGGTTAAAAGACTGCTGTGGAATAATTAACTTTTTATTCGTAAAAAAAACAGAACAATAAATTAATTTAAGGATTTTGATAAAAAAATGCCAAACAAAAGCCCTATTGCTAACCCCATTCATTTACATCGTAAACCTGCAAATGCACCGACAATTGCGATTATTGTGCGGACATTAAATCGGCCGCATTTACTACAGCGGGCTTTGCGTAGTTTAGCCGAACAAAAACGTTTACCTGATGAAGTGATTGTGGTGAATGATGGCGGAGAATCTGTGGCAAAAATTGTGGCGAATTATCGCACTTTAAATCTGCAATTAATCGAGAATGAAACCAGCCAAGCCGTGCTAATGCAGGCAATCAAGGGGTAGCGGCTTGTCACAGTGATTTTATTGGTTTTTTAGACGATGATGATTGTTATTTAACCGATCATTTATTGCGTTTAGAAAAATGCCTATTAAATTTTGATGCACAAGTGGCTTATTCGGGTTGTAAATTGGTGCAAAGAGATGCTTTAGGAGAAGATAAAGAAGGTATTTTACAAACCAAAGTTATTGGCGAATATAACGACGCTTTTGATCCGCAACGTTTATATTATGAAAATTATATTCCCTTAATTAATCTGCTCATTTCGCGGGAATTATGGCAGCGGTTAAATGGTTTTGATCCGAATTTTGATGTGTTTGAAGATTGGGATATGTTATTGCGTTTATCGCAACTCACTCGTTTTTATCATTTAAATCGTTTAACCACAGAATATGCGGTGTGGGGTCGCCAGCAAATCACCCAACGCACGGCAGCATCGGAATGGTTTGATGCTTATGCGCGCATGTTGCAAAAACATATTTTATCTTTATCGCCCGAAAAACAACTTAAATTACTCACCCATTATTGGATTATTAGCCAAGAGCGGCGAGGTATTGTTGGTCAAAATCAACGCGAATTAGAAAACCTAAAAATAGACTTAATTCGCCAACAAGAACCGTCGCCCATGCCCGACAACAGCAAGCGCAAATAGAACATGATCGCAGCCAATATCAAACCCAAATTGAACAATGGCAACGAGAGACCCAAATTGCTCGCCAACAAATCGTGGCCATTCAAACGCAATATGAGAATCTAAATACCCAATTATTGCAAGAACGGCAGCGGTTTGAATTGCAGCATCAGGCAGAACGCGATCATTTTCAACAGCAACATCAAGCCATTGCAAAAACAATTGCAAGATGAGCGGCAACAATTTGAATTGCAACGGCAAAATGAACAGGAGCAGTTTCAACAACAATATCGGGAATGGCAAGCACAGTTGTTGAAAGAACGGCAGGGGTTTGAGTTGGAAAAACACAAGATTATTTCTACTCAACAGAAAACCCAATCTATTGCCGAAAAAACGCATAAAGAACAATTAAGCGATTTGCAAGAAAAAGTGGTTGTCATTACACAATCAATATCAGACTTTGCAACAGCATTATCACGTGGAATATCAACGTAATGAAACTTTGCAATCGGCTTTGCATGAAATGGCACGTCGTAACGCCGTTGGAGTGAGTAAAGATACGCTAACAAAATTAACAATTACTCCAGAAAATGCCTACGCCTTAGCAACGCAAACAGGTGGGGTTATTGATGACTATTTGCGTCTGTTAAATTGGGTTCGAGAAAGAGCCAATGAATCGCTGCAAAATACCACCCAATTAAAACAAATGCTACAAATGGCATTGGAACAATTACAAACCAATTTCCAGCCCATTGATCAGCAATTACAACATCTATTAAATTTATTATCGGCTTCACGTTGGCCACAAGTGCGCCGCTATGTTCCTTTGGCGCAGCATATTCGTGATTTAACGACACAATCCGTCACCACATTACGGCATCAATTAGATGCTGATTTAGCGATTAAAACAAGCCATTTATTAACTTCTACTTTACCCAAAGAATTAGCTGCTTTTATTCCAGAACCGCGCCCTCTTTCTATTTTGTATCCAACTTTTGCTTGTGTTGCAGGTTCAAATCAAACCCCGCGTTTTATGGAAGTGGTAGAATCTTTAGGCACAACGCCTTTTGCTTTAACGCAAGAAAATGTTTTAGTTTTTACCACGCACTGTCATTTAGATAATTTTTTCGCATTGATATTTTATTCGCCACTTATATGCGAATTAATTCTTGTCAGGTGCGGGTTATTATTCGTGAATTAGGACAAAACAATCCGCTTCGAGTTGTCTATTTAGATGGAATGAAGTTACTGGATAATCGCTTTTATGCCGTAGAATTTGAACCGATTGCAGATTCCGCCGATAAAACTTATCAGATTGAATTAGAAGATGCGTTTGCTGAAACCGTTAGGTCTAATTCAATCTGATAAGTTTTATCGGCGGAAGCAATCGGTTCAAATTCTACGGCATAAAAGCGATTATCCAGTAACTTCATTCCATCTAAATAGACAACTCGAAGCGGATTGTTTTGTCCTAATTCACGAATAATAACCGCACCTGACAAGAATTAATTCGCATATAAGTGGCGAATAAAATATCAATGCGAAAAAAATTATCTAAATGACAGTGCGTGGTAAAAACTAAAACATTTTCTTGCGTTAAAGCAAAAGGCGTTGTGCCTAAAGATTCTACCACTTCCATAAAACGCGGGGTTTGATTTGAACCTGCAACACAAGCAAAAGTTGGATACAAAATAGAAAGAGGGCGCGGTTCTGGAATAAAAGCAGCTAATTCTTTGGGTAAAGTAGAAGTTAATAAATGGCTTGTTTTAATCGCTAAATCAGCATCTAATTGATGCCGTAATGTGGTGACGGATTGTGTCGTTAAATCACGAATATGCTGCGCCAAAGGAACATAGCGGCGCACTTGTGGCCAACGTGAAGCCGATAATAAATTTAATAGATGTTGTAATTGCTGATCAATGGGCTGGAAATTGGTTTGTAATTGTTCCAATGCCATTTGTAGCATTTGTTTTAATTGGGTGGTATTTTGCAGCGATTCATTGGCTCTTTCTCGAACCCAATTTAACAGACGCAAATAGTCATCAATAACCCCACCTGTTTGCGTTGCTAAGGCGTAGGCATTTTCTGGAGTAATTGTTAATTTTGTTAGCGTATCTTTACTCACTCCAACGGCGTTACGACGTGCCATTTCATGCAAAGCCGATTGCAAAGTTTCATTACGTTGATATTCCACGTGATAATGCTGTTGCAAAGTCTGATATTGATTGTGTAATGACAACCACTTTTCTTGCAAATCGCTTAATTGTTCTTTATGCGTTTTTTCGGCAATAGATTGGGTTTTCTGTTGAGTAGAAATAATCTTGTGTTTTTCCAACTCAAACCCCTGCCGTTCTTTCAACAACTGTGCTTGCCATTCCCGATATTGTTGTTGAAACTGCTCCTGTTCATTTTGCCGTTGCAATTCAAATTGTTGCCGCTCATCTTGCAATTGTTTTTGCAATGCTTGATGTTGCTGTTGAAAATGATCGCGTTCTGCCTGATGCTGCAATTCAAACCGCTGCCGTTCTTGCAATAATTGGGTATTTAGATTCTCATATTGCGTTTGAATGGCCACGATTTGTTGGCGAGCAATTTGGGTCTCTCGTTGCCATTGTTCAATTTGGGTTTGATATTGGCTGCGATCATGTTCTATTTGCGCTTGCTGTTGTCGGGCATGGGCGACGGTTTCTTGTTGGCGAATTAAGTCTATTTTTAGGTTTTCTAATTCGCGTTGATTTTGACCAACAATACCTCGCCGCTCTTGGCTAATAATCCAATAATGGGTGAGTAATTTAAGTTGTTTTTCGGGCGATAAAGATAAAATATGTTTTTGCAACATGCGCGCATAAGCATCAAACCATTCCGATGCTGCCGTGCGTTGGGTGATTTGCTGGCGACCCCACACCGCATATTCTGTGGTTAAACGATTTAAATGATAAAAACGAGTGAGTTGCGATAAACGCAATAACATATCCCAATCTTCAAACACATCAAAATTCGGATCAAAACCATTTAACCGCTGCCATAATTCCCGCGAAATGAGCAGATTAATTAAGGGAATATAATTTTCATAATATAAACGTTGCGGATCAAAAGCGTCGTTATATTCGCCAATAACTTTGGTTTGTAAAATACCTTCTTTATCTTCTCCTAAAGCATCTCTTTGCACCAATTTACAACCCGAATAAGCCACTTGTGCATCAAAATTTAATAGGCATTTTTCTAAACGCAATAAATGATCGGTTAAATAACAATCATCATCGTCTAAAAAACCAATAAAATCACTGTGACAAGCCGCTACCCCTTGATTGCCTGCATTAGCACGGCCTTGGCTGGTTTCATTCTCGATTAATTGCAGATTTAAAGTGGATAATTCGCCACAATTTTTGCCACAGATTCTCCGCCATCATTCACCACAATCACTTCATCAGGTAAACGTTTTTGTTCGGCTAAACTACGCAAAGCCCGCTGTAGTAAATGCGGCCGATTTAATGTCCGCACAATAATCGCAATTGTCGGTGCATTTGCAGGTTTACGATGTAAATGAATGGGGTTAGCAATAGGGCTTTTGTTTGGCATTTTTTTATCAAAATCCTTAAATTATTTATTGTTCTGTGTTTTTTTTACGAATAAAAAGTTAATTATTCCACAGCAGTCTTTTAACCCAACTGGGTTTTTGTTTATCGCCTGTTTGATTCGGTCATGAGATTGGAAAAATAATCGCTACCATGAATGGTTTAACGCGGTTAAATATGGCCGCAACCACAGG
>NZ_MSLT01000014.1 GCF_002149925.1 Thioflexithrix psekupsensis | reverse complement strand
GGACCAGCTTCTTAACTTCCTCGTCAACGCTCTTGACGAGGAAGTCGCCCTCACACTCGCTGAAAACGCCGAGATCGATGCTGAAGACATCTACGAGGTCCTCGTCGGCGCGTGCGCCGACGGGACCTCGGTCTCAACGCTCTGTGAGAAAAGCGAAGATGCCCCCACGAAAATTCGGTTCTCTACCATCTCCGCACCAAATTCGACCTTGAGACGCTTGAGCAAGTCGGAAACGCGCTCCTTCAGAAGGACGTTCTCGACGTCCTTCCCCAGCAGGTGGAGTCTGCGCAGACCTCCACCTGCGGCCCTACTACGGCGATGAGAGGGACAGACGGCCTGTATCACTCACAAGCGAAGCGTGGAACAACTGCGTTCCACGCCTACGCCACACTCTACGCGCGTGTGAAGAACAAACGCTACACGCTGGCGGTGCGCCGTCTCGAAGACGGCGACACCGCCAGCAGTGTCCTCGCAGAGTTTCTCGGTATCCTCGACGGCCTTGACCTCGACGTCAAGGCCGTCTTTCTTGACCGCGAATTCTACGACAGCAAGTGTTTGACGCTGCTTCAGGCACACAACCACGCCTACGTCATGCCGATCGTCCGCTGGGGACAGACGATCAAGCAAGAACTCTCGGAAGGCTGGAGTCGCGTCATTCAACACGACATGACGGCGAAACTCGACGGTCACAGCTGGACCGTCGAGTTTCCCGTCTACATCGACTGTACCTACCAGAACGGACGGTACGACGAACATGGCGTGGCGCGTCACGGCTACGCCGCTGACGCGCCGTTCATCGACTCACCACGGGACGCTCGATACCACTACGCGAAACGCTTCGGTATCGAGGCAGAGCTATCGACTCTCCGAGCAAAGTATCGCGACGACCTCGACACAAAATCCGGTCGTACGGCTGTTGTACGTCGTGGTGAGCCTGCTGTTACAGAACGTCTGGCGGTATTTGCACTGGGAGTACGTGGCGACGCCCGCCGTGGGGGGCGTCGCCTCTGGAAGTGGTCGTTCAAGGAGTTCATCAACATGATTTCAACGGGCAGCGTGGACGGCCCTCGC
>NZ_MSLT01000013.1:2500-31052 GCF_002149925.1 Thioflexithrix psekupsensis | reverse complement strand
AAGTGTTTAAGTTTAATAAAATTAAACAGTATCTTATACCTAATATCTAGCTAGATATTAAAACTTAATTTGTTTTTATATCTCACATACATTTTGGTAAAGCATAAAACCGTTAAATTCCGCAATATCCAATCCACATTTCTACTCCTGCTAAGAGGGATGTAACCTGTTCTATTTTCCAACGCGAATCTCGCTGTATCTGTCAGTTCTGCAAAGAAGGGGGTGTTTGTGTGTTCTTTTACCGCTTCAGGGCGCAGGGTAACGAGTAAATTCATGATTCCCCATTCATCACGCATAACTTGGGCTTAATTTGCGATATACTAAAGCCAATCAATAGTATGGCTTATCAAGTTAAAGAGAAGGTTAAAAATGCCGCTGCTTCGATCACTGCAACATCCTCTCTGGCGTGGGGCGTGTTTGTCTTATTTTTACTGCTACTGTTTCCTCACGCCCGCGCTCTCGCTGGTCGAAGTGCAACGACAGGCACAAAATGAGGTATTGGGATTAGATGGGGTGCTGCTGTGGCAGTGAGTCCCGATGGACAACACCTTTATGCGGCCAGTGTGGTGTCGAGTGCAGTGGCGGTGTTTAGTCGGGATGTGAACAATGGAAGTTTACAATTCTTACAACATTTCACCAACACAGACATCAGCGACAGTGGTTTAGCGGGAGCCAGTGCGGTTAAAGTCAGTCCCGATGGGAGACATGTTTATGTAGCCAGTCGCACCGATTCGGCCGTGACCGTGTTGACTCGCAACAGCACGACGGATTATTGACTTTAGTCGAAATTCAAAAAGATAACGTCAATCAAGCCACAGGATTAGCTGGAGTCAGTGCCTTGGCCATCAGTCCTGATGGCACACGGGTTTATGCCGCTGGCACGGATGATTCTGCGCTCACGGTGTTTTCTCGCAATGCCGACACGGGCGTATTAACTCCCGTCCTCACGCATGTCAGTGGCGCGAACGGAGTCACGAATTTAGCAGGTATCACGGATGTCGCCGTGATCGATGCAGGCAACGGCAATTGGTATGTTTACACGGCCGCCGTGCAGAGTCATGCGGTTAATTTATTTGTGCGTAACAGTGGCGTGGGTGAATTGGTTTTTGTTGGCAGTTATTCGCAAGGCATGGAAAATATTAGTGATTTACTCGGTGCGGTGGGTTTAGCGGTGAGTCCTGATCGGCGTTTTCTCTACGCCGCGGCCAGTAGTAGCAATGCCATCACGATTTTTTCCATTGACATCGCCACGGGCGCATTAACGCCTGTTAAAAGTATTTTAAATCAAACCCCTGTCAGCGGATTAAGAGCCGTACGCCATGTTTTAGTCTCTCCCGCCGGCGGAGAATTATATGCGACGGGATTTGATGACAATAGTTTAGTTGTCTTCAATAGAAATAGTGAAACAGGCGATTTAACCTTTAAACAAGTCATTAAAAATAATACCAATAATGTCACGTCATTGTCCGGCCCCTTAGGATTAACCACCGCCGCAAACGGACAACAACTTTATACGGCCGCTTTATTTAGTGATGCGATTTCAGTATGGAGTTTGGTATCGGCTGATTTAAGTATAACGGGCAGTGATGATGCGCCCGTAGCGATTAACAGCCCTTTAACTTATCAATTTACGGTCAATAATGCCGGCGGAGACATTGCCACGGCGACCGTTTTCACGCATACCTTGCCCAGTGGTGTCATTTATCAATCGGCCGTGAGCAGTCAAGGCCAATGTAGTCAACAAGCTGGTGTAGTCACGTGTGTGCTGGGCGATGTGGCGGTGAATGGCAGTGTAAACATTGTCGTAAACGTCATGACTCCCGGCGAAGCAGGAACAGGCATTTTATCCAGTACGGCCACAGTCACCAGCACCCAATCCGATCCCAATTCCAGTAATAATCAAGTCACGCTCAATACTGAATTACGCCAAAGTGTGGAAACGGTAGATTTAAAACTGGCTATTTCCCCCAGTGCCAATCCCGCTAATGTGGACAGTGTGTTGATTTATCACGCGGATGTAAGTAATGCAAGTGCGACTACGGCAACGGGAGTGCGTTTCACGGCCACTTTAGATGCCACCGTGCGTTATGACGCGGTGAATAGTGATTCTCGCTGTCAATTGGCCGGGCAACAATTGACTTGTATTTTATCTGACATGGCTGGCGGCGCGAGTACACGGATTAATATTCAAGTCACCACGCCCGCGACTCCCAGCACCTTATCCTTTTCCGCTCAAGTCACTTCGCAACAAAAAGAACTGACTCCCGACGACAATAAGGCCAATGTGCCGGTGAATGTGGCTGTGTTAGTCTTTGATTTGGCGATCATTGACGCAATCGGCGAGCCGATTTCTGCACCTGTGAATACGCCTGTGAATTATAATGTGCAGATCAGCAATGTAGCGGGGACTCCGGCCAATAATGCCGTACTCAATGTGACTTTACCGACTGAAGTGCGTTATGTGGGATCAACGGGGGCGTGCCGTGCTTCAAGTACAGCCAGCCATGAAATTAGTTGTAATTTAAGTTTATTAGACCCGGTCGCCTCACCAAGTACCCATTTACAAATTCAAACCCTGAGTTTTTTACCGAATGATCAAGCCGAAGCGCGTTTTTCTGTCACCGCGCCCGGTGTGGACACCAATCAAACCAATAACCAAGCAATCAGTATTGTTAGTATTTCGGGACAAGCGGCCGATGTGGGATTAACCATTGGCAGCAACGCAGATACAGTGGTACAAAATACGGAAGTAACGCTGACTTTTACCTTAAATAACAATGGCCCCGGTGTGGCACATGATATGGTGTTAAATGTGGCCTTGGCAGGCGTGCCGTTTAATTTGAGCGAAGTCAACGCGGCAAATTGTACCCCCGGTGTCCCGTTAAGTTGCACCACGCCCGCGATTAATCCCGGCCAAGCGCAATCTTTCACCATTAAACTGGTGCCGACGGCATTAGGTACGTTGAACGTATCGGCGCAAGCAGTGGGTTCAACTTTCGATCCGAATTTGCCCAACCAAGCCAGTAAAGAAATTGCCGTGTCCGCGCCAACCAGCGATGTTGCGGTGATTTTGAGCAGCACACCCAATGCGGTGTTAGTCGGCCAAACGTTGAATTATCTCGCTACGGTGAGCAATCAAGGCCCCAGCCCGGCCAGTGGCGTAGTCTATCAACAGCAATTGCCGGCGGGAGTGACTTTTGTCTCGGCCGAATCCTCGCGCCAAACTGCGCCTTGTACGGAAAATGCGGGATTAGTGCGTTGCGAATTGGGGCCGTTGGCACGCGATGAATCGGCTACGGTGGTGGTGAAAATAACTCCGACCACGGCCGGAATGCTCTCCACTGAAGCCACCCTCAGCAGTCAAACCTTAGACACTTTATTAGAAAATAATACTGCAAAATTAGAGACTTCCGTTGCACTGACGACAGCCAATGTCGGCTTAACTCTAAGCAGTGAAGACACCCAAGTGTTAGTGGAAGATGTGTTGACTTATCGTATTTTATTAAACAACGCCGGCCCACACACGGCCACAGGCGCACAAGTCACTTTGCAATTACCGGCCGCGGTGTCATTTCTAAATTATCAGATCGTGCCAGACAGTGCAGGAACATGTCAGCATACGCTGGGCGTGGTCACGTGTACTTTGCCAAGTATTCCTGTTGCGGGCGATCCCTTGTTTATTGACATCGCCACCAGTGTATTAAGCATTGGGGAATTACTCGCTCAAGCGACGGTTTTCGCTTTAGAACACGATAATGATGAAACGAATAACCAAGCACAACTCCGTATTCAAGCGGCTTTACCGGCCACTTTATCTTATGTGGACGCGGTGATCGACGGGGTTAATGGCGTACAAGGTTTAAAACAAGTTTACGATGTGGCCGTGAGTCCCGATGGACAACATCTTTATGCGGCCAGTTTTGGCAGTCATGCGGTGGTGGTGTTTCAACGAGAAGCGACTACGGGACGCTTGAGTTTTGTGCAACAACTCAGTGCCACACAAGGCGGCGTGAATGGATTACTCGGCGCGGCCGGATTGACGATCACCCCTGATGGCGCACATGTTTACGTGACAGGATTCGCGGATAACAGTGTCGTGGCTTTTGCGCGTAATGCCAGCACGGGCTTGTTAAGCGTGGTGGCGCGTTATCAAAACGAAGTCGATGGCATTGCCGGCTTAGGCAGTCCGTTTGGCATTGTGGCTTCAGATACAGCGGTCTATGTGGCTGGAAATAAAGACAATAATATTACCGTTTGGCAACGTAATGCCAGCACGGGCGCATTGACTTTATTTAAAAATGTACAACATACTGCCTTGAATGCCAGTTATGGTTTAACGCTGCGTGCCGATGGACGTTTATTAGCCGTGGCGAATTCAGGCAGTGACAGCGTGGCCTTATTCGCAGTGGATGCCGGTACGGGTGATCTCACACCGCATCAAGTCTTAACCAATAATGTCGCTGGCGTTGCCGGATTGCATCAAGTGCGAGATGTGGCATTTAGTGCCGATGGGCGTTTTTTATACACGGCCAGCGCGGGAGTGGATAATGCCGTAGTCGCTTTTGAACAAAGTGGCGATCAATATCAGTGGTTAGAAGTGTTACGTCAGGGAGTCAATGGGATTGATGGCTTGACCGGCGCGGAAGCGGTTGTGGTGAGTCGTGGTGGGCGTTATGTCTATGTCGCAGGCGCAACAGACAATGCCGTGAGTATTTTTGCGCGCCAAACTGATACGGGACGCTTGCGTTATGTGGAAACTTTACGCGATGGCGTGAATGGAATCAATGGATTAGCGGGCGTTCGGGCCTTAGCGGTGGAATCGTCGGGCGTATTTGTGTATGCCGCGGGTCGTCATGATCAGGCGATAGCGATTTTACGGGTATCAAGTGCGGATGTGGGTTTAACGGTGCAAAAACCCGTTGATCCCGTGCCATTGGGAACGCCGTTGGCGTATGCGTTTACGGTGAGCAATCAAGGGCCTGATCGTGCCACGGGAGTCATTTTCTCTCTAACTTTACCCAATACGGTCACGCTGCAAAGTTTACAAAGCAATCGCGGGGTGTGTGAAACACAAGTGGCCAGTTCAGGGCAAATTCAATGCCGTTTAACCACGTTGGAATCCGGAGAAACGGCACGAATGGATTTACATCTATTAACGGCGACAGCGGGCGAAATCGCTGTGAATGCCGTTGTCAGTGCCAATGAATTAGATGCAAATGTGAGCAATAACCGTACAGAAAGCACAACCGTTGTCGCCGCCACGGCGGAATTGGGTATAACGGCAGTGGTACAGCCTGAAATCGCCAGTTTACATAATCCCTTGACGCTCTCTATTACTCTGAATAATCAAGGCCCTGAAACGGGACAAGGCTTAGTGTTAGACGTGGTTTTGCCGTCGAGTTTAACGCTCAGTGCAGAATTGGCGGAATGTACACGCAATGAGACGAGTTTAGTCTGTACTTTGGGAGAATTAGCGGCGGGAGCCAGTCGTGTGTGGGCGATCAGTTTAACGCCTACGGAAGTGGGTTTGCAACGAATTACAGCCACCTTGAGCAGTCAAACCGTTGATCCCAATGCACAAAATAATCAAGCCATTGTAGAAATGACTGTGGCCGCCAATGTGATTAGTGATACTCGTGATAATTCGGGTCAAATCTTAATGCACCATCGCATTACCCACACGGGCGCAGTGCGCGGGGGAACGATAGGCGGGGATACAGAAAATGAAGGCGTGTTGTACAACGTCACCATTGCAGAAAATGCCCTTGTTCGCGGTGGCGGCCGTTTGTCCCACGAGATTATTAACCGTGGCGTGATTGAAAATGCGCAATTGTTAAGTGATACCGTGGTGACGGGCGGGGTTATGCGTGGTGTCATCTATGGTTTCCCTGCCGCGCCGGCGACCTTGAACGCGGTGCGTATCGCGGCCAACAGTCAAGTGTCACACGTGATTTTGGGCGCGGGAACGGTGGTGGAAACGGGAGTGACTTTAACTTCTGTCTTAATTCGTCCCGGTGTGACTTTAGCCGATGGCGTAATTTTAGGCGCGGGTGTGGTGTTTAGTGAAAATGCCAGCGTGCCGGTGGGCATGGATTTGACGGGACTTTTTCCACATATTACTGATCCATTTACGGGCAGTGTGGCCGTGAATGTCGTTCATGATGTGTTAAGTGTGGGTTCTACGGTGTTAGACGGTTTAAATGCCTTGCCTGATGCGTCGGCACTCGGATTACGTTTTAGTCAACACGCCGTACAAGGAACGCTGATCGGAGAATCGGCTTATGAGCGGTTTAGCGTTTTACCAATTCGCGTGATGCAGGCGACGGCTGAAATGTCTGTGGGGATGGTGACGGAATCGGATGGCACGATGCGTTTTGTCACTGCGGATGGGCGTGTGGTGTTTGCCGTGCCGATTGCCGCCCGCACAGGACAATTACGCGAAAATTTAGCCAATTTGGGGATTCATCAGTTTAATGCCGATGTCCACGGGGTTTATCGAATGCCTTTGGCCGATGGCAGTTTTGCGCTGTTGCGTGCGGATGCGCGTTTGATGGAAAGTACAGCGGATTTGGGTTTAGATGTGATACCCAATTTGGATATTATGGGCGCGCTTGAAGTACGCCATCGTTTTACTGAAAACGGAAAAATCTGGCAACAATCGTTTTTTGCCACGAGTCCTGATTTGTCGGCGTTTACTTCGGCTTTACAAGGTATATCGGGTGTGCAGCGATTGGTGTTTTTAGATAACGGCGTTTTTCTGATTAAAATTAATGAGTTGACTTTTACAGTCGCCTTTGATTATCAAGTGATTCCGGGCGGTGTTGCCAGTGGTGTGACGCAATTATTGCGGGTCTCGGATCGCAATGGCGATGGAGTAGGCGATGTGTTGGTGGTGTATGCGGATGGAATGCAGCAGGTGTTATTCGTCAAGCCATCGCCTGCGTTAGTCGATGCTTTGCAGATGATTCCTGATGTACAAAATCAAGGTTGGTGGGTGACGGCCGCGGAAAAAGGCGTGTTACTTATCCATGAAGATACGCGCTGGCGGCATTTGGAAATTGTAGAAACGGTGCAGTTAGACGAATCGACTCCGGCGCGATTCTCCCCATTGGCGGATGGTACGGTGGAATTTGTCACACAAACGGGCTTATGGGTGCGCACGGTGGCGCGATTACAAGGGGAATCTGTGTTGCAAACGACTTTGTCCGCGCTGAATGCAACGGGAACGTGGCAAGGGGATCGTTGGTGGATTGTGGATGAAAATAATACAGTGGGATTAAGTTTGCGGCCGGGTTTGGACTCTTACGTTGTGCCGTGGGGACAAGGTATTTTTGCGCAAGGTTCGCAATTTTGGGTGATTTTTGATGCGGAAGTGAAACGTCAACAAGCCTTGTATCCCGCGGCGCGTGATGCCGATGCGGTGATGGGTTTATTGCGCAGTATTGCGGGGGCGCAATCTGTGAGTTTACTCGAAACAGGACAAGTCGCTGTGGATTTTGGAAATACGATATGGCGTGGCACTTTTGATTCCGTTTTGCGTCGCACCGGTTTGGCAACGGGCGCGATTCAAGCCGTGTTAATTCCTGATGAAAATGGAGACGGCATGGAAGAAGTGTTATTAACCTATCCTGATGGCTGGCAACAGGTGATGTGGTCGGATGGGGTGGGACTGTAAAAGAATGGGCAAAATACCATTTTTTCGTTCTTTTACAGTTTTTTAGAAGTGGACATTAATAAATCCTTAACATTTATTTTTGTGCTGAATTAGAATTTATGATAAATAAACTCCTGTTCAGCACAAAAAAATAAATTAATCCTGAAAAACATCCTCTAAGGTTTTCGCATCCAATATATTCAAAGCCCACTGTTCCAATTGAGCAGATGTCGCATTCTCAATTTTACTCTCCATAGAATAAGGCAATTCCCCAAAACGCTTTTTTAACTGACGCATAAAAATACCGCGTTCGCCATTGGTTCGGCCTTGTGTTTGGCCTTTGCGTTCGCCTTCGGTCATTCCCATGTGGTAAATATCTTGTCCTGCTTGGGTGTCCATTAAGTTTAAATTTAGCATGTTAATTACCTCTTCATTGCTCAGTTTACGAAAGCGATTTAATAGGAATAATTCCACAATATTAATCGCCTCTTCGCGTTGTTCATTATCGGGGTAAATCTTGCGAATTTGTTGACCCCAATCTTGTATCTTTTGCTTTAATTCTTGCTTGCCCAAATGTTCTGAAACCGTAAATGGCACAAGGATAATTAAACGCTCATCCGCCGCTAATAATTCAGCTTCAGTATAATCCGTTAATACCTTTTCAATTAAGCGTATTTTACCGTCTAATAATTGCTCTAGCGGTAAAGCCGCATTTTGGTATTGTTGTTGAGTATAGATGATAATTCCAGTCACTGGATTATCCGTTTGGCTTTTCATGCACACTTGCAGCATATTCGCTACGGTACGAAAACGAATATATTTGTCTGAATAACCTTGAAATTCGATAATAATTCGATTGGTTTCCGTTTCAAGAACAGGCAAGCCTTCTACATCAGGACGTTGCACTCGTTTTTCTTTAAATTCTACCGCACGAAATTCATAAGTTTCCGCTATTTTTGCAGGAAAACCCAGTAATTTTAATAAAGCCTTACCGCTTAATTGCATTAATTGCAAAAAAGTTTCATCCGTGTCGCGTAAGGTTTTTTTAGATGTGGACATTAATAAATCCTTAACATTTATTTTTGTGCTGAATTAGAATTTATGATAAATAAACTCCTGTTCAGCACAAAAAAATAAATTAATCCTGAAAAACATCCTCTAAGGTTTTCGCATCCAATATATTCAAAACCCACTGTTCCAATTGAGCAGATGTCGCATTCTCAATTTTACTCTCCACAGAATAAGGCAATTTCCCAAAACGCTTTTTTAACTGACGCATAAAAATATCACGTTCGCCTTCAGTCATTCCCATGTGGTAAATATCTTGTCCTGCTTGGGTGTCCATTAAGTTTAAATTTAGCATGTTAATTACCTCTTCATTGCTCAGTTTACGAAAGCGATTTAATAGGAATAATTCCACAATATTAATCGCCTCTTCGCGTTGTTCATTATCAGGGTAAATCTTGCGAATTTGTTGACCCCAATCTTGTATCTTTTGCTTTAATTCTTGCTTGCCCAAATGTTCTGAAACCGTAAATGGCACAAGGATAATTAAACGCTCATCCGCCGCTAATAATTCAGCTTCAGTATAATCCGTTAATACCTTTTCAATTAAGCGTATTTTACCGTCTAATAATTGCTCTAGCGGTAAAGCCGCATTTTGGTATTGTTGTTGAGTATAGATGATAATTCCAGTCACTGGATTATCCGTTTGGCTTTTCATGCACACTTGCAGCATATTCGCTACGGTACGAAAACGAATATATTTGTCTGAATAACCTTGAAATTCGATAATAATTCGATTGGTTTCCGTTTCAAGAACAGGCAAGCCTTCTACATCAGGACGTTGCACTCGTTTTTCTTTAAATTCTACCGCACGAAATTCATAAGTTTCCGCTATTTTTGCAGGAAAACCCAGTAATTTTAATAAAGCCTTACCGCTTAATTGCATTAATTGCAAAAAAGTTTCATCCGTGCCGCGTAAGGTTTTTTTAGATGTGGACATTAATAAATCCTTAACATTTATTTTTGTGCTGAATTAGAGATAAATTCCTATTCAGCGCAAAAAATAATTTAATCCTGAAAAACATCCTCTAACGTTTTCGCATCCAATATATTCAAAACCCACTGTTCCAATTGAGCAGATGTCGCATTCTCAATTTTACTCTCCACAGAGTAAGACAATTTCCCAAAACGCTTTTTTAACTGACGCATAAAAATATCACGTTCGCCTTCGGTCATTCCCATGTGGTAAATATCTTGTCCTGCTTGGGTGTCCATTAAGTTTAGATTTATATACCAAAATTATGTGAGATATAAAAACAAATTAAGTTCTAATATCTAGCTAGATATTAGGTATAAGATACTGTTTAATTTTATTAAACTTAAACACTTTACCTGACAAAAAGGTCTCAAACATACTAGTGACTTCTTTAAAGCTTGATAGACGATGAAAATTCTTTCTGACCCAATTCTTACCTTGAAGCCAAATATCCTCGACTGGATTTTGCTCTGGGGCATTAGGTGCAAATCTTAATAAACGAACTTTCCATTCTGATTCTGGAAGTCCCCCATTTAATTTCTCTAAATAAGTTCTTAAACCTTCAGAACGATGATAACTTGCACCATCCCAAATAATCACATGACGGGCTTCTTTATATCTGTAAATGAGCCAGTTAATAAAGTCTATCGTATATTTTGTATCAGCTTTCTTTGCCCTATCTAAAATAAATTCTCCCGTATAAATATTCACCGCTCCATACCACGTTTGAGACGTGCGATAATTACTCATCTTTATTGACGTTCTTTCTCCTTTTTTCGACCAAATATAACCACAAATATCTCCCCACAACTGATGGCTTTCGTCTTGCATCCAGTACATTACCTCTCCACTTTCTATCTGTTCACGCTCCTTATCTATTAAATCCTTAATCTCTTTTTTTTTAGCTTCTACTTTTACCTCATCTTTTGCCGAATTCTCTTTGTGTGTCTTCTTATAACTTAAATTCGCTTCTTCTAATAATTTAGTATAAGAAGTATTTGAAGAATAGAAAACATCATACTCCTCTTTTAAGTATCTCTTTAGTTCCTCTATTGTTATTGTCTTCTTTTCTTGTATCCAATTAATCACATCTTCTCGTTCACGCGGCTTTAAATACCCTGGTGAGCCTTTATACGCTAACTTTAATCCTTCAACCCCTGACGCTAAATAAATGGCTTTCCATTTATCCACAAATTGCACACTGACACAACACGCTAAAGCCGCTTCCGCACGCACAAAACCAAGCAAAGACATTCTTACTGCCATCGCTCGCTTCACTTCTCTCGCCTCACCTGTTGACATTAACTCTTCTAAATCTTCATATCTTTTGTTCATTATTCTCTCCTATTTGAAAAGTATTATTATACGACTCTGAAAAAATTGGTATATAACTATCCATTTTCCTTGTAAATTCAAATTATAAGTTTCACTGGCTTTTAAATCAATCTCATAACCAATTGTCTGAAATCCAACACTTTCAAAAAAGTCAAGATTTGATTGAGGTCTTAATAACTTTTCTATTTTTTCCAAATAATTCATTCTCACCCCACCACCGAATAATAAACCCCAAACATCCCCCCCACAATCGCCAATAATAACGACAAGCGTGGATAAGCCATTCCAATGGCTGCGACAATGACCATTATCGGTAAAAATTCTAAAAATCCATGCCGCACAAATCCTTCTGTTAATAAAAATCCTGATAATAATCCTAATCCCAATCCCACTAATAAACGAAATAATAACGCCCTATTTTCTTGTTCAATTAACTGTGCCTCTTGTTCTTCGGGAGTTAATATAATTTCTTCTTCTTTTTCTGATTCTGATGGATGATCAATAAAAGTAAAACTATCGGCTTTAGATTTCTTTTTAGCACCCGATGGAGTCGATTTAGAAAATAAAACACGACACGGCTCAGGATTGCCACATTCAGGACACGCGCCTTCATGGTCGCGGGGCAATTTAATGTGGCAATCTTCGCATTCAATCCGCTGATCTGCCCCGCATTTAGGACAGAATTCAGCCCGATCTGAAATTCGCGCCTTGCACCGAAAACATTTAATCAGTGCCATTCATTTATCGCATCATTACACTGTTGCATTCTATAAAAATCAGTCACAAATGCGTCTAATTGCTGCATTTGAATCGCTGACCGTAATCCTTGCATTAAAAATTGATAATAATGTAAATTATGCACCGTATTTAAATGCGCGCCTAAAATTTCTTTACTGCGATCTAAATGATGCAAATACGCACGGCTGTAATGTTGACAAGTATAACAGGTACATTGTTCGTCTAATGGGCGCGTATCGTGACGATGACGACTATTACGAATTTTCACCACGCCGTGACGAGTAAATAAATGCCCATTACGGGCATTGCGCGTGGGCATGACGCAATCAAACATGTCTATCCCACAACGCACCGCTTCCACAATATCACTCGGCGTTCCCACGCCCATGAGATAACGCGGCTTATCCGCAGGCATTTGCGGCGTTATACTGTTTAAAATACGCATTCGCTCTTCTTTCGGCTCGCCTACCGATAAACCACCTATCGCATAACCATCAAAATCAATCGCTTGCAAACCGTGTAACGATTCTTGACGCAAAAATTCATACATGCCGCCTTGCACAATACCGAATAAAGCCGCTGTATTTCCTTCGTGGGCTTTTTTAGAACGATCCGCCCAACGTAAAGACAACTGCATAGAATCCCGCGCTTGCGTTTCCGTCGCAGGATAAGGCGTACACTCATCAAAAATCATCACAATATCCGCGCCTAAAGCCTTTTGCACCGCCATCGACTCTTCTGGGCCTAAAAAAACCTTATCTCCATTGATGGGAGAACGAAATAACACGCCTTTTTCGCTGATTGTCCGCATTTTTCCCAGACTAAATACCTGAAATCCCCCCGAATCGGTCAAAATCGGTTGAGACCAGTGCATAAAATCATGCAAATCGCCGTGCGCTTGAATCACGGCCGTGCCGGGGCGTAACATTAAATGAAATGTATTGCCTAAAATAATCTGCGCCCCTGTCGCCATCACATTTTCAGGCGACATCGCTTTGACACTTCCCACCGTGCCGACGGGCATAAACGCAGGCGTATCCACCACCCCTCGCGTAAACACCAAACGCCCATGCCGCGCTTGCTTATCCTGTGCGATTTTTTCAAAAAACAAGAGAATATCCTTTTATATCCCAATTCACACCCATTTAACTCTGATTTAACCACGACTTAACCGCGATTAAATCACCGCTAAATTGCCTTTATCTTCCAACCAAACTCGACGATCATTAGCGCGTTTTTTCGCCAATAACATATCCAGAATTTGCTGGGTTTGTTCCCATTCTTCTAAAGTTAAACGCACCAAACGACGCGTTTCAACAGCCATTGTGGTTTCACGTAATTGCATCGGATTCATTTCGCCTAATCCTTTAAACCGCTGCACATTCACTTTACCTTTTTTCTTTTCTGCGGCAATGCGATTTAAAACGCCTTGCTTTTCTTCATCATTGAGCGCGTAATAAACCGAATCGCCAATGTCCAAGCGATATAAAGGTGGCATCGCCACATGTAAATGGCCTGCTTCTACGACGGGGCGAAAATGTCGCACAAATAACGCACACAATAAAGTCGCAATGTGCGCGCCGTCTGAATCGGCATCCGCTAAAATACAAATTTTACCATAACGTAAACCCGACAGATCATCCGAACTGGGATCAACGCCAATCGCCACCGCAATATCATGCACTTCCTGCGAAGCCAACACTTCAGAAGAATCCACTTCCCACGTATTTAAAATTTTCCCACGCAAGGGCATCACCGCTTGAAAAGTACGATCCCGGGCTTGTTTGGCCGAGCCACCCGCAGAGTCACCTTCGACTAGGAATAATTCCGTTTGACGCATGTCTTGTAAACTGCAATCGGCTAATTTACCGGGTAAGGCTGGCCCACTCACGGCTTTTTTACGGACTACTTTGCGGTCAGCTTTTAAGCGTTTTTGTGCATTGGCAATCGCCCATTCGGCCAAACGCTCTCCCCATTCCACATGCTGATTCAGCCATAAACTAAACGAATCCCGCACCACACCCGATACAAAACTGGCACAGGCACGAGAAGACAACCGCTCTTTAGTCTGGCCAGAAAATTGCGGATCGGCCATTTTTACCGATAACACATAAGCACAGCGATCCCAAATGTCCTCTGGTGCTAATTTAACGCCTCGCGGCAATAAATTACGGTAATCACAAAATTCGCGCATCGCTTCCAACAAACCACTGCGCAAACCATTCACATGCGTGCCACCTTGCGGCGTGGGGATGAGATTGACATAACTTTCCGTCGTCCATTCTGACGAGTCCATCGCCCATAATACAGCCCAATCCACCGCTTCCGTTTCAGCCATAAAATGACCGATAAAAGGCGTATCAGGCAAGCAAGTCACACCGTTAAGTTGTTCTAATAAATACGTAGTCAGACCATCTTGATAACACCACGTTTGCGTATCACCGCTGTCTTCTTCGGTAAATTGAATGCGCAACCCCGCACACAATACCGCTTTCGCCCGCAATAAATGGCGCAAACGCGACACGGAAAAACGAGGATTATCAAAATAATGCGAATTGGGAGAAAAACGCACGGTTGTTCCCGTGTCGTGGGCATCGCCGACGGCGGTTAATTCTGACATTTTCTCCCCATTGGCAAATGTCATTTGATAACGACGGCCGTGGCGGCGAATACTCACTTCCAAATGGGTGGAAAGCGCGTTGACCACCGACACACCCACGCCATGTAATCCACCTGCAAATTGATAATTTTTATGAGAAAACTTCCCGCCTGCATGTAAGCGCGTCAAAATCAATTCAACCCCCGTCACACCATGTTCTGGGTGTAAATCAACGGGCATTCCCCGCCCATCATCGCGCACACTCAACGAGCCGTCCCGATGCAGCGTCACTTCGATAGATTTGGCATAGCCTGCCAACGCCTCATCGACGCTGTTATCAATGACTTCTTGCGCCAAGTGATTGGGACGGGCTGTATCTGTGTACATGCCAGGGCGTTTCTGCACGGGCGTTAAACCGCTTAACACTTCAATGTCTACGGCATCATAACCTGTTTGCGTCACCGTGTTACCTTCCTTATAGGTCAAAAGCAATGAAAGATTTGGGTGTGAAATGTAAAGGAGTGTGCCAGTCGAGTCAAATCGCAATCAAAACAAAGGCATTTTTACTGTACTTTAGTTTATAACTGAAAGTTATAAGAATATGACTAAACGATATTTTTTTATGATAACAAATTTTGCTAATCTACATATATGTTCTGTTTATCACACACGTTCATGTCACTTATGCGGGAGTGAGGCGATAAATCAGATCAGAATATCTTTGTTTTATATCAGAAAATCGGAGAATTTAACCAAATGAGCCATTATGTGCAGCAAATCGAAGCATGGGCAGATCAATATGCCGACCGCGATCCACAAGCAATTTTAGAGTTTGCTTTACAAGAGTTTGATTCTATAGCTATCTCTTTTAGTGGCGCGGAAGACGTGGTGTTGATCGACATGGCCACTCGTTTGAAAAAACCAATTTCAGTTTTTTCTTTAGATACAGGTCGTTTACATGGTGAAACCTATAAATTTTTAGAAAAAGTCAGACTTCGTTACGATTTAGACTTAGAAATTTTATTTCCCGAATCCTCAGCCGTGCAAGAATTGGTGCAACGTCAGGGATTATATGGTTTTTATCGAGAAGGGCATTATGAGTGCTGTGCGGTGCGCAAAGTGGAGCCGTTGCGGAAAAAGTTATCGACCCTGTCCGCTTGGATTACAGGTCAACGCCGCGATCAAAGTCCCACGCGCCATCATATCCCGGTGGTGCAGATTGATCCTGCTTTTTCAACGGTACACCGTACTTTGATTAAATTCAATCCCTTAGCGGAGTGGCGTTCAGAACAGGTGTGGCAATACATTCGAGAACACAATGTGCCATATAACCCATTGCATACCCAAGGTTTTGTCAGTATTGGCTGTGAGCCTTGCACTCGTGCCGTGTTACCTAATCAGCATGAACGCGAGGGGCGTTGGTGGTGGGAAAATACAACTGCCAAAGAATGCGGTTTACATGCGGGAAATCTTGGGCGTTCCATTCCTTCTACGCCGCCCGCGCCGTCGATTAATCCCGTTAAAATTGCTGTTGGGGTTTAAGAAAAAAAGGGGGGAATAATCGTTTTATATTCTCCCTTTTTTTAACCATTTTATTTTAACTTAAAATAGAATTATTTATCATGTATCAATATCAAGCCATTGAACAACAATTATTAGAAGAACGTACGGGACAATTTCGGTTTCAAGTGGAGCGTTATTTAGCGGGAAAATTAAGTGAAGATGAATTTCGTCCTTTGCGCTTAATGAATGGGGTATATTTGCAGCGACATGCGCCGATGCTAAGGGTAGCGATTCCCTATGGTTTATTGTCTGCGGCGCAATTACAAGTTTTAGCCGAAATAGCCACCAATTATGACAAAGGTTATGGGCATTTTACCACACGGCAAAATATCCAATTTAATTGGATTAAATTAACCGATGTGCCAAAAGTATTAGAAAAATTGGCAACGGTACAAATGCACGCCATTCAAAGCGGTGCGCGTTGGAATTATTTAGCGGCTTGGGGTTATGTGTTGCAGCGGGAATTAGGCGATTTAAATTTATTAAATGAAAATCCACCTTCAGAAACGGTACAATTAGCCCAGAAAAAAGCACAAACATTTGTCACAGCATTATATAAAAATGTCCCTGTTTTAGATGCCGCAGCACGGGCTTCAACTAATACTTTTGTGCAGCGTGGTATTGGTTTTGTTTTTCAACATTATGCGTTATTTAGGCATTTATCGGTATTTGAAAATGTGGTTTTTGGAATGCGGGTAAAAAAACGCCCTGAACGTTTATCCAATGCGGCAATTGCAGATCGCGTGCATGAGTTATTGCGTTTGGTGCAATTGGATAATATGGCGCAGCGTTTTCCTTCTCAATTATCAGGTGGACAACGGCAAAGAGTCGCTTTAGCACGGGCTTTAGCAATTCAGCCTAAAGTTTTATTATTAGATGAGCCTTTTGGCGCATTAGATGCCAAAGTCAGAACCGAATTAAGAAACTGGTTAAGAGAATTGCATCATCAATTGCAATTTACCAGTATTTTTGTCACGCATGATCAAGAGGAAGCCTTAGAAGTTTCTGATCGCATTGTGCTGATGAATCAAGGACATATTGAGCAAGTCGGCACGCCTGATGAGGTGTTTCATCAACCGGCCACAGAATTTGTCATGCAGTTTTTGGGAGAGGTTAATTTTTTTCATGGACGACAATTTGATAAGGTTTTAGAAACCGAACAAAAATATTTTGTGCGTCCTTATGATTTTGAAATTATTTTTACTAAAACTAATCAAGCCTTACCTGTCACCATACATCGCATTTTAACCGCTAATTCTGTGGTAAAAATTGATGTATTAGATGAACATCGTCAGCGCATTATTTTACATTTATCCCATAAAGAATTCAGTGAATATGCGCTGACCATTGGACAAACGGTATTTATTCGCCCGCGCCGACAATTACAAGTGGTGAATGAATCGTGTTAATAAATATTATCCACAGCCAATCTAAATTCTTCTATCTTTCCATTGACTTCAACTTGATAAACCCCTGCGGGTAAATTGCGTATATTCAATGGAATAATCTCGTCAAACTCCTGGTTTTCAGGCGTACAAGGTACGCCTGCTTTTTCGCCAATTTCCATATTTAATTTAAAATAATTATCGCGCTGTTCTTCCGTGATAGCAGCAATCGTTTGGCAGCGTTTGGGCAAACTCACTTGCACCCAAACATTGGCTTGCGCAGGAAATGTTTCCAACACCTTCACTTGAATACCTTGCACGTAAGGCGACGGCTTGCTGGTGGGTTTGGGCGCGCTGTCTGTCACTTGACGCGGGTCTTGTTGTATAACTTGACGCGGTGAACACGCCCCCATACTCAAGGCAAGCACAACAAGACTACTCAGTAAAGGATAACGACTAATATCAAACATCTTTAAATCTCTTTGATTTTATTAGGAAAAGAATAACGAAGTCGCACACATAAACGACGAAATTCAACTTTTGGCAAGGCATCGGGCAGAATGATTACAGTGTATTGCTGTTGTCTTTCTGTATTAACCTGTAAAACAATTCCCCACGGATGAGCGATACAACGAGATGTCGCCTGCGCTTTATCGCCATGGTGCAGATAAAATTGATCATAGTCTAACACGGCATGGTTTAAGGGATGTTGATCAATGCGTCGTTGCTGCTGAATCTGGTAATAGTGCGAAAAAAACGCCGCCACACTGCCCAGCAAAGCCAATGGCCACGGTAACGACGACAACCATAGGCACAAACACCCTCCCCCATGAATCACCGCACTGAACGCCTGCAAACGTTTTGACGGAATTAATTGTATTTCTATTGGCTCATCTAACATGGCTCACCCTACTCCTGATCTTTATTTATTATTAAGCAGTGGTAGTAGTGTAACTTTTTCCCTGTTGAAAACTCCACTTTTTTCTTATAAATCAAAAAATTATCCTGTTGAAAAGATGTTGAAAACTGTTGAGTTTTGCCGGTGTTAGGCGATTTTTAGTTGAATATTACAAAAGTTTTCAACAGGTTATCAACAACTTTTCAACAGGTTTTCAACAGGCAGGCCTGACTATGGCAATAACGCAAAACGTGTAAAATAGCGAGCTTATTTAATTTGCGCCAAAAGTTGAGAACCAAAGAATGACGACAAGCGATTTCAGCCAACATACCCCCATGATGCAGCATTATTTGCGTATTAAAGCCGAATATCCCGACATGTTACTGTTTTATCGTATGGGGGATTTTTATGAGCTTTTTTTTGAAGATGCGCGGCGGGCGGCGCGTTTGCTTGATATTACTTTAACGGCTCGCGGTCGCAGCGCAGGCGATGACATTCCCATGGCCGGAATTCCACATCACGCGCTGGAAAATTACTTGGCCAAATTGGTGCGGGCAGGAGAATCGGCGGTGATTTGTGAACAAGTGGGCGATCCCGTGGCCAAGGGATTGGTCGAACGGCAAATTACACGTATTATAACGCCCGGCACACTGACAGATGAAGCCTTGTTAGAAGAGCGGCAGGATAATTTATTGGGCGCGATTTATCGCACGGATCAACAATTTGGTTTGGCCACTTTAGACTTGGCCAGTGGGCGTTTTCTGGTCATTGAAGTGCCTAATTTTAGTTTATTACTCAGTGAGTTGGAACGATTGCGCCCTGTTGAATTATTGGTGAGCGAAGCGCAAATATTTAATTTACCCAGTCATTTTAACTTACGCACTCGTGCTGAGTGGCAATTTGAATTAATCACGGCTAAAAAATTGTTAAATCAACAACTTGGAACGCATGATTTAAAAGGTTTTGGTTGTGAGCATTTAACGGCGGGTTTATGTGCGGCGGGGGCTTTATTGTCTTTCGCGCAGGAAACACAACGGGCTGCGCTGCCGCATTTACAAGGTTTACGTTGGGAGCGGCGCGAGGAATGTGTGTTGATCGACGCGGCCAGCCGTCGTAATTTAGAGCTAGACAGTCGCTTGACCACGGGGATCAAAGAGCATACTGTCATTCACGTGTTAGATCAATGTGCGACACCGATGGGTAGCCGTTTGTTGCGACGTTGGTTACACCGTCCGTTGCGTGATACAAAAGTGTTACAGGCACGTCATGCCAGTGTTGGTTATTTATTAGAGCGCATGAATAATGTGGCTTTATATGAATTATTGCGCGGCATTGGCGATATGGAGCGAATTTTGACCCGTGTGGCATTAAAAACAGCTCGCCCACGTGATTTAATTCAATTACGTCAAGCGATTGGATTGTTGCCGCAATTGCAAACGGTATTGGCGCGTTTTAATGAAGCCAATTTGCAACGCATTGCGACAGGAATTAATCAATTTCCAGAATTACATGCAGAATTGCTTAAAGCCATTATTGATACACCACCGCAATTATTGCGTGATGGTGGTGTAATTGCAGCGGGTTATGATGCGCAATTGGATGAATTGCGCCAACTCAGTGAACATTCCGAAACATTTTTAACCGATTTGGAAAATAGAGAGCGCATTCGCACAGGAATAGAACGTTTAAAAGTCGGTTATAATCGGGTGCATGGTTATTATATTGAAGTGAGTCAAAATCAAGCGCATCGTGTGCCGGTAGATTATCGCCGTCGGCAAACTTTAAAAGCGGCCGAACGTTATATCACTGAAGAATTAAAACAATTTGAAGATAAAGTTCTCAGTGCGAAAGATCGGGCGTTAAGTTTAGAAAAATATTTATATGAACAGTTATTAGAAAAGATTGCGCAAGTTTTAACCGAATTGCAAAACAGCAGCGCGGCGATTGCGGAATTAGATGTATTAAATACTTTTGCCGAGCGGGCAGATACTTTAAAATTATATCCGCCGACTTTTGTAGAAACGGAAGGCATAGAGATTATTGAAGGGCGACATTTGGTGGTAGAAGCGGTGCAAAATACGCCATTTACGCCCAATGATATTAAACTCGATGCCAAGCGACGAATGTTGATTATTACTGGCCCGAATATGGGCGGTAAATCGGTGTTAATGCGGCAAACGGCTTTAATTATTTTACTGGCGCATATAGGCAGCTTTGTTCCCGCTCAACAGGCGATTATGGGGCCTATTGATGGCATTTATACGCGAATCGGTGCCAGCGATGATTTAGCGGGCGGGCGTTCCACTTTTATGGTTGAAATGACAGAAACCGCTAATATTTTACATAATGCCAGCCGTTATAGTTTGGTATTAATGGATGAAATTGGACGCGGCACCAGTACTTTTGACGGTTTATCTTTGGCGTGGGCGTGTGCGGAATTTTTGGCGAAACAAGTGCAAGCCTTGACGCTATTTGCGACGCATTATTTTGAATTAACACATTTACCAGAAACGGTGCTTAATTGTGCTAATATTCATTTAGATGCGGTAGAGCAAGAGGATAAATTAATTTTTATGCACAAAGTGCGTCCTGGCCCTGCCAATCAAAGTTATGGTTTACAAGTGGCTTTATTAGCGGGAGTGCCTAAAAAAGTGGTGAGTCGAGCGCGACAAAAATTAAAACAATTGGAATTGCAACAAGGACAAGTCAATGCCATGCAATTGGGTTTATTTCAAGCGCAATCTGTTGAAACAAAATCACCAGAAACACACCCTGTAGTAACTCAATTACAACAGTTATCGTTAGAAGAAATGACACCGCGTCAAGCCTTAGAATGCTTATTTAAATTAAAGCAAGCCGCAGAGGGAAATGAATCATGAATTATTTAGCGATGCGCATTGATCGGGTGACTTGTCCTGATAACAATGGACAACATCATATCGTTTATAGTGATTGGGGTAATCATGACGCAAATTCTACTGTTTTATGCCTGCATGGATTAACCCGAAATCGTCATGATTTTGACTTATTAGCGCGTTATTTAATGACAGATTATCGCGTAATTTGTGTGGATGTGGTGGGGCGGGGTGACAGCGATTATTTAACCGATCCTAAACAATATCACTATAGCACTTATGTGAAAGATATTTTTTCTTTATTACAACAGTTAGGTCTTGATAAAATAGATTTAATCGGCACGTCAATGGGAGGCTTAATTGGTTTGCATTTGGCTGCATTAGCCAATTCTCCGATTAAACGGCTTATTTTAAATGATATTGGCCCCATTGTGCCGCAAGAGGCTTTAGCGAGAATTGCGCGTTATATTCGTCAACATACTTTTCCTGATTTGGCGAGTATTAGCGCACATTTAAGACAGCGTTATGCCAGTTTTGGCCCTTTGACCGAATCGCAATGGCAACATGTAATTGAACACAGTATTCAACATTTACCCACAGGTGAATATTGTTTAGCTTATGATCCTGAAATTGCGCAGACTTTTCATAGCGATAAAGTGGCCAATTTATGGACGACATGGCTTGCGGTCAAACAGCCGATTTTATTACTACATGGTGAACAATCGGATGTTTTACCTTTCCCCGTAGTAGAACAAATGCAGGCTTCACGGCCAGATTTATGTGTTGTACACATTCCCAACACAGGACATTCGCCCATGTTGATGTCGTCGGATCAAATGGAAATTGTGGGGAATTGGTTGGGGTGAAAATAAGTGGCTCTCTGTGAAATATAGCACCCGCACCACAAAAGGAGTATAAAAAATGACCTATTCAAGAGACTTTCGAGAACGTGTATTAAAAACTAGACAAGAAGAGAATCTGACCCTTGCAGAGGTAGCAGAACGCTTTAAGGTGGCGATAGCCAGCGTAGTAAGGTGGGGTAAAGTCTTAGAACCCAAACGGACGCGGAATAAACCCACTAAAATAGACATGGAAGCATTAAAACGTGATGTTGAGCTTCACCCTGATGCTTATCATTACGAACGAGCGGCACGGTTTGGGATAAGCGAAAGCGGGATTCGTAGCGCATTAAAACGTTTAGGGGTTAGCCGTAAAAAAAACACTCAAGCATCCCAAAGCCGACTCTGAGCTAAGACAAGTCTTCCAGAGCAAAATAGACCATTATAAGAACGTTGGTAAACACATTGTTTTTATTGATGAAAGCGGCTTTGCTCACGACATGCCGCGCCGTTTTGGGTATGCGTCTGTTGGCAAACGTTGTTTTGGTTCACACGATTGGCACGCCAAAGGACGCACTAATGTCATCGGTGCTTTGCTCGATTTTGATTTATTAACCATCAGTTTGTTTACTGGAGCGATTAATTCTCATGTTTTTTTCGCTTGGGTCACTCAAGATTTGCTGCCTAAACTCCCTGAAAATGCCGTCATTGTGATGGATAACGCCACTTTTCATAAGCGACATGATATTCAGCAGGCTATTTTGGCGGCGGGACACGTCTTGGAATATTTACCCCCTTATTCCCCAGATTTAAATCCTATTGAACATAAATGGGCGCAAGCTAAAGCTCTCCGTAAACAACAGCATTGTTCTATTGATGAACTCTTTTTACTTAATTCTATTTATAGTGCGGATGCTATACCAAAAAGATAGGGTTCGTAGAATCCTTATTTTGTCAGAATCAGAATTTACAGACACAAGAATTTTCAAAATTTATTCTTGCAAATCGTTTATTTTAAACAGATTTTTTATTTTTTAATTCTGAAAATCCTAAAATTCTGTAAATTCTGATTCTGACAGAAAAATTTTATGAATGACTTAATTTTGGTATATATATGTGAGCCACTCAAACTTAACTTTAGCAACCATTTTCAAATTTTAAAAACTGGATTTATTAAATGAATAATGAAAATTTTTGGTTTCGTACTTTATTTAAAGTAAAAATTTATGAAACATCCAGTGAACATTTTCAGAGATTATTTCAAGATGTAATGAGCTATCGTTATCCTAGCTTTCAATCCGTTGCCCCTTATGGTAATCAAGGCGATGGTGGCAATGATGGATGGATGCCTAATGAGGGGTATTATTTTCAAGTTTATGGGAAAAAAGCCAGTTCAAAGATAAATTTATCTTCTGTTTTAAAAAAAGCAGTAACAGATTTTAATGAATTAAGAAATAATTATGGCGATATAAAACAATATCATTTTGTTTATAATGATCGTTTTGAGGGTACGCCTGCGCCTATTGGCAAGGCTTTATTAGAATTAAAAAAGAAATATAATTTAGAAGAAGCCAGTGCATGGAATAGTGCAAAATTAGAACGAGTTTTTATGGAATTGGATTATGATCAAAAAGAAAGTATTTTATATAGCATTCCTGCTGAATTGCCAGATTTTATTGATCCGCGTGCCATTGCTGAAATATTAAAACATTTAGCAAATAAGGCAATTCATCGAGTTGATACAAATTTAATTGCTCCTGATTTTGACACAAAAATTCGTATAAATGGACTTACCTCTCCCGTACCAGATTTTTTACGTTGCTATTCTTACCAACAAGGCGAAATTGATGATTTTTTACACAAGAGAGACCCTGCTTTAAAACAGATTGTTGCAGAAGAAATGCGTGGTTTTTATCAAAACAGTAAAATTGAAATTCCAGATAGTATTGAAAATGGAGCCAATCTGCGTTATGTATGGATAATGGAGCAATTAATTCCTGAAATATGTAAAAAAAATCCTCATAGCTTTAAAGCCTATCGAGAAGCAGCACAAGTGATTTTAGCAAAATATTTTGAAGCCTGTGATATTTATGAATCTCCAAACACAATTATTACCTCATAAGCATATTCGTTTTTCTGAATCGTTCATTGGATTGGCAGGTTGTGTGCGCCAACTTTTAAAAGAACCACGAACCGCTGATGAAATTTGGCACTTATTAAATAGTGAAGATTCAACTTGGTTTTATAAACCCACTTTTGAACAAGTACTTATTGCCATTGTTATTTTATTTGCATTAGGTCAAATTAAAGAAATCGAAAATAAAAAATTAAGTATTATTTTACATCATGAAACTCATTAAATTATCAGCTAATAAACCCAGTTTTAAAACCATTTCTTTTAATCCAAATGGTTTAACGCTTATTCTTGGTGATGCCTCAAAAGACGGTAAAGAAGGCAGCAGTAATGGTGTGGGTAAAACGTTGGCTTTAGAATTGGTGCATTATTGTCTTGGTGCAAATACGCCGTCTATTTTTAAAGAAAAATTAAAAGATTGGATTTTTTATTTAGATTTTATGATAAATGATCAACAGTATCGTGTTGAACGCAGTGCAGATGGTAAAAAAATTTATTTAAACAGCGAAGAAATTAAATTAGTAGATTATCGCAATTGGTTAAATCAATGCGGCGTATTTGATTTAAACAATAAAAAGGACTCATTAAGTTTTCGCTCATTATTGATTCGTTTTGCGCGTCGTTTGCGGGAAGATTGTGTTGATCCTTTAAAAACACATAAAGAACCCGATGTTGAAGCCCAATTAAGAACCTTTTTTTTATTGGATTTAGATTATAATTCTATTTTTATAAAACAATCCCATAAAAAGCGTTTGGATGATTTGAAAAAGACAATTAAAAATTGGGATGATGATCCTATTTTACATGAATTATTTCAGGCGGGTAATGAACCTAAATTACGCTTGGATTGGTTGAATAAAGAAATTCCATTGCTTGAAAATGATTTGGCACAATTTACTGTTGCTGAAAACTATCATTATTTAGTATTAGAAGCACAAGGATTAACTCAACAATTGCGTCAAATTGAAAAAGTGATTGAAATTGGTCATTTTCAATTGCAAGGCATTGAAAAATCTTTACAACAACAATCTGATATTTCACGTTTAGAACTTTTGGATTTGTACAAAGGATTAGAGCAGGTATTTAGACCTGAGACATTGGCTCATTTTGAGGCTGTTGAAACATTTCATCAAACTTTTCTTGAAAATCGTAAGAAACGTTTAGAAGCTGATAAATTACAAATTTTACAAGAAATAGAACAAAAGGATAAAGAACGGCAAAAAATAGGATTATTACGTGATCAATTAATGAAAGAATTGCAAGGCAAACGGGCTTTAGATGAATATACCGCTTTAAGTAATAAATTAGCCACATTAAAATCAGAACGGGTTAAATTACAGGAATATCTAAAATTTAAGGATAAACTGGAAGAAGAAAAGCAGTTATTAAAAGAAGAAATGCTTAGACAAGATGCCAATACAAGCGATTATGTAAAGACGGATCCAATTTCGGAATATAAAGCGTTTTTTCAGTCTATTGCCACTCAACTTTATCCGCATTGCATGTCTGGTATTGTATTGGAAAATAATACTGGTGATAATCAATTGCGTTATAAATTTTCTGTGCAAATTGAAGGGGATAATTCGGATGGAATTAATGACGCTAAAATTTTATGTTTTGATTGGTTATTACTAATGAAAGGTAAAAATCATCATGTTGATTTTTTATGGCATGATAATCGATTATTTGCCAATATGGGTTCTAATCCACGTGCAGCATGGTTTAAGTTTGCATTGGCACAATTAGAAAATTCGGATAAACAATATATTGCCACGGTGAATATAGAAAATTATGAAAGCATGTTAGAACATTTAAATCATGCTCAAAAAGAAATCTTAGGACAGGCCGTTGTGCTTAAACTAAGAGATGATAATGTTAAGAATAAATTATTAGGTATTCAATTTGGGTAGTTTTTAGTTACAACTTCATAATTAAGCACCTAAATGAAAATAATTTGGTGTTAATTTCATTGTTTAACTAGTGTTTTACCTTTCCCCGTAGTAGAACAAATGCAGGCTTCACGGCCAGATTTATGTGTTGTACACATTCCCAACACAGGACATTCGCCCATGTTGATGTCGTCAGATCAAATGGAAATTGTAGCGAATTGGTTGGGGTGAAAGTATAACAGCATGCGATTTTATCCCCATCAACACACCAAAGGAGTCCATACGCAATGCGTAAAGTCACTGTTATTTCTTCATTTTTCATCGGCTTATCCGCGGCTTTTCCACTCAATGCCAGTCAGTTATTTATCAGTTTAGAGAAAGACAACGCGGTGCTGGTGCTGGATCGGGCGAATCAGTACGAGAAAATCGCCAGTATTCCTGTGAATGAGCAACCGCGGGCGTTAAAGTTTAGCCCTGATTACAAACAACTTTACGTCGCTTGCGGCGATGGAAATACGATAGATGTCATTGATGTACAAGAAAAACGGGTGGTGAAAAGCCTAGATGTCGGCGAAGAGCCTGAAATTTTTGATTTAAGTCCCGACGGCAAAACCTTGTACGTTTCAAATGAGGATGATGGCGAATTAACCATTTTTGATATAGACAATGAAACGGCTATCGCCAAGATCGAAGTCGGCGAAGAACCCGAAGGCGTGTTGGTCAGTCATGATGCGACACGGGTTTATGTGACTTCAGAAGTCGCCAATATGGTGCATGTCGTTGATGTTAGTACCCATGAGTTGTTGGCCAACATTGTTGTGGGGAATCGTCCGCGTCGTTTTGCCTTAACGCAAGACGGTAAAACGTTGTTTGTCAGTAACGAAATCGGTGGCACGGTCAGCGTCATTGACACGGAAACATTTACGGTGACACGTGAATTGTCTTTCACTCCCAAAGGTTTCCGTCCTGAACAGATTACACCTGTTGATTTGTTGTTGACAAAAGATGAAAAAACTTTGTATGTCACTTTAGGCCGTGCCAATCATGTGGCTGTTGTGGCGATGGCTGATTTTAGCGTGACGGATTATATTTTGGTAGGACAACGGGCGTGGGGTTTGGCCTTGAGTCCTGATGAGCAGTTCTTATACGTTGCAAATGGTTTAAGTGACGACATGTCTATTATTGACGCTAAAACTCACAAAGTGTTACGTTCCCTTCCCGTCGGCCGCGTGCCACACAGCATTGTGATTGCACCGTAAAAGGATTTTTTTATGAAAAATCACCTAATACTGTTATTATTCAGTGGCTTATTTTTAGCTTTTTTCGCCGCGTCCAGTGCAGCAGACAACCCAGTGCAAACCATCGTCGTGGGTTATTTAGAATATGCCAAAGATGAGCGTTACACCTCACGGCGTTTAGAAGCCCGCTACCGTTTACAGCCATGGGGGCGACCTTTTGCCGGCGCGGAATTGGGCGTGAAAGACAGTCGTTTTCCTTTGATGTCGCGTCAAGTTGCGTTGCAACTGGCCAAACGTACTGAGCGCAGTGTCGAAGATTTATTGTTACAAATCAATAAATTATACGAAGAAGATGTGCATTTTTTTCTTGTCGATTTCCCCGACGATATTCTGCATGAAGTGGCGCAAAAAACACGAGATAAGTCATTATTATTGTTTAATATTTCGGCATTAGGTGTGGCATTGCGTCAAGAGGGGTGTCAAGCGCATTTGTTTCACGTCGCACCCAGTTGGGACATGTTGACCGATGCGCTGGCGCAATATTTGGTTACACGTCAATGGCGTGACATTCTGGTTTTAGCCGGAGAAAGTGAGGCCGATCAAGCGTTAAACACTATTTTTTTAGATTCAGCTAAACGTTTTGGCTTAAAAGTAGTGGAAACGCGACCGTTTCAATTAAGTCGTGATCCCCGCCATCGCCATCAGAATAATGTTGCTTTGTTGACGGGAAAAGCCAAGTATGACGTGGTGTTTGTGGCGGATACACATGGCGAATTTGCGCGTTATGTGCCGTATCAAACTTTATTGCCGCGTCCTGTCGTGGGGAGTAACGGTTTAGTGCCAGAATGGTGGTTTTGGTCGTGGGATCGGCACGGCGCGCCGCAAGTCAACGGACGTTTTCAAAAACAGGCCGGACGATTAATGACGGGTTACGATTGGTCAGCGTGGATGGCGATTAAAGTGGTCACAGAGGCGATAATTCGCAGTCATTCATTGAATTTTAATGACTTATCTGCTTATATTCGCAGCAATGACTTAGTGCTAGACGGAACAAAAGGAACGCCGCAGAATTTTCGTCAATGGAACAATCAGTTAAGACAACCTCTATTTGTTGCCAGTGGTGATGCGGTGGTCGAACGTTTGCCTTTGGATGGTTTTTTACATCCTACCAACCAGTTGGATACGCTTGGTATTGATGAAACGCGAAATCGCTGTCAATTTTGATGCGATAACGCTCTGATCACAGACCCCGAAAAATTTTTCCAAAAAAACCTTGACAGGGATTTTCCTGCTCTGTATAGTGCGCGGCTTACCTGAGACAAACGAAGCGGGAACGCAGAGCGGGAGAGTTGAGAGTCCGCGAGCTTTTACAGAAGTAGAAGCG
>NZ_MSLT01000012.1:1175000-1176192 GCF_002149925.1 Thioflexithrix psekupsensis | reverse complement strand
TGGGGCTTCGATCAGAGCTTCGCTTTCGCTAACCCCATCAATTAACCTTCCAGCACCGGGCAGGCGTCACACCCTATACGTCACTTTCGTGTTAGCAGAGTGCTGTGTTTTTAATAAACAGTCGCAGCCACCTGGTCACTGCGACCTTCTTAGACTTCCCCTGTGCAGGGTTCATCCAGAAGGTACACCTTCTCCCGAAGTTACGGTGCTATTTTGCCTAGTTCCTTCACCCGAGTTCTCTCAAACACCTTGGGATTCTCACCCTGTCCACCTGTGTCGGTTTGGGGTACGGTTCTACTACACCTGAAGCTTAGAGGCTTTTCTTGGAAGCAGGGCATCAGTCACTTCGTCTCTGAAACGAGACTCGTCGTCAGTTCTCGGCATTAAACAGCGGATTTGCCTACTGATTCTGCCTACCACCTTAAACACGCACAACCAATCGCGTGCTGACTTAGCCTTCTTCGTCCCCTCATCGCAGTGCAGTAAAGTACGGGAATATTAACCCGTTTTCCATCGGCTACGCATATCTGCCTCGCCTTAGGGACCGACTCACCCTGCGTCGATTAACGTGGCGCAGGAAACCTTGGACTTTCGGCGTGCGGGTTTTTCACCCGCATGATCGCTACTTATGTCAGCATTCGCACTTCTGATACCTCCAGTCTGCCTCACAGCAGACCTTCACAGGCTTACAGAACGCTCCCCTACCATGCCTTACGGCATCCGCAGCTTCGGTAGAACGCTTGAGCCCCGTTATATCTTTCGCGCAGACCGACTCGACCAGTGAGCTATTACGCTTTCTTTAAAGGGGCTGCTTCTAAGCCAACCTCCTGGCTGTCTGTGACTTTCCACATCGTTTCCCACTGAGCGTTCATTTGGGGACCTTAGCTGGCGGTCTGGGTTGTTTCCCTTTTCACGACGGACGTTAGCACCCGCCGTGTGTCTCCTGCGATGGTACTTCTCGGTATTCGAAGTTTGCATGGGGTTGGTAAAGCGAGATGCCCCCCTAGCCCAAACAGTGCTCTACCCCCGAGAGTAAAACGCAAGGCGCTACCTAAATAGCTTCGAGGAGAACCAGCTATCTCCGAGCTTGATTAGCCTTTCACTCCTAGCCACAAGTCATCCCCGTCTTTTTCAACAGACGTGGGTTCGGACCTCCAGTTGGTGTTACCCGACTTTCATCCTGCTCATGGCT
>NZ_MSLT01000012.1:900000-1172500 GCF_002149925.1 Thioflexithrix psekupsensis | reverse complement strand
AGTATTGCTACCTCCGTTCGACTTGCATGTGTTAAGCATACCGCCAGCGTTCAATCTGAGCCATGATCAAACTCTTCAGTTTAATTTTGGCTGTGACTTTAAATTGTCACAAATTTGTTGCAAGATATAAAAATCTCGTGTTGACGAGAAGTTTACGACTCTTGACGTTCTGTTAGAACAGTCAGTCAGGGTCTAAACTCCCACACAGATGACTTGAATTCGGTTTGTTAAGGAACTGCACCTCAGCAACTAGTGGCTTGGGTGTGAAGCTGTGCATTCTACGTGGTTTGTTTCGTCTCTGTCAAGCCTTTTTCAAAATATTTTTAATTTCTTTTGCTTCGGCTTGTCTTCACTCGCTTCTACTTCTGTAAAAGCTCGCGGACTCTTACACTTTCCCGCTCTGCATTCCCGCTTCATTTGTCTCAGGTAAGCCGCGCACTATACAGGCTGCTTTTTCGGCTGTCAAGCCATTTTCTAAATTTTTCCAGAATACCACTTGATACTAAACTTGGTGCCGATGGCCAGACTCGAACTGGCACGGCTTGCGCCACCGCCCCCTCAAGACGGCGTGTCTACCAATTTCACCACATCGGCTTGTCTCAAATGTCCCCGATTAATTCCTGTCACACAGCAATCAATCAAGGGGTGCATTTTAACGTAGGCTTTCTGGAAATGCAACGCAATTACTGCGTTTTTTCTTCCGTAGCGGCAGACGGATCAGGCGTTTGTTCTTGAATAACAGGAGAAGTTTCCGTGACAACAGAATTTTCGGCTGGAGATTCAACTGGTTGTGTGTTCGTTTCTACTGTGACAGTTGTGGCGTTTTCGGTGGTGCGTTCTGCTGTGGTTTCTTCTTGAACTGTGGGTAATTCCTCACTGGTTGGGCTAGGTACGGCTGTTGTCGCTGGTAACTCAGTCGCGGGCTGAGTTTGTACTGTTACACTTTCTAATACGCTACGGGGTTCCCGTTGTCCTGTGGAAAAGTAGGCCAAGACAAGGCTTAAAATAAAAAATGCCGCTGCCAAGCCGGCTGTGGTTCGCGTTAAGAAGGAAGCCGAACCGCGACTGCCAAAAACAGTGGCCGACGCACCACTGCCAAAAGCTGCGCCCATATCTGCGCCTTTGCCGTGTTGAATTAAGATTAAGCCGATTAAACTGGCACAGACCATAATCTGTACGATAACCAAAATAGTGTGCATAACGATGTTTGCTCAATGGGCTTTGCCCAAGACTCAAGGATTTAAAGTTAAAATGATTCTGATGCGCGACAAATCGTCAGAAATTCTTCTGCTTTTAGTGACGCACCGCCAATTAAACCGCCATCAATATCCGGCATAGAAAACAACTCATTGGCGTTACTGCCTTTGACACTGCCGCCGTATAAAATCTGAATTTTTTCAGAAAGTGGTTGATTTTTCTCAGCCAATTGACGACGAATAAACGCATGTACGGCTTGTGCCTGTTCGGGCGTTGCCGTTTTGCCAGTGCCAATTGCCCAAACGGGTTCATAGGCAATGACACAATTGTCAAATACCTCAACACCTTGCGTGTTCAAAATGGCATCCAACTGTTGTCCGACCACTTGCTCAGTGACACCGGCTTCTCGCTGCTCTAGGGATTCGCCCACGCATAAAATGGGGGTTAATCCGGCCGCTTGCACGGCTGCGAATTTTTCTGCCACGATGCCATCATTTTCAAGATAGAGAGTACGCCGCTCAGAATGCCCCACAATAACATAAGTACAGCCAAAATCTTGTAACATACTGGCACTGATTTCGCCGGTGTAAGCACCGGGCGCGTGTTGAGACGCATTTTGTGCGCCCCAGACAATGGGACTCCCTTGTAACTGGGCTTGAATGGCGGCCAAATACACAAATGGCGGACAAACCCCCATCCGACAACGCGTCAGCGAAGAACAACCCGCCAATAAATCAGCCAATAAATGCTGGTTTGTCGCGGCAGAGCCGTTCATTTTCCAATTTCCCACAACTAAGGGTTGACGCATACGATTTTCCTCCAACCTTTTGGTTTTGCTTAATTTACTGAAGCTGATGTCGAGTTAAACTCCACAAAATCAACTCACGTCCATTCAGAAAATACACTAAATGGCCATTGTAACGTTTTTTTAAGGGGAAATTAAAGCAGAGCGTACGAATTGACTGGAGTGTGTGGTTTAATTTTCAGATTATGCTTTACTGGGGCATAAATTTTAGTACAATGAGAAGCTCGTAGCCTGATAATAATAATCAACAACTTCCCCCTGCCCAATAGACACAGTTCCCCACTGTATCGATTGGGCTTTCTCTTTTGGGACTGGTGCAGTGACATTGTTTCCGGTCAATTCTTGCTGACTTCAAGCCACGGGGTCAGTGACTTTTACAAGTTGCAAGTGCAGAGGCGCACAACAGCCGTGCTGCGTTGCGCCTTTTGTGTTGCAAATCAAGAACCTTTTCTCTAAGAACAAAATGAACAAAATACTTCGCGCATCATACTGATTAAGCGCAAAGTTCGTGCGTCGCTCACTCGGTAATAAACTCGATTTGCATCTTTACGGGAGGACAAAATACCTTTGTCACGCAAAATGGCCAAATGCTGTGAAATGTTACTTTGAGAAGTCCCAACTTCTTCAACAATATCCTGCACGCTAAATTCACGTTCACCTAAAGTACATAGAATTTTTAGTCGCAACGGATGAGACATGGCTTTCATAGAACGGGAAGCACGCTCAATATCTTCGTCATGAGTGATAAGCCCTAAGGGCTGAGCATTGCTATCTGGCATAGAACATATTCCGACTTCGCTATAGTAATGGTTTGTCATCGCTGCACATGGTTTTGTCTGAGTGAATCAATAGGTTACCCAAGACATCGTTAAGTGAGATCGTTATTTTTTCGGAAGTGTACCGAATTTTATCATTTACGCCTTATATTTATAGCAAATTTTTGCGTTTTTTGCGATAGAACAACCTACTAACTTGGGTATTAGAATATAATAATATCTCAGATTTGCCAAAATAATACAATTATTTTTATAAGTCATCCGCAATCTTTGCAGAAATAGAGAAAAATAAAAAAATGAGATACGATTTTTATCCAAAAAAACAGGTTTTATTTGGTCATCAATCCATTTAACATTTACAACGCGACATGATTTCTGCAAAGGGTCTCATGAATTCAGAGAACGCATTAATTAATTTTATGGCGCGTTTAACGCCGCAATTGGGACATTATTATGGTTTAGCGTATCGCTACTGTTATGAAGACCCTGAAAATAGTTTAGTCAAATTGCGGGTGTGTGCTTCGCTGTTGCTGGCTTTGGTGTGTCGTCACTATGATTTGCCCATTCATGGCAGTTTGTGGGAACAATTGCAAAATGAAAAATTACAGACTCTGATTCCGCCCTATATTCTGGATCGTTTTAATCGTTTGCGCGTCGAGGGCAATCGTGGCGCACATCCTTTAGAACAAGTTCGCGCTCCCATTGTGGCCAAAAAAATTGCGTTATTAACCTTAGAATTTACTTATCAAATTGCCTATTGGTACTGTGAATCTTTATTGGGACAATCGGCGCAAACCATTCCGTTATTTCAACCACCTAATCCTGCCAATTCGGATCGTATATATAAAGATGCGATTATTACCGAACAAGCCGAAGCCCAATATGCGATTGGGCTTATGTTTTGTCAGAAAATAGAATCAGTAAGCACAAATTTATCCGAAACAGAATCACCGCGCCAAATATGGCAACAAGATGCTTATTATTGGTTAAAAAAATCAGCCGATCAAAATTATCCGCCCGCTTTATATCAATTGGGACAATTGCATTTAAATTCCCGCGGTCATTTGCGCAATTTAAAACAAGCCATTGCCTTATTAAAACAAGCCGCAGAATTAGACTATGCTGATGCGTTGCATCAAATGGGTTTATTTTATTTTTATGGGCGGCTCAATGAACAAGTGCAATATGAACACGATTATTGTCAATCTTTGCGTTATTTCACCAAAGCAGCATTACAAGATCATCCCGGTGCGTTAAATTATTTGGTTCAAATGTATTATGAAGGTTTAGGCGTGAAACAAAATGTACAAAAAGCCTTCCGTTATGCGCAAAAAGCGGCTGAAGCGGGTTATGCTTCGGCGCAATTTAAATTGGCTTATTTGTATCAATCGGGTTTGGGTACGCCGGCTGATGAAAAATTAGCCTTTTACTGGTATCAATGCGCGGCACAAAATGGTGATGCCGATGCGCAAGTGGTGTTATTTAAATATTATTCCAGCGGTTTGTGGGTAGAAAAAAATATTCATATCGCTTTAGAATGGCTGCATTTGGCCGAAGCACAACATCACGCCGGCGCATGTTATTACTTGGCATTGGCTTATCAGCGAGGCATTGGGGTGGCAGTGGATATGCGGCGGGCTGCGCTGTTATTTCAACGCTGTTTGCAATTTGATGAAGAAAAACAATATCAAACCGCAGCCGTAGAATTAGCACGAATCATTCATGACAATAAAAATATTGTGCAAGCATTAAAAATAGGACGCAATCAATGTTGTCCTTGTGGCAGTGGCTTGAAATATAAAAAATGTTGTGGTGAAAATACAGGATAAACCGCCAATGCCATAAAAGTATGACATCGACGGCAGTAAGATTAACCCGCAAAACGTCGGAAAACTAAAGTGGCATTCGTGCCACCAAAACCAAAACTATTGGACATTACGGTATTTAATGTCGTTTCTTGATAGGTTCTGACAATGGGCATTCCTTCGGCCACCGGGTCTAAGGTTTCAACATTGGCCGAGGCAGACATAAAGCCCGCTTCTAACATCAATAAACTGTAAATCGCTTCGTGTACACCTGCCGCACCCAAAGCATGACCTGTTAATGATTTGGTCGAACTGATGAATGGAATGTGTTCGCCAAATACCGTTTTTATCGCTTCTAATTCTCGACTGTCGCCTACGGGCGTACTGGTGCCGTGGGCATTAATATAATCAATGGGGGTATCCACGGTGGCTAAGGCTTGTTGCATACAACGTACCGCGCCTTCTCCCGAAGGCTGCACCATGTCATAACCGTCTGAAGTGGCACCGTAACCCACTAATTCTGCATAGATTTTTGCACCACGCGCTTGGGCATGTTCTAATTCTTCTAACACCAACATCCCACCTCCCCCCGAAATGACAAAACCATCCCGGTGCGCGTCGTAAGGACGTGAGGCTTTTAACGGTTGATCGTTGTATTTAGACGACAACGCGCCCATCGCATCGAATAACAGCGTTAAACTCCAATGGACTTCTTCTCCGCCGCCCGCAAAAACAATATCTTGCTTACCCAATTGGATCAACTCGCTGGCATGACCAATACAATGCGCACTGGTCGCACACGCCGAACTGATCGAATAATTCACCCCTTTAATACGAAAAGGCGTACACAAACACGCAGCAGTTGTACTCGACATGGTGCGCGGCACCATATACGGGCCGACCCGTTTTAAGCCCTTAGTGCGCAATAAATCCACGGCTTCCACTTGATTAGCTGGCGAAGCCCCGCCCGAACCGGTAATTAAACCCGTGCGCGGATGGGATACATCGGCTTGATCTAAATGGGCATCGGCAATGGCTTCTTGCATTGCCACGTAGTTAAACGCGGCGGCATCGCCCATGAACCGCTTGACTTTGCGATCAATACGTTCTTCTAAATTGATCCGAACCGCGCCATGAACATGGGATCGAAAGCCTAATTGGGCATATTCGGGTTCATGACAAATGCCGGACTGTCCGCTTTTTAAAGCGGTCAAAACCTCCTGCTTGCTGTTGCCAATGCTGGATACAACGCCCAGTCCTGTCACCACGACACGTCTCACAATCTGACTCCCTTTTGTATCTAAAAATCGGTAGAAGTGAATAAACCAACCCGTAGCTCTTTGGCTTCGTAGATCAGTTTACCATCGGCCTCTAAGGTGGCATCGCCAATGCCCATGACCAACTTGCGCATAATGACTCGTTTCATATCCACTTTATAAATAACACGTTTACATTTTGGAGTCACTTGGCCTGTGAATTTGACTTCGCCTGCGCCCAATGCACGCCCCCGTCCGGGGCCACCCATCCATCCCAAGAAAAATCCAATCAATTGCCACATGGCATCCAAACCCAAACAACCCGGCATCACCGGGTCTCCGGGAAAATGGCAATCGAAAAACCATAAATCAGGACGAATATCTAATTCGGCAATAATTAACCCTTTATCTGCGCTGCCTCCGTTATCGGCGATATGCGTAATGCGATCAAACATCAACATGGGAGGCATAGGTAATTGGGCATTGCCGGGGCCGAACATTTCGCCTCGTCCACACTGCAATAATTCTTCGTATTGATAGCTACTTTTTTTTTCCATATCGCGGTCACAATTTTTTAAATAAAAGGGATTTTACGCCTTCACATCCCATGAATTCGAGATCAGTGGCTAAAAAAATCAGTATGTCATTTTGCAGTAACAAACGTGGTTAGATTTTTTCAGGCGATGAGGCAATGATTTTAGCGGTTTGTCGCTTCTAATAGCAAGCGGTATTGTCTGAATCGGAATGTACAGGACAAGACAGCGCAGTAGATAAAAAAGCACATGTTTGAAATGAAGATCGTTATTGTCATTTTTTTGGAATGATAAAAAAATAAGTACCTATGGCTTATCTGATTATTTTTGTTTTTTTAGTAGGGGTCAATTTTTTTAGCTCTGTACGTTCTGATTCAAACCAAAAATTTTCACGTAAACTCCACTCCTGCTTACTTCAAAAACCCATATTCAAATACTTTGGGCGCAATTTTGGTTTGTAATTGTTTAATGTTCTCGCGCAGGTTTTTAATGAGTTCCATATAAACCGCATCATCACTTTTGTTGTTCATTTTGCCTTTGTTGTTTCGACCTTGAAAGTGGGCGCGAATATCATACAAACTGGCGTTGACGTTGCAATTTTCTTGCTGGTGATAGTATACCCAAAGTTCACGCCCTGCCTTAAAAACCGCTTCTGCTTCGGGTGAAAATTTCAGCGGTGTAGTGCGGATTTGTAAAGGCAAATCGTGTTCTTCTAAAGCCATTTGTTTTGATGCTTCGGGTTTGAGTTTGCCTTGTATGAATTTTGTCATAAAGTTGCTGGCAAATTTATCGCGTGCGTTGATTTCTGATTCGGTGAAGGGAATCCAGTGGTTTACGCCTTCATTGCTTGAAATTCTGTTTTGGCTGTTAAACAAGGTAGAAGTTAAGCAGTCGTTTTGAAATTCCGTGTCGGTTTGCCAGCCGTCATTAGGGGATAAAAACTGGTCGCGGTCGTTTAGCCAAGTGGTTTCTATGCAGTGGCGGACAGCTAAATAAATACAGGCAACCTGTAAGCTATGTTGATTAACCGCAAAACAAATACCATGCCCTTTTGGCTTGTCACTTCTGATACAAACTAGATTGTTATGTTGAAAATCAGGCGCATCCGCCATTAAAAAGCCGATGTTATTTTCTTTCGATTTATTTTTAAAAACTCCTAACCAATCATTGATTCTGCCTCGTTCATTATCATAAGAATAAAAAACCTTACTTCCTGATAAATTGCCGTCTCTTTCAAACACATCAGCATTAAAACTTTCAAATTTCTTTTTGATAACCGTGTTCCATATAAAAAATCCAATCGGGAATGTACCTTTTACGTTGTCAAATGTATCTGCTGGAACAATAAATAACTTTTCCAGTTTTGCTTCAAAATAACTTCTAAATACTTTTGAATTTACACCACTCAGTAATTTTAGCTTTGAAAATTCAGCGATAAAACAATTTGGAATTTCAAAATAAATTCTCGCAATAAATTGTGCGTAAAGCTCCGCGCCTACTTTTTCTAACTGCGCGGCATATCTTTTGTGAGTGGCTGAAATTTGAACATCGCTTCTTGTTAAGCTAACTTTGCCGTTGCTTTCTGCATAAGGTGGATTAATGTAAATCACCAGCTTTTTGCGTTTTTCTGGGTCGTTGATAATGGCTTGCAAGCCTGCGGGGAGCTTGGTGAATTCGTCGTTGAGAAAGTCAAATTGAAAAACATGACTTTCCAATAAATTTGCACCATTTGCAATACGGTCTTTCATCACGTCAACATCTTGTTTGTCCAATGTTGAAGCCCAAATATTGTATTTATTGGTTAAACCCGTTAATAAATTCCCCGTTCCGGCGGCGCAATCCCATATTGTGTATTCATCTTGCCAATTTTCACCTAATACATCGGCTAAATATTTTTGTGAAAGTTCAACCCAGATTTGTGGCGTAAAAAAACTGCCTTTGCGTTCCCGAATATCCTGCGGGACTAATAAATCGCGGCGATTGACAATGTAATCCCAATATTCTTCTTTTGGAGGACGCTCGTAGCGATTCCAAAATTGCGTGTGGGCGATTTGTTTGTCATTAAATTGCGCGGTTTTGTGATTACCAAAACCGGCCGCGTCAATATTCCGGTCTAACTCGTAACAATCACGCTTCAGCAAGACAAATAATTTTTCTTTAAGCGTCGCATTTTCTTGGCTGAGTAAATCAGCGAGGTAAAAATCGCCATCAATAATGCCGCTTTTTTTGGCACTGTCCCAATTGACGGCAATAGTGGGTTTCACAGTTTGTAGCCATTTGTTGTAAATGACCATGAAGTTGTTTTTGTCGATTTTTGTTTTAGTTAAGCCAAGTTTGCCGATGACAAAATTTTGTTTAATGAATTGGTGCAGTTCTTTGTCGTCTTGCTGATAGTGAAATAACAGAGACTCGCGGTCTATTGTCGTTTCGACTTTGGCATGAATTTGTTGAAATTCTTTGGTGGAATAATCTGATGGTGCGACATTCCAGTTAAAGTCGTTTTGATAAAAAATATCTTGAATTTCATTGTAGGGAATAAACGCAATTTTTTCGCCATCAAACGCACCAAGCATAGGCGGCGGCAAAAATTTATCAAAAGTGCGGGCTTTGCCAATGGTGAGAATGAGCTGAACGAGGGAGCGGACAATACTCGACGCGCCTGTTTTGGCTTCTGCCCACAGCAGGGATTTTTGTTCAGACGGTATTGTATTATTTTCGCGTATCGTGACGCAAAAATCGACATTGCCAATAATTTTGCTGCAATCGTAAAACCCGAAATAATCCTGAGCGATTTTGTTTTTGAGTTCTTCTTCGCGGATGTTGATGTATTTCATGATATTTTTTAACTCGTAAGATGGGTAGCCGAGCGAGGTAGGATGCGATGAAGTGATGAATCGCATCAAACGTCAGCCAACTCGCGCAACACTTACCGAAACATCCACAGACACAGCAATTGCTGGATTGGGATAAAAAATTACCTTAAAAGTTTTGCAATTGTAACCATTTATCCCTTCGTGACGACAGCCTCTAAGGCAAATTAGGTGCTGAATTGAGTTTTTTTTGTGTTGTGAAAAAATATTAGCTAATTTTGGGTGTAGGGTATAGCTTTTTTGTACAATTGCTCTAAACTAGTAACAACTTGCAGCGAAATTGAAACAGGCGCGCAAGCGGCTTGGTTCTAGTCGATATTAAGCAATGTTTCGTAGCTGTGTCACTTTGTTTTGATCAGCTTCTTGGCTGTCATCACCGGGAAAGTTCTGTATGTTGGTTCTTTGGTGGTGTTTTTTCGATTCAACATACGTGAGAAGAGAAATATCTTGATGAATATATATGTAGGGAATTTATCCTATAGTCTGACTGAAGACGAACTGAGAAACCTGTTTGCCGAATACGGAGAAGTCGCTAACGTCAACTTGATTATCGACAAATTGACCGGACAATCCAAAGGGTTCGCCTTTGTGGAAATGCCCAAGCAAGCCGAAGCCGAAGAAGCGATCAAAGCGTTAAACGAGTTGGCCGTCAAAGGACGTAATTTGAAAGTGAACCAAGCCCGTCCTCGCGGTGAACGTCCACCACAACGTAGATTCAGACACTAATCCTAAACCGCGAATTTTCGCTTTTTAGGACGGTCTCATAAAGAAGCCCAGACAACTTTGTTTAAGTCTGGGCTTTTTTTATTTTTCAGGTGAATAATAACATCATCTTATATCCAATTTAGGATAACCCATCAAAAATAAAACCTGATAAATTTAAAAATCTATCAGGTTTTCTATTGGAATAAAACAAGCCTAATGCGACATAAAAACAGGCACAGTCATTTGTTGTAAAATATGGCGCGTCACGCCGCCTAAAATCAATTCTCGAAAACGAGAATGACCATAAGCTCCCATGACAATCGCGTTAATACTTTCATCACTGACACGGGATAATAACATCGCACCAATTTCAATATCCCGTGCTGGCACGTGATGAGTTTGACTGTGAATGCCATGTTGCTGTAAATAACGCGCTAAAGAATCACTTAACTCCTGCGCATTTTCTAGCTCAATGGTCATTATTTCTACCCATTGCGCCGCTTGCAATAACGGCAACGCATCTCGCACCGCACGAATCGCTTCCCGACTGCCATTCCATGCAATTAAAATTCGCTTTAAATCAATCGTTCCAATCTCAATATAGGGCAAGGCAAAAACAGGCGTTCCCGTCATTAAAATCACATGATCTAACCAATCCCGCGACCGTTTAAATAAACTATTTCTATCTTCTTGACCGACGATTAATAAATCACTATAGCGCGCATGATGCACCACCGTATCAATCAAATCGCCAGAAAGCGTCAACCATTCATGTTTGACATTAGCATGACGGGCGTATTGGGTAAATAACATCTTTAAACGCCGCATTTCTTTTTCTGCCAAATGCGCCAATTCCTGTTCTAAACGCTCCACCCCCACCACAATTTCCGTATAAGGCGGAATAAAACGCGGTGGAATCACATATAAACCCTGTAAATAGGCTTGATGGTGTTCAGCAAATGTCACAGCAAATTTTAATTGTGACTCAATATTGTCTGTGCTATCCAGCAGAAAAAGAATTTTCTTAAAAGGCATTTTTCTTTCCCGGCCCAAAGAAAAACCACACTATAAATCCAATCACCGGTAAAACCAAAATTAACACAATCCAAATCACCTTTTCTAAGGTATTCACTGAACTTTCAACAATTTTAAGAATCGCATAAATATTAGCGATTAAAACAACGATACTGACCAACATTCCCATGATGATTGTTCCTTTTAATGCGCTTCTTTACGATTTTCAAATAAACGTTTAAAAGAGCAGATTAATTCACGGCGAATCTCTCTTAAACGCGGACGCTCTTCTTCCGTAAAAGGCAAAGGACGACAGGCTTGAATGGTTTTTAACCCCACTCGTGCCGTCAAAATCCCCACACTCATGCCTTGCGCGGCTTGCGTCGATAACACCGCTAAAAACGAATTGCCTAAACTTTCCGCCAAACCATCCGCAATCACTTCGCTAACTCCCGCATAAATAATGGTTTGAAACACGCTAACACTCAACGCCATCGATCCAAATAATCCCGGCCGCCCCGCATATAGCGTGGCAATGTCTTGAATTAACCGAATATTACGCCACAAAGTCAACAGCGCGTCTAACAACGGAATAGGGCTTAATGTCGCCAACAATGCTGCTTCTTGTGATCGTTGCACCACCAAACGATACGCCCGCTGATCTAAATCCTGCATCACTTGCTGCGAAAACAACGCACACACTTCCCGATCTTGATGGCGATCATGTACACTGCGTTGAAACGTATCTAAACGCCGTTTAACATCTGAGCGTTGCGCGTAAATCTGCGCAATCCGATTCACATAAGGACGCGCCTGCCCATAGCCATCGCGTTGCATTAAACGTAAACCTTCCTGCTGCAATTGTGACACTTGGCGGAATTGCCGTAATTTTTGCCACGAACGCCATGATAATACACTAGCAACGCCCACAATCCCCACCATCAATACACTGAAAAAACTCCCCATCACCACACTGTGACTAAAACGTGCCACCAAAAATGCCCACGTATCAACCAACAAAATCGCTACAAATAACACCGCAACGCCCATAAACAATGCTATCCATAACGGCGCATTGGCTTGGGCTTCTTGTTCGGCTTCGGGGGGAAGTTCAAAAGGTTCTGTACGCCATGTCAAGGGTTGCGTGCTGGATTCGACGGGAGATTGTTCTACAATAGGTTCATGGGACAACAACTGTTCATTGGTTTCCAATGGCACCGTTTCTGGTAAAACAATGGGCGCGACGTACAAAGGAACTTGCGCTTCCTCACCGTCCATACTTTTGACATCGTTTAAATCGAAAAATAAAGGGCTTAATGCGCGGCTCATTAAAATTTATCTCCAAGCAAAAATTCTAAAGCCCGATCCAAACGAATATGCGGCAAACCGCCATGCACATTGGCTAATCGGGGTGGTTTAAATTCCATAAATTGAAAGCGATCTTTTGACCAGTCTTCGGCCATAGGCATTTCAATTGGCACTTCACCGGGAAACAAGGCCACAGCCTGTTGTCCCGACATGGGTACGCCTTTGATACAGGGGATTTTACGCCCTTGATAATTGGCTTCAGCGGCTTGGGTGCATTTGACCGACGCTAAAGCCATGGTTTGTGTTTCTACGCCTTCAAAAGTGGCATGTTGCTGCGATTTTGCCAACATATTTTGTAAAAATTTTTCCATATTCGGCAATTGTTCGGGAGTGGCATGGTCGGCTTTGGTCGCCGCGAAGAGTAAACGGTCAATTTTAAAACCCCATAACCAACTCAACAATCCCGATTTACCATAGTGAAAACTATTTAAAATCATATTAATCGCCGAACGAGTATCTTCAAATGCCGCATTACCAATATTTAACGCCCGCAAAATATCAATCAACACCACTTGACGATCAAAACTGGAAAAATGCTCATTATAAAACTTTTTCACCACATGTTCTTTATAAGAATCATAACGTTTACGCATAACGCCATAAACACTATTATCCGTGTAACGCCCAGACAGCGGCGGCAATGGACAAAATTCCAGCAAAGGCGCGCCTTCCAAATCACCCGGCATAGTAAAACGCCCCGGCTGCAAACCGTTTAAACCATATTCAGGACTTTTACAACGATGCAAAAAGGCGGTATATAACGCACTGGCTTGGCGTATACTGTCTCCTGTGGGAGCTTTATCTAAAGCGAGCGTGCGAATAAAGGCTTGCCATTCTTGCGACAAAGACTGTCGGGGTTCATATTGACAGGCTTCTAAGGTGTGTTGAGACCATTGTTCATAACTCCAGCTTAACAAGGGCAAATCCAGTAACCATTCCCCAGGATAATCCACAATGTCTAAGTATAAAGTACTAATCGGTGCGACATGTTTAAAAAAAAGATTGTCCGAACGGTAACGAATCGCCAAACGAATTTCACTAATCCCACTGGTAGGCGTTGGCCAAGCGGGTGTTTGGCTACATAACTGGGCAATGGCTTGATCGTAGCGAAAAGCAGGAATGTGTAAATCCGGTTGCTGCATGGCTTTAACCCCACGCAAACGCCCATTATGAGCGATACGAAAAAACGGCAATTGAGACACATTCGCCTCGCTGGCATGAAGCAGTTGATGCACCAGTGAGGTAATAAAAACCGTTTTACCACTGCGACTGAGTCCCGTCACGGCTAATTTGACTTGGCGATCTAAGGAACGATTTAGATTTTCATCTAATTGGCGCGGAATAAAACGCGAAAATAAACCTGTTTTCATGGTGGTTGTCGTGTGAAAAGTGAATGTGGGGAATTGCCCCTTAAAATTTTTAGAAGTGGCGCATGAGCGAAGCCCAGCGGTTATTTTACGCGCTTGCAAGAATTACGTCACGTTTAAGAGCGGTTTTATGTTCAGCCTGCGCATTAAATGATACATTGTCTAACCATTGGCGGCGGTTGCCCAGAAAAATATCCACAATCACTTGCAAGGCCATTGTTGAATTCATAGAATGCAGGGCTTAACTCAGAATTCAACACAAGCCCACCACCTCAGTAAACTAACAGGACAATCAAGTTGATGGCACGTAATATCTCTGACCCACCCTATAACCTGCACAAGATGCACAAAACCTCTTGCACAAAATACACTGTACGCAGTGACAGATAAACATAGCCAATGGAGTAATATAAATGGCCTGGAATGAACCGGGTGGCAGTGGGAGCAAGGATCCTTGGGGCCACCGCAACAACGAACAGGGTCCGCCCGACTTGGACGAAATCGTCAAAAAAATGCAAGCAAAACTCAATCGCCTTTTCGGCGGGGGACGCGGTGGCTCTGGTCAAGGCGGCTCTCGTGGCGACGGAGACGGCGGCGAAATCAGTTGGTCAATGCTGGGTGTCATTGCGGCTGTGGGCTTGATCGTGTGGGGATTGTTTGGATTTTATGTGGTAGAACCCGCCGAACAAGGGGTGGAAACCCGCTTCGGCCGTTATATCCAAACCACCCAACAAGGCTTAAATTGGCATATTCCCTATCCTATTGAACAAGTAGAAAAAGTTAATGTGCAGCAAATTCGCGCCTTCAGTCACAACGCGCAAATGTTGACCCAAGATGAAAACATCATCAATGTCGAATTGGTCGTGCAATACCGCGTATCCGACCCACGCGATTACCTGTTTAACGTCTTAGACCCAGACAATACGTTACATCAAGCCACTGAAAGCGCGTTACGTGAAATTGTGGGAACAAGCACCATGGAGCGGGTGTTGACCGTTGAACGGGAGCGTGTGGCTACGGATACTAAGGCCTTGATTCAAAACATTTTAGACCGTTATCGCACCGGACTGGCCGTTGTCAGCGTGAATATGCAAAACGCCCAACCCCCCGAAGCCGTACAATCTGCTTTTGCCGACGTAATTAAAGCGCGAGAAGATGAAGAACGCGACAAAAACCGCGCCCAAGCCTATTCTAACGAAGTGATTCAACGCGCCGGCGGGGAAGCCGAACGTTTACGTCAAGGCGCACAAGCCTACCGCGCCCAAGTGATTGCCCGCTCTGAAGGGGAAACGCAACGCTTCTTGAGCGTTTTACGGGAATATGAACGCGCTCCAGAAATTACTCGTCAACGGATTTATTTGGAGACAATGGAGTCGGTATTAAGCAATACCAGCAAAATTATGCTTGATTTACAAGGGAATAATAACTTAATGGTGCTGCCTTTAGATCGCTTAATGGGACAAAATGGACAAAATCCCCTCACCAACGCACGTCCCAACTCACCCACCGCCAGCGAGTCATTCACTCAAGGCAACCCCATTCCCATGGAAGATGGACGCAATCGGGACGACGCACGTAGTCGAGGAGGTCGCTAATGTTTCAAAATAAAATGGTTCTCGGTACAGTGGCTTTTTTAGTCCTCATGCTGCTTTCGACGACAGTTTTTACCGTTCGCCAAACTGAAACGGCGATTAAACTGCAATTAGGTAAGGTTATTCGTGCGGATTATGAGCCGGGACTGCACTTTAAAATCCCATTTATCCAAAATGTGCGTAAATTCGACACGCGGATTCAATCGGTGGATTCTAATCCCGAACAATTCTTGACAGGAGAACAAAAGAATTTGATCGTGGATTCGTACATTAAATGGCGTATTCAAGACGTAGTGACTTATTTCACCTCCGTCGGCGGTAACGCAGAGCGGGCTAAATTGCGCTTGTCCGAAACGCTGGCTGATGGTTTACGCAGTGAATTCGGTAAACGTACCATTCAAGAAGTGGTCTCTGGAGATCGGGCGAAAATCATGGACTTAATCACGCAACAAGCCAGTCAACGCGCCCGCGAATTCGGGATTGAAATTTTAGATGTGCGTTTGAAACGGATCGAATTGCCCCGCGATGTCAGTGACTCCGTGTTCCAACGGATGGAAGCCGCACGGGAGCAAGTGGCGAAAGAACTACGCTCACGCGGGGAAGCCTCAGCCGTGCGCATTCGCGCCGAAGCCGACCGTGAAAGCGTGGAAATCATCGCCAAAGCAGAACGCGATGCAGAACAAATTCGCGGGGAAGGTGACGCAACGGCCTCAGAAATTTATGCCAAAGCCTTCGGAGAAAACCCCGAATTTTACGCACTTTACCGCAGTTTGCAGGCTTATCGAAATACCTTTAAAGATCGCAATGATATTTTGGTCTTAGAACCGAATTCAGACTTTTTCGGTTATTTCAAACAAGCCCACGGCCAACTGTCCCAGCCTTAATCTGTCCACCCGAAAAACCTAAAACCTCGGTTTTTTCCACCGTCGCTTTTTCCATCCTCTCGTGATCGCGTGAGGATGGAGACGGAGTACGGTGGAAAATGGTATCACATATAGTCAAATCATCATGAGCGAACCCTCACTTTGGCAATGGTTAGGAATTGCGTTTGCTTTATTACTGATCGTGGAGGGCGTTATGCCTTTTCTTAATCCGTCTTATTTCCGCGACCATCTGCACCGCATTAGTCAACTGAACAATTCACAATTACGCACCGTTGGCTTTTTAAGCATGGTGTTTGGACTGATTCTGCTGTATTGGGTACATTAATGAATTACCAAGATCGCTGGTTACTGCCCGTTGGCATTACTGAGGCTCTGCCCGAAGAAGCGGCTGTTTTAGAAACATTACGCCGTCGTTTTATCGATTTATTTGCGCGTTGGGGGTATCGCTTAGTGATTCCGCCGATGATTGAATATGTAGAATCGCTGTTGCCACCGGAAAGCGGCCGTAATTTAGAATTACAAACCTTTAAATTTACCGATCAAGTCAACGGGCGCACTTTGGGGATTCGTGCGGATATGACTCCGCAAGTGGCGCGGATTGATGCGCATCATTTGCACAGCAATGCACCCAATCGCTTGTGTTATCTCGGTACGGTGTTGCATTCTCGCCCTCATTCTCTGGCCAGTTCTCGTTCTCCTATGCAAATGGGCGCGGAATTATACGGTTATGCGGGAATTGCGGCGGATGCGGAAATTATCCATTTAATGTTGGCGATGTTAGCGGAAATGGGACTGACGGATTTTTGTGTCGATATTGGACATGTGCGCATTTATCACGCCTTAGTTGAAGCCGCACAACTAACCCCCGCACAACAAAATAGCTTATTAGCCGCGATGAAACGCAAAGCCCCCCAAGAAGTAGAATTAGAATTAGCACAAAGTGGCGTTGATACGCCGTTACGGGAGTTATTATTGGCTTTATTGGATTTAAATGGAGAGGCCACTATTTTAACCGAAGCCCGACAACGTTTAGCGCGTGCGCCGGCGGCTGTACATCAGGCTTTAGACGAATTGGAAACTTTGTATCAAAAATTACCCCCTTCAGAAAATTACACTTACCATTTTGATCTCGCCGAATCCCGCGGCTACCGTTATCACAACGGAATTATTTTTGCCGTTTACATCGACGGACAAGGACAAGCGATTGCTAAAGGGGGGCGTTATGATGGTTTATGCCGTTATTACGGTCGAGATCGCGCTGCGACGGGATTCAGTACCAATTTGCGTTTACTCAGCACCTTAGCCGCGAATGTGCCAACGGAAACTAAAACCGCTATTTTTGCGCCTGCACTCGACGATCCCCAGTTAAGCCAATTTATCCATCACTTACGTGCCTCTGGCGAAACAGTCATTCAAGAATTACCCGGACAGCAAGGGGATGCGGATGCTTTGGGTTGCCAGCGGTATGTGCATTGTGTTGCGGGAACATGGCAGGTGAAAAATTCCACTAAAGAATCGTCGTGATCATTTGACCTGACTCACTCTTTTTTATATCCTAATATCCGAATATCCAGATATTTAACCAAAGCGTATGATCGAAGTGTTCCCCGAAGTGATTTTTCGTGCATTGGGAGATGAGACTCGTTTACGTTGTCTTGTTTTGCTACATCTTCAAGAGGAGTTGTGCGTGTGCGAATTGACTCACGCGCTACAATTGGCACAGCCTAAAATTTCTCGACATTTGGCTGTGTTAAAAAATGCACATCTGCTACAAGATCACCGCGAAGGCGTATGGATTTATTATCGCCTTCATCCTGACTTGCCTGAATGGATACGCGATGTGTTGCAAAAAACCCAATTCGCACTACAAAAACAATCTCCTTATACCGAAGACAAACAACGTCTACTCACCATGCCCAATCGGCCGGGGTCTTTGGTCTGCGCTTAATGGGTTTATTTCCATTCGCTTAGGCTGTAAAAAAAGGAATTTCCATGAGTGAGCATCAAGATGCAAATCCGCTAGGATTATTTGGGCGTTATTTAACGATTTGGGTGGCGTTATGTATCGTTTTAGGCATGTTATTAGGGACATTATTCCCTTCTTTATTTGCGCTATTGAGTCGGCTTGAATTTGCCAATGTTAATATTGTGGTGGCGATATTAATTTGGATCATGATTTATCCCATGATGGTGAATGTCGATTTTAATGCGTTAAAACACATCGGAGATCGTCCAAAAGGGTTAATTATTACAGTAGTGGTGAATTGGTTAATTAAGCCTTTTACAATGGCTTTTTTAGGCGTGTTATTTTTTGAATATTTATTTAAAGATTGGGTGGATCCGAGTAGCGCACAAGAATATATTGCGGGCATGATATTATTAGGCGCAGCACCGTGTACGGCGATGGTATTTGTGTGGTCACATTTGACGCGGGGCGATGCCACATATACATTGGTGCAAGTGTCATTAAACGATGTCATTATGGTGTTTGCGTTTGCACCATTGGTGGCTCTTTTATTGGGAGTGACCGATATTCAAGTGCCTTGGGAAACGCTGTTATTATCCGTGATTTTATACGTGGTAATTCCCTTAACAGCGGGTTATTTCACTCGTCGCGCTTTAGTGAAAAAAGCAGGCGAAGCCGAGGTGCAGCATTTTACTGCTTATTTAAAACCCTGGACGATTATTGGCTTATTATTTACCGTAATTTTACTGTTTGGTTTTCAGGGAGAGAAAATTTTAAATCAGCCATTTATTATTGCGCTCATTGCAATTCCATTAATTATCCAAACACTGGTTATTTTTGCGATTGCTTTTATGTGGGCGTGGTGGTGGCGTGTGCCATTGGAAATTGCGGGGCCGGCGGCTTTAATTGGCACGTCTAATTTTTTCGAGTTAGCCGTCGCGGTGGCGATTAGTTTATTTGGTTTAAATTCAGGCGCGGCTTTAGCCACCGTGGTGGGCGTATTGGTGGAAGTGCCAGTGATGCTATTATTAGTCGCCGTGGTGAATCGCAGTCGGCAACGATTGGCGTGGCCACCGATGTCTTCTGCGACTTCGTCTTGAGTGGTTGAATCTGCTGAATCTGAATGTCCTCAACATTCAGATTCACATTGACTTATTATTTCGCCAAAGCAAATAACAGCAAGGTAAAAATAATAATTAACCAACTCACGCGATCCTGAATCACGAATTGCACCGGATCATCATGAATATTTTGGCGATGCGCTAAGAACCAGAAACGAGTCAAACCATATAACCATAACGGACACAATAACCATAACCAAAACGGGTCTTGATAATGCGCCATTTTATCTTGGCTATAAATATATAAAGCAAAAACTAAAACCGATAAGTAAGCACTCACCGTTCCAAAATTCATTACCATCGGTAAATCATCGGCTTGATAACCGCGCCGACTGACTTTTGATTTTTTTGGTAATTGCGCTAATTCAATATAACGTTTTAAAAACGCCAAACTCATAAATAAAAATAAAGAAAAAGCCAATAACCACGATGTAGTGGCAATTCCCACAGCCACCCCGCCTGCAAATAAGCGATGCGTATATAATCCTGCCAAGACAATCACATCTAAGACTAAACGCCGTTTTAAATAAAACGAATAAAACAACGTTAAACTTAAATAAAGCCACAAAATCCCTAAAAATTCCCAAGCAAGAAAAACAGCAGAAATGCCACTGCTAATAAGCACTAATCCCAGAAAAATAGGCAAACCATATTGAATCGGTAATGCACCCGACGCAAAAGGACGATATTTTTTAGTGGTATGTTGTCGATCTGCGGTTAAATCTAACAAATCATTCACCACATAACCCGCTGAAGCCATAAGAGAAAAACAAAACGCCGCTAATAACACGATCAACCATTTTTCTAATGATCCATTATGATCGGACAATAATAATGGCACAAAGACCAATACATTTTTTAGCCATTGATGCGGGCGTAATAGCTTAATGATTTGCATTTTTTCTAAAGGAATTGCGGCAAATTCTCCCGCTACCGTGCCTTGACAACGTTGGCGCAATGCAGGAGAAGGCGCAACAAGAAAACAGCGTGTTGCCGCCGCCAAGACCGGTAAATCAGACAGGGAATCGCCCATATAATCAAATTCCCCGTATAATAATTGCAAGCGATCTCGTTTTATTATTCCTTTCAAATTAGTATTTTTATCGCTGCCTAATACCTCATCAAATAAGCCCAAATGCTTGGCCACCGTTTCAGCAATGCGAATGTCGGCCGCTGTCGCTAAAACAAGGTAACGCCCCTGCGCTTTTTGCTGGCGTAAAAAGGCCAAAACATCCGGCCGATAAGGCAAGGTTTCTACCGCTAATTTAACATGATGCGTCACTTTACTTTTAAGAAAAGATCGCCCGCGCATTAACCAAATCGGTAATAAAAAACACAGCCAAGGAGAACGACGCAACAAAACTAAAACACTTTCCCATAAAGTATCACTGGCAATTAACGTTCCGTCTAAATCAACACATAACGGGGGAATTCTCTTGTTCATTTAACGCGATAAACCTCATGTAATGTTTCAGCAATTCTATCAATTCCTGCCTCAACAACTGCCGTTTCTTGAGTGTAACTTAAACGGATACATTGCTGGCGATGCGGCATTAATTCATCCGCAGCAAGGCCAGGGAAAAAATAATGTCCCGGTACAATTAACACGCCTTTATTTTTTAAACGCCAATATAATTCTTGACTGGAAATCGGTAACTCTTGAAACCAAATCCAAAGAAAAAACGCACCTTCAGGTTTATGCACCCAATAATTAAGTCCTTGAAAAACTTGACGTAAATAATTCAAAGTCCGTTCTGCTTTGGCGTGATAAAAAGGACGAATCACATCTTGACTTAATGTCATTATATCATCGTGTTTTACCATATCCAAAGCCAACACTGCACCTAAATTATTAGGCGCAAGATTAAGAATGGCATTAATACTGGACATGGCTTTAATGACCGTTTCATGCGCCACCACAATTCCCGTTCTTACCCCAGGCAAACCTAATTTGGATAAACTCAAAGATAAGATAATATTCTCATTCCATATTAAATGCGCAGGCGTAAAAATAATGTGCGGAAATGGCATTCCATACGCGCCATCAATCATCAAAGGAATCTGATGTTTTTGCGCCAATTGATCCAATTGCATTAATTCTTCATCACTCAACACATTTCCCGTTGGATTCGTGGGGCGAGACACACAAATAGCACCAATTTCCTCAAAATCAATGTCCCGATTCAATCGTTCAAAATCCAAGTGATATTTAAACAATTGATCAGGCAGCCATTCAATTTTCGGCGCGCAGGCTATAAAAAAATCATCGTTTAATCCCGAATCACCATAACCAATATATTCAGGAGACAAAGGCAATAAAATTTTTTTACGCTTGCCATTCTCCATCTCGCCTGCAAATAAATTAAATAAAGAAAAAAATGCGGCTTGACTGCCATTGGTAATGGCAATATTTTTAGCAGTTATTGGCCAACCAAATTGTCGCGTGAAAAATTCCGCTAAGGCCTCAATAAAAATATGATGGCCTTGTGGATTACCATAATGACCAATTAAACGCTCAAATTGATCACCGTCGCGTAAAATATGTTCCATTCGCGCTCGAAAACGGTGATCAATTTCTGGAATTTGGCTGGGATTGCCGCCGCCTAAACTTAACATCGGAATTGCACCTGATAAGGCTGAACCTAAATCGTCCATTAAGTGCAAAATTCCAGAAGAAATCGTGGTAAATTTATGTCCGAATTTAGAAAATTGCATCGTTACTTCCTACAGTTTATTCAACAAAGCGGCTATTGTAGCTTAAACAGAAAACACCATCACCATAAAAAAAAACTAGCCTGTCACTACAGCGACGTTTAAAATAAAATCTACCAGCAACCCATTCAAAGGAGTTTAGAAAAATGACGCAAACCGCTTTTTACAACGATCACGCCCATGATATTACCACCATTGACACGGGTTTTATGCGCCCGCGATTGGCGGCCAGCCATTTATTGTTAGCACAACGGCACGCGGCTTTTATCGACGTGGGGACAACGTGGTCAGTGCCACGTTTACTGCAAGTTTTACAAGAAAAACAGATCGCACCCGAACAAGTCGATTACGTTATTGTCACACATGTGCATTTGGATCACGCGGGAGGTGCAGGCGCATTGATGCAGCAATTGCCGAATGCCCGCTGTGTAGTGCATCCGCGAGGGGCGCGGCATTTAATCGATCCCACCCAATTAATTAACGCGGCCATTGCTGTTTATGGAGAAGAAGCCATTCGCAAAAACTATGGCGATATTATTCCTATTCCTAGCGAGCGAATTTTAATGGCTGAAGATAATTTTACGTTAGATTTTCGTCAACGAACATTACGCTTTTTAGATACGGCTGGTCATGCGCGCCATCATTTCTGCATTTTTGATGAAATGTCACAAAGTTTCTTTACAGGCGATACTTTTGGCATTTCTTATCGGGAATTTGATACGCCTCGCGGTGCGTTTATTTTCGCCACGACTACGCCCACGCAATTCGATCCCAAAGCCTTGCATGAAAGCATTGATCGGCTGCTTAGTTATCAGCCGCAAAAAATCTATTTAACCCATTATGGTGAAGTGCAAAATATTGCGGCATTAGCCGAAAACTTACACGCTTCTATAGACACTTTAATTTCACTCACAGAAATAGCCGTGACAAAAACCACGAATCCCACTGAGCAATTGCAAATTCTAACCCATTTAATTTTAGAACATTTCCATTTTCAATTGCAGCAACAGTGTTGTCATGTAGAAAAATCTTACGCAGATGATTTATTGACAATGGACGCGGAGTTAAATGCACAAGGTTTATTATACTGGCAATCGCGTCGTTAATAGACCAAAATGACGTGATTTATAAAGTCTTTATTTTGTCTGAATCAGAATTTACAGAATTTCAGGATTTTCAGAATTAAAGAATAAAAAATCTGCTGAAAATAAACCACTGACAAGAATCAATTTTGCAAATTCTTTTGTCTGTAAATTCTGATTCTGACAAAATTCATAAAATCTTATCTTCTTGATCTAAATCAATGGGTATTTTATCCCCAAAAAATCGCGGTTGCGTGTCTAATACGTACAAATCCAATACCGCTTTTACACGCGCTAAATATTCCCGTAATAGTGTTTTAAAGTGGATTTGATGGGTCACTCCCTGCGCATTAAATGCAATCGCATTTAAGCCGTAAAATTGGCTGATAAATAAAGCGCGACGATTATGAAAATCTTGAGAAATAATCATAAAATCAGCTTGAGAAAAAACCGCCTCAGCACGCACAATTGAATCCAACGTGCGAAATCCCGCATAATCTAAAGTAATCGCATGACGCGGAACACCTCTGGCCATCAGGGCTTCCAACATGTCTAATGGCTCATTATAATTACGTCGGCGATTATCACCGCTGGCAATAATATGTTGAATTTTTCCCGCTTGATACAAAGTCACCGCCGCTTCAATGCGATATAAAAAATATAAATTAATGCGTCCATTCGCCACCCATTTACTCGTGCCTAATAATAAACCCACTGAACGCACTGGCACCGTTTCTACCGACGAATAAATGCGATCTTCATGTGCATATTCAATCCACACATAAGCCGCAATCACTAATAATAAACTCAGAATAATCAGAAAAGTCATTAATGCAAACAAACGCATCCCCCAACGCCAAAAGACAATAAACCCCGCTTGGCAACGCGCTAAACTTCTTTGTCGCATCATTTGCCATTGTTGGTAATAACGGACAATCATTGACCCTATTCGTTGCCAAAAGGGTTTTAAATTACACCGTGGCCACCGAGTTTTTTTGTTCATGCAATAACTGTTTAATGGCTTGTGCCAATCGTTTAATACCTTCTTCGATTTTTGCCTCACTGGCATTGGAAAAATTGAGCCGCAAGGTATTGTGGCCGCCGCCATCGACGTAAAACGCCTGCCCCGGTACAAACGCCACTTGATGCTTCGTCGCCAATTCAAATAAATCCATCGCCGATAAATGACTCGGCAATGTCACCCATAAAAACATTCCACCCTCTGGACGAGTATATTCCACTTCGGGCGGAAAATACTGTTCGATCAACGACACCATCAAGCGACGTTGTTGACCATAGGCGGCACGAATTTTTTGCAAATGCGCTTCTAAATCATAGTGTTGTAAATAACGATGTACCACCCGCTGCGCCAGATAATTGGAATGTAAATCAGCCGCTTGTTTGGCAATGATCAATTTTTCCAAGATCGGTTTCGCCGCACACAACCAACCTAAACGTAAACCCGGTGCCACCATTTTAGAAAAAGAACCCAATAAAATTGTATTATTAGGACGATAATAACGCAAAGGCAGCAAATCTTCACCCATAAATCGTAATTCATTATAAGGATCATCCTCAACTAAAATCGTCGGATGATCGCCCAATAACTCAGCCACACGATGGCGTTTTTCGGCACTGTAAGTAATTCCCGAAGGATTTTGAAAGGTGGGGACAGTATAAAATAACTTAGGATTGTGCGCTAAACCCGCTTTTAATGCAGCGATATCAACGCCATCCTGCTCCAACGGTACACCCACAAACCGCGGTTGATAAAAAGAAAATGCCTGAATCGCGCCCAAATAACCCGGCCGCTCCACCAACGCCACATCTTGCGGGTTAAGAAAAACTTTACCAATTAAGTCTAAACCTTGCTGAGAACCATTTAAAATCAAGATGTCATCGGCATGAATGTCCAGACCATCGCGTTGTTGATAATGCTGCGCAATCCACTCGCGCAAAGGCAAATAACCTTCTGAGGTGCTGTATTGTAAGACTTGTGCGCCTTCGCGTTGCAACAGTTCATGCGTCACTTCAGCCATTTCCGCCGCAGGGAAAAAATCAGGATTGGGCAAACCCCCTGCAAAAGAAATCACGTGTTGATTTTCCGTGACTTTTAAAATTTCACGAATAAACGATTTTTGTAAGCTATTCATGCGTTGCGCAAAGGGCGCGTGCGTTGTACTCATTATAAAAAACTCCTCCCAATAACGGGCAACAAAGGCGATTCGCTTAAACCAAGCCCATTCCAAAAGCAAAAATTAAACCGAATGACCACCCTGATGATTCTTAACTATTTTTCTATTCCATTCCTACTCAACGCGGTGAGAAACAAGAAAAAACCAGTAGGCTATTGTATCTATCTCGCTACAATGCGCTATAATAGCGCGTGACAGGATTAAACGAACAATTGGCCATGTAAATGCCACTGTCAATATCTCTCACGCTTTTTATTTCAAACAATTTAGAGTAACTCGTTGATCGTAAAAGTTATTTTGACGCATAACGAGCTTTCTCTAACAGACACAGAAGTGCGCCATAATGACTATGAACATTCAAGACTTGATGAAATTTTCGCGGTATGACGATGGTAAAAACCGCAGTAAGCAACCCATTCCTGTCCGTTTGCCGGAAGATATTTTACGCAATATTGAAGATATTACGGCAACCACAGAGAAAAAAAATCGCTCTGACGTGATTATTGCCTTGTTGTGCTTCGCTTTAGAACGTTACAAAGAAGCTGAAGATGCTAAAATGGAAGAAATTTTTGTCATGATGCGGCAAATCGTCGAATTGTACAAAGACATCGCCAAGCATGATGAACTCGAAATTCGCCGCAATCTGGAGCGGTTGAATCACCTTATTTTGGAAAAATACGTGACGCACTAAGTCATTATTTTTCTTAATCTGACTGAATCCTCTCACGAGACAGGTCATGTTTTCCACAAGGAACATTCCTGTCGCGTGCTGGGGCGCACAAAGACCACTCTTCCCGTCGCCTTTTTTTCTCTCCTTCTCAACAAAACTGACACCGTTCTGTAGCCATTTGGCGCGGCAAGCGCAAACCGAAGTGTAGCAATTGCTGTCGGCTGCGCATCAGTTGCTGCATGGGATAGCCCTTATGGCCGTAACGCCCCCAGTAGGCATGATCGTTGTCGAATCGATGAATTCGCTTTAACAAACGATTGCGACCTTGACGCACACCAATTGACGCATCTCGAAACGATCCCGCTGTCACCGTGGGTAAAATAGGTTTTAATTCGCCTTTTCTCATGGAGTGAACACCCTGCCGAGCTGTTGAATTTATAGGAACTTTGCAGTGTACGGAGGCAAATCAGCCATTGCCTTAAAAAATGTTAAAATCTCCATCAGAATTAATTCTATGTCGCTGGCTATTTTCTTTTAGCGCGCTTTCAGATAACCTCATAGCAGAGCGTAAAACTATCAGGAAACTCAATATGAAATATCGCGTCATTCACAAAACCCACTATGGCTATAGCGATGCGGTTTCTTTGTGTCAAAACGAAGCGCATTTATTGCCACGCCACTGTGTTTACCAGCAGTGTTTACAAGCGACGTTTACCGTTGATCCCACGCCCGCCATTCAACAACAACACACTGATTTTTTCGGGAATCAGGTCAATTATTTTGCCATTCAATCCCCTCACGAAACCCTGACCATTACCGCTGACAGTGAAGTTGAAATTCAATATCCCGGCTTTAGTAAATTGCCCATTGATTCTCCCGCCTGGGAAAAAGTCCGCGAGACTTTAGAAACCAGTTTAGATAATGACGTGTTAGAAGCCAAAGAATTTGTGTTAGATTCGCCTTTTGTGGGGGTGGATGCGGCTTTGACCCACTATGCCTTGCCTTCTTTTACGCCCAATCGGCCAATTTTGGATGCGGTGCGTGATTTAATGAAACGCATTTTTACTGAATTCAGTTATGATCCGCATTTCACCACGATTGTGACACCACTGTCTGAGGTGTTGGCGCATAAACGCGGCGTATGTCAGGATTTTGCGCATTTAATGATTGCTTGTATTCGCTCTCAAGGATTAGCGGCGCGTTATGTCAGCGGTTATTTGGAAACGTTACCGCCACCGGGACAAGAAAAATTACAAGGCAGTGATGCGTCTCATGCGTGGATCGCGGTATTTGTTCCCGAACAAGGTTGGGTGGATTTTGATCCGACCAATTATCAAATTCCTACTTATCAACATATTACGACTGCATGGGGACGTGATTACAGTGATGTCACGCCCTTAAAAGGCGTTATTTTTGGCGGTGGAACGCATACCCTCATGGTTTCCGTCGATGTCAATCGCTTGGATTAATCGCCACGGATTTTTTATCAAGGATTTTTTTTAAAAAGGAGATAGGTTATGCTTGTCGATTGGAAGAATTACGACGCACAAAAAACGTATGATGAATTATTGGCGCAGGTTGATACCCCGCGTCCTGCGGCCGCAGAATTATGTCATTATCTCGGCGCATTAAATGACGAGGAATTAAAAGCCCGTAAAGATGCGGCTGAATTGGCCATTATGGTGATGGGCATTACTTTTACGGTTTATTTTGAAGGCAGTACCATTGATCGGGCATGGCCGATGGATATTATTCCGCGCATTATTCCCAAAAAAGAATGGGATCATACTGAAGCGGGTTTGACTCAACGTGTGACTGCATTAAACTTGTTTATTAACGATTTATATCATGAGCAAAAAATCGTTAAAGATGGCCAATTCCCCAGAGAATTATTAAAAAGTTCTAAAAATTTTCGTGAACAATGTATTGGGATTAAACCCCCTTTGGATGTTTGGGCGCATATTTGTGGCAGTGATTTAGTGCGTGATAAAGATGGGACTCTTTATGTATTAGAAGATAATTTGCGTGTGCCTTCTGGCGTTTCTTATATGTTAGAAAATCGTTCGGTAATGAAACGGGTTTGGCCAGAGTTATTTGAAAATCAATATATTCAGCCCGTCGATGAATATCCTTCACGTTTATACGACATGTTGGCTTCGATTTCACCGCGACCATTGGATTATCCGCAAGTGGTGGTTTTAACGCCCGGTATTTATAATTCGGCTTATTTTGAACATTCTTATTTGGCGCAAAATATGGGCGCGGAATTGGTCGAAGGATCGGATTTAGTCGTGGGAGATGATGATTGTGTTTATATGCGCAATATTGACGGCTTAAAACGAGTGGATGTGATTTATCGTCGCATTGATGATTCTTTCTTAGACCCAGAAGCCTTTAATCCTGATTCCATGTTAGGGGTAAAAGGGTTAATGCGGGCATGGCGTAAAGGCAATGTGGCATTAGCCAATGCACCGGGAGCAGGGGTGGCTGATGATAAAGTGGTTTATTCTTTTGTGCCGGATATTATTAAATATTATTTGGGCGAAGACCCGATTATTCCCAATGTAGAAACCTATCGTTGTATGGATGAGAAACAATGCAATTATGTGTTAGCGAATTTGGATAAATTGGTGGTGAAACCGGCCAACGAATCGGGTGGATATGGCATGTTGGTTGGCCCGCATTCTAGCAGTCAAGAACGCGAACAATTTGCCGAATTCATTAAAAAAGACCCCCGCAATTATATTGCACAACCCACCTTATCCCTTTCTACCACGCCCACGTTATGCAGTGATTCGCGTGTTGAGCCGCGCCACGTCGATTTACGTCCTTTTATTTTGCAAAGCGACACCACGTATGTCACTAATGGTGGCTTAACGCGGGTGGCCATGCGTAAAGGATCGTTGGTGGTGAATTCGTCTCAAGGCGGCGGCAGTAAAGACACCTGGATTATCGACACAGAAGGAAAATAAGAATGTTATCGAGAGTCGCTAGTAATATTTATTGGATGGCGCGTTATATTGAACGTGCTGAAAATACGGCGCGTTTGATTAATGTCAATACGCATTTATTATTAGATTTGCCTAAACAAATGACATTTGGTTGGCAGCCATTGATTGCCATTACTGGCGGGGAAGACCTATTCTATCGCACGTCTCAAGAAGCCAATGAATATAACATTACGCGCTTTTTATTGGTGGATATAGAAAATCCCAGTTCTGTTCTCAGTGCATTGTCGATGGCGCGAGAAAATATGCGTACTACTCGTGACATTGTGCCATCCGGTGCTTGGGAACAATTGAACGATCTTTATTTGTACGTAAAAAGTAATGTGAATAATGCGTTAAATAAACGCACTCGTTACGATTTTTTAAAACATGTCATTGAAAGTAGCCAACTAATCACAGGCTTAATTGCCGGCACCATGAGCCGTGGCGATGGGTATAATTTTATGCGCATGGGCAGTTATTTGGAACGAGCGGATATGACCACGCGCATTTTAGACGTGCGTTCTGCCAATTTATTGCCAAAATTAGAGCAAGGCGAAGAGGCAAGTATTAATTTAACGCCTTTTGATAATATTCAATGGATGAGTGTTTTAAAATCATTGAGTGCCTATCAAATGTATCGCCATCATGTGCGTTCGCGGGTGCGAGGGCCAGATGTCTTGCATTTTCTGTTGCAAAATCAACAATTTCCGCGGGCATTTAGTTTTTGTTTGGGGACGGTGGAGCATTGTTTGAACAGTTTGCCAAAAAATGATTTACCTTTGCGACAATTGGCGCGTTTGCGGCGACAAGTTCAGGGGGCGGATATGCAGAAATTGGCTTATACGGGATTGCATGAATTTATGGATGAATTGCAATTGGGTTTAATTAACGTTCACAGTCAAATTGAGAGTGTTTATTTCAGCAGTAGTCAAACAAGCCCAAGTCAAACGCAAACACAAACACAAGGACAAGTCGCATAAGGGCAGGTATGGGAATAAACGATTATGCCATTAAGCCAACGTCAAAAGTTATCCGCCCGTCGTACTGCAATACAGCAGGCACGGGAAATATTGGCACAACAGCCCATTTTCTTGGATACCGAAACGACAGGCATCGATCAGCACGCAGAAGTGATTGAAATTGCAGTGTTAGATCGAGAAGGCACGCCTTTATTAGACACCTTAATTCGTCCGCAATCGCCAATCCCATGGCAAGCAGAATCAGTACACGGCATTGCCAATGAAATGGTACGCGACGCGCCCACTTTTGCCGAAGTGTGGCCGTCGCTGAATGCGCTATTACAACAACATCCGGTGGTGATTTATAACCGTGCTTTTGATTTGCGTTTGATCGCGCAGACGGCGCGTCGTTATCAAATTGTGGCGATGCAACCGTTGGTGGTGCATTGTGCGATGGTGATGTATGCGGCGTTTTATGGGCAGTGGGATGAGGATTATGAGGCGTTTATTTGGCAACGATTGGGCGAGGCGGCGGCGCAAATTGGTTTAAAATTCCCTGATACGCTTACCCCTCACCGTGCCTATGCCGATGCTGACATGTGTCGTCAAGTGGTGTTGTATTTGGCTAAAAAGTATCATCGACGAGTCAAGCGGTGAGAGAATTTTGCGTGTTTTTTGTAGAACATAAAAGAACGACCAATGGGTCTACTTTTCATTTGAATTATTCTGCGGCGATTTGTATTGACTATGAAAATTATAATTTTAGGTGCGGGACAAGTGGGCAGTTCGTTGGCGAGTAACTTATCCGTCGAAGCCAATGACATCACCGTGATTGATCAAAATTCCCTGCTATTACAAACCCTACAAGATCACCTCGACTTGCGTACCGTCGTCGGCCACGCCGCACATCCTAATGTTCTACGTAAAGCAGGGGCTGAAGATGCCGACATGATCATCGCCGTCACCAACAGCGATGAAACCAACATGATCGCCTGTCAAATCGCCCATACCCTGTATCAAACCCCCACCAAAATTGCCAGAGTACGCGAAGCCAACTACTTGTTGCATCGAGAAATATTTGCCCCAGGTTCGCTGGCGATTGACATGATCATCAGCCCCGAACAATTGGTGACACACCATATTCAACGCCTAATCAATTATCCTGATGCCTTACAAGTGCTTGATTTTGCAGAAGGAAAAGTGCAATTGGTGGCGGTCAAAGCATTTTATGGCGGGCCGTTGATTGGTCACGCTTTGCGTACCCTAGAGGATTACATTCCCAATGTGAAAACACGGATTGCGGCTTTATTTCGGCGGGGTCGGGCGATCATTCCCGAAGGCGACACCGTGATCGAAGCGGATGACGAAGTATTTTTCATTGCCGCCACGAAAGACATTTTAACGGTCATGTCAGCATTGCGAGAGTTGGATCGTCCGATAAAACGCATCATGATTGCGGGGGGCGGTAACATTGGGATGCGGTTAGCGGAGGCTTTGGAAAAAAATAAATACCTGATCAAGTTAATCGAATCGCGGCGCAGTCGCACTGAAGAAATCTCCGAAGTGCTGCATAAAACCATTATTTTACAAGGCAGTGCCGCCGATGAAGATTTATTGCGCGAAGAAAATATTGAAGAAACAGACATTTTTTGTGCCGTGACCAATGACGACCAAGTCAATATTCTCTCCGCCATGCTGGCCAAACGCATGGGCGCACGCAAAGTCATGGCCTTGATCAATCGTGCCGCTTACGTTGACTTAGTGCAAAGTAGCACCATCGATGTGGCCATTTCTCCCCAACAAGCCACCATTGGCACACTGCTGGCGCACGTAAGACGTGGGGACGTGGTCGTCGTGCATTCCTTGCGGCGCGGCGCGGCTGAAGCCATCGAAGCCATCGCACACGGCGACAAACGCTCTTCTAAAGTCGTCGGCCGTCGTATTGATCAAATTCGCCTCCCCCCCGGCACCACCATCAGTGCCATTGTGCGCGGTGATCACGTCTTAATGGCACACCATGATACCGTGATCGAAGCCGAAGACCACGTGATTTTATTTCTAGTCGATAAACGCCGCATAAACGCCGTCGAGCGATTATTCCAAGTGGGCGTGACTTTTCTTTAATTCAGGTTATTTTTGAACTTATGTTAGTCAAGAAAATATTTTTATTGAGTGCGTTTATTTTCCTCTTCATTTCGCAAAAAATAGTCTGGGCGCAATTAGAACAACAAATTCATTTCGCCACTCCCACTCCTTATGAGAATAATAGCCAATTAAGCCGAGTGCTGCACATTGATGGTGCGGAAGAATTAACGGTAAAAATCAGTGGAGAAACTGAGGAATGTTGTGATTATTTGCGCATTTTTGACAGTGCAGGAAGACGAGTGAAAGAATTTCGCGGAAACTTTGAAGAACAATTGACGGTTTCAGGCAGTTCTATACGGGTTTTTTTCTTTTCTGACGGCCGTACGGTGGGCAAAGGCGCGACGGTTAGCATTGAGCAACGCGGCTTACCCAATATTTTTCAAGAGATTAAAGACGATTTACTTAATGCCATTCGCGTGGTTATGGAACATGGGACACAACCCGCATTGACAGATGTGCAAACCCGCTTATTTGAATTGAAAAAATTGCACACCGAAACCACCGCATCCAGCGCACACCGCATTGAACCGCAAACACTGACCATGCGCACGTTAAGCCAATTAAAGTTAATTGCTTTGGCGTATCAAAACATGGCCAGTTACCGTCTCAGCCTGTTACAAAAACATCAAGAACAATGGGAAAAATTGCAAAATCTACAAGCAAATACTCAACGACAAGTCGATAAATTAGAACAAAATCGACAACGCCATTTAAGTCTATTAGACCAATCCCAATCCCAATTAGAAACGGATGTGGAAGCGGTAGAGAAACAGAAATTGCAATTCGCCATTGACGGCTATCGCAATATTGCGCGCTCGATTGAAGCGCAAATTCGCATTTGGAAAAATTTCCACAACCACCAAATCGAGATAGAAAAACAGTTAAAACACCATTCTAATCAAATTAATATTTTACTTTATCTCATCGAAATGAACGGTAAAGTCTATGAACAAGTGGCTAATACGGCATCTTTGCGACAAAGCAGCATGATTGAATTAAATCAGATGATTAATGTCAGCGAATTGCAAAAAATGATGACCGCCATTGAACACAGTGAGCAGCAGTTGCAACAATGGATCACGCGCATCGAACAGACGAATTTTCAGTAGTGGGACAAAACATGGGCTTATTTACCCGACCTTTGATGATTGGCGTGATTTTAGTGGCGTTGGCGATGAGTTTGGCGGTGGCTTTTTTTCTCAAAAGAGACCCCCCCGAATCCACCGAACCCACTGGCGTATCGCCAGAAGTTTTACCGACTCCGCCCGTTGCGCCGCTGCCACCTTTGACAGTGACCACAATGGAGACATCGTCTAATCCAATGCCTGTGGATAAATACACTACACCAAAGCCTGTGCCTGAAACACCACCGCCTGCTGAGGTGTCTTGGAGCCAATTAAATGAGCAGATTCGCTTGTTAGAAGCATCCAGAGTGGCCTTAATGCAGGCCATTATGCCGCATTTGCCCGAAACGCCCCCCACAGATGCAGAAGAAGAAACGGAAAATATGCCCCACAGTGCGTCTGAAAATCAACCGATCACCCCATTGGATTCGCCAACCCGCACCGAATTAACCCCAGAAAAACCAACATGGTTAGACTTGGCAAAACAAATGGTGTCATTAGAACAACAACGTCAAGCATTAATTCAACTCACGCAATCTCATTTAGTTCAACCATCAAATGACACGTTTCCGCCTCCCGTCCCTTCAAATGCCTCTGCGGGACAATTGACTTTACATGCCCTGACAGACAATGAGATAAGCTTTATCTTAGATGAATTTAAATTAAACCCAATGGACACCGCAGAATCGTTAAACAGTCATGTGGCTGAAATGGGATATGTTTTTATTTTAAAAGATGTGGTTTTCTCCAGCGGCAGCGCGGAATTAAAACGCGGACATTTAAAAGTATTAAAACGTCTGGCCAGAGCATTTAATCATTACGCGAATTATCCCATTTTAATCGAAGGCCACACCGATAACCGCGGCCAAGCCGATTATAATCAAGATTTATCACAACGACGGGCTTTAGCGGTGCGAGAAGCCTTGTTAAATGAAGGTGTGGATGGGTCTCGCATTCAAGTAAAAGCCCACGGCGATCTGTTTCCCATTGATGATAACAGTACAGAAATCGGCCGCGCTAATAATCGTCGGGTTGAAATAACACTATTAACCCATGTCTCTATGTCAGAATTAAAAACAATGGAATAATTAGCGATACAATTGATATTGTTCAATCAAATCTAATACGCTAGAAGGTAATAAATAACGGGGATTTTTTCCCTCAGCCAATAAGGCGCGAATTTGGGTAGAAGAAATCATTAAGCCGGGTATATCTATGGATAAAATAGTCCCTGTCGCACAATGGGCTTTGGCTTCGTCGGGGTGGGCTTGATGGGCGCGAAACCATTCTTGTAGCTCATGTGAAAGCGGTTGCAAAGCCCCCGGCCGTCGCACCACCAATAAGTGCGCAAAATCTAACAATTCTCGCCAACGATGCCATGTGTTAAGATTCATGAACGCATCCATTCCCATCATCAAATACAAGGCTTGTTCGGTGCCGATTTCGTTTCGCACATCGATCAAGGTGTCAATGGTGTAGGAACGCCCTGTGCGCTTCAGTTCTCGCCCATCGGCCACCAAACCTGTCACACCTGCCACCGCCGCTTGTACCATTGCTAAACGCAATTGACCATCGGCCATGGGTTGATTTTTATGCGGCGGGCTGGCTGCTGGCAATAAACGCACTTCCGCCAATTCCAATCGTTCGTACAGTTCCAACGCCAGCCGCAAATGCCCATGATGAATGGGGTCAAATGTGCCTCCTAATAAGCCAATCGGTTTAACGTTTGAAGGGTTGTTTTGCATGATGGATGGTTTTACGTAGAAGCTGGTGGATACAAGAATGGGCAATGATGTCCCTGTCAAGGGTTGAGTCTGTGAAATCTGTGAAAGAAGGCCAATTTTGCCGTATTTGACCATGAAGAATCAATAAACACCGTTTTCTTTCCGCTGTATACATTTCGTGCGGATACGGTTAGGATTTCCTGTCACTTTTTCGCGGTCATTTTGTTATCATTCCCTACCCGTAGCAAAAAACGCCCTATGAAAATCAACGTGACGTAACCATAAAACCCCATGAGCCAAGAAAAATAACGCGCCCCACCACGCATTCATTCCATTCATTTTTGACCAATACGCAAAATTCTCATGACTGAAATATATCCTATTTTAACGCCCGCACAACATGCCTTATTGTCAGCACGTCATCACAATCCATTTGAAGTGCTTGGACGGCAGCTTGAAAATGGAGAAAATCTGTTGCGAGTGCATTTACCTCATGCGGTGGCGGTGTGGTTGTCGCCCGATGCGCCTTTGCAACGGCTTGGTGACACGGCTTTGTTTGAATGGCGCGGAGAGATGCCGTCGTTGCCTTATCAGCTTCAGTGGCAAGCGCAAGATGGCACGCTGCATACCACTTATGATCCGTATAGTTTTCCGTCGCCGTTACTGACTGATTTTGATCTGCATTTATTTGCGCAAGGACAACATTTTTATGCGCAACGTTTCCTTGGTGCGCACCCGTGCGAAGTGGCAGGGATTGAAGGCGTGCGTTTTGCGGTGTGGGCTCCGAATGCGCAGCGGGTCAGTGTTGTTGGGGATTTTAACCAATGGGATGGACGAATACATCAAATGCGGGTGCGCGAAGGTGTGGGAATTTGGGAATTGTTTATTCCCCAATTGCCGACTGGCACGGTGTATAAATACGAAATTTCTCATCGGGAAACGCAGTCTGTCTTTTTAAAAGCAGACCCTTATGCACAAGGTGCGGAAAAACGTCCCAATACCGCCAGTTATGTCGTCCCCATAACCCAACATCAGTGGGACGATCAAGCATGGCTAGAACAACGCGCCCAGCCTAACGCTTGGTTACGTCAACCCATGAGCATTTATGAAGTCCATCTCGGCTCATGGCAACGTCATGCCGATGGTGAATTTCTCAGCTATCGAGAATTGGCTGAACAACTGATTCCTTATGTGAAAAAATTAGGTTTTACGCATTTGGAATTACTTCCCGTATCGGAACATCCCTTAGATGCGTCTTGGGGTTATCAGACGGTGGGATTTTTCGCGCCGACCAGTCGCTATGGTTCGCCGGATGATTTGCGTTATTTTATCGATCAGTGTCATCAGAATGATTTAGGCGTTTTACTCGATTGGGTGCCGGGACATTTTCCCAAAGATGCCCATGGTTTGGCTTGGTTTGATGGAACGGCTTTATACGAATACGCTGACCCGCGTCAAGGAGAGCATCGAGATTGGGGAACATTGATTTTTAATTATGGCCGCAATGAAGTGCGTAGTTTTCTGATTTCTAACGCTTTATATTGGTTAAGCGAATTTCATATTGATGGTTTGCGCGTGGATGCGGTGGCTTCTATTTTATACTTGGATTACTCCCGCCAAGCGGGCGAGTGGATTCCTAACCAGTACGGTGGTAATGAAAATTTAGAAGCCATTGATTTTCTAAGACAATTAAATACCATCGTGCATCAAGAATGTCCGGGCGTATTGATGATTGCCGAGGAATCGACCAGTTGGCCGCAAGTGACACGTCCTACATGGGTAGGTGGCTTGGGCTTTAATATGAAGTGGAATATGGGTTGGATGCACGACACCTTGACTTACATGTCACAAGACCCTATTTTTCGCGCCTATCACCATCAACATTTGACCTTTGGCATGTTGTATGCGTTTAGTGAAAATTTCGTGTTGCCGTTTTCGCACGACGAAGTGGTGCATGGTAAACGTTCGCTGTTGGATAAAATGCCCGGTGACTCATGGCAACGTTTTGCGAATTTGCGTTTATTATTCACTTATCAGTGGACTTATCCGGGTAAAAAATTGTTGTTTATGGGGGGAGAATTCGCGCATGGTTTAGAATGGAATGAGGCGCGGGCTTTGGAATGGTCATTGTTAGACTATCCCCATCACAGCGGAATGCAATTGTTAGTCTCTGATTTAAATCAACTTTATCGTCAATACGATGCTTTACATCGTTATGATTTTGAGGGAGCTGGATTTAGTTGGGTGGATTGTCACGATGCGGGGCAATCGGTGATTGCGTATATGCGTCGTTGTGAGGATGACGAATTGGTGGTGATCTTGAATTTTACTCCTGTGCCACGTCATGGTTATCGTATTGGTGTGTATCATCCGGGGTTATATCGAGAAATTTTTAACTCCGACGCGCAACAATACGGCGGCAGTCATGTCACCAATTCAGAATTGTTAAGCGAAGAATTGCCTTGGATGAATCAACGCCATTCGATAACGGTCACTTTACCGCCCTTAGCGGGGATTGTGTTGCAGCGGGTTATTTAACTGGGTGTAGTAAAATGGAGTGATTTATTATGCTGATCAAAATATCGACATTTTTATCCCTATTTTTTCCTGTAAAAAGAGAAGATAGAAATGTTCATATTCTGAATCGCTATATAAATCACGTCATTTTCCCACCACTTTTACAAACACAAATAGATGATTTCAACGAGAATCAGACCTCACTAAAAATAAGGAAAGTAATATGAATATTCAACCTGTTAGACAATATGCCACCGTTGAAAATGGTTTTATCCATATTCAATTACCCAAAGATTTCGTTGCCAAACGTGTCGAGTTGATTATTGTCCCTTTGGAAGATGAACCTAATCAGTTATCTAGTTTTCAGCAGTTTTTACTGGATAGTCCAGAAATGTCAGATGAAGAATTTGAGACCATTCAAGAAAAAAGATCGCATTTAAACCAATGGAAATAATTTGTCTTGATAGCAATGTATTGATTGCTCATAAACGCGCTAAAAAAGCAGATAAAGACAAAACTTTTTTATATCGTTTAACTAAAAAATCTTACCAATTTGCAATTTCTAGCATTACGGTGTATGAGTTATTGCGTGGTGATAATAACGATGAAGATGTATATTGGAAAACCATGTTTAATAATATGATTCTGTTGAGTTTCAATACTGATTGTGCTGAACAAGCCGCATTAATTTATCAAAATTTAAAACAGCGCGGTATGTTAATTGAAACAGAAGATTTGCTCATTGCTGCAACTGCTTTAGCTCATCAAATGAAACTGGCAACAGGTAATGTGAGACATTTTAATCGAATTGCACAATTGGAATTAATAACAGATACAGAACCCATTTGAAGTCTAAAACGGTATTAAATTTATTGTTGTAATAGCGAATAGTTAGCTTTAGCATTACTTTGGCTTTAATCCTATTTTATGAATGACATCATTTTGCTGAGGAAATGATATTGAAAATCCCCGGCGTTCGCCTGTTACCAATCGATGGGGCTTTGTCTTTGCACTCCTCGGTGCGGGTTTTATTATCGGCTTATCAATGCGCACCGAACAGTGAGTCTGTCTCACAAATTGGTTGGCAGTGGTACAGTCGTTTGGCAGTGCAAGTTCCTTTGACCTTAGTCACCCATATTCGCAATCGCCCTGCGCTGATTGCGGCGGGTGCGCCGTTGGGTCATTCTGAAATTATTTATATTGATACGGAATGGTTTGCAGGCCCGTTGTATCGTTTGGCAACGCGCTTGTTTCCCCAAAGTGAACATGCCACGTTTATGCTATCGTCGATGGATGCGTATCTTTATGACAGTTATGCGGTGCGTTTGCTGCGTCAACGGCAACAGCAAGGGCAGCAATGGGATGTTTTACATGTAGTGACTCCAGTTACCCCTAAACTAGCCACCCGTTTGTATCATTTACACGCGCCCTTAGTTTTAGGGCCGTTAAATGGTAACGTCCCCAATCCCAGCCAATTCCCAGAAATTATGCGTAAAGATTCGGCGTGGCTTTATCCTTTGCGCAGTGTGGCGCGTTTGCCGCAATGGTGGTGGAATACTTTAGAGCATACACAAGCGATTTTAGTGGCCACACGAGCGACTTTGGCGGGTATTCCAGAAAAATATCATACACGCTGTTTTGCGCTGTTAGAAAATGGGGTGGACATTCACCGTTTTCATCCTGCGCCTTATCCGCCGCCGCCGAGTGGGGATTATCCGTTGCGAATTGTTTACATTGGGCGATTGATTCCGTTAAAAGCGGTGAATTTGTTGTTAGACGCGGTGGCGCGTATTGCCTCACACGTGCCATTACATCTGGATATTATCGGAGTCGGGGCGCAAAAAGACACATGGATGGATATGGCCGCACAACTGGGTATTGCAGAAAAAATCGCGTGGCATGGTATTTGTACTCCAGAACAGATGGTGGCGTATTTGCACCAAGCTCATGTTTTATGTTTGCCTTCGGTGCGGGAATCGGGGGGCGGGGTATTATTGGAAGCAATGGCTTGTGCGCGGCCGGTGATTGCCTTGAATGCAGGTGGCCCTGCGGAATTGGTCGATGATCATGTCGGGCAATTGCTGCCGACCGATAACGCCGAAACGGTAATTACCCATTTGGCAGTGGCGTTAAAAGACATTGTCGCACATCCCGAAGCGTGGGCGCAACGCGGCCGTGTGGGACGAGAGCGCGTTGAAAAAGAGTACAGTTGGGAGGCGAAAGTAAAACAAGGCATCACACTTTATGGTCAACTTATTTCATCATGGCAGAAATCATCATTATGAATTTTCCCTCTTCCGTTCGTTTGGCCTATCTGGTCAGTCGTTATCCGTCGATTTCGCACACTTTTATTTTGCGAGAAGTGCAGTTTTTGCGGGCGCAAGGTTTTGAAATTCAAGTGATTTCGGTCAATGCACCCGACCGCTCCGCCGCACAATTAACCGCGGATGAACAAGATGAAATGGCGCAAACTTTATACATTAAGCCTGCGGGATTACGTGGGGCATTGGCTGCGCATTGGCATACATTGCGTACTCGTCCGCGCCATTATTTTCGGGGTCTGTGGTGTGGATTGCGCACGGGAAAAACCGATTTAAAACGAATTGCTTATGGTTTTTTTTATTTTGTCGAAGCGGTCATGTTAGGTTATTGGATGCAACAGCGGCAATTGACGCATGTACACGTTCATTTTGCCAATGCGGCCGCGACGGTGGCCTTGATTGCGGCGCGAATTTTTCCTGTTAATTACTCGATCACCGTGCATGGGCCAGATGAGTTTTACAATACGCATGAATTTTTATTAACAGAAAAAATTAAAAACGCCACATTTATTTGTTGCATTAGCCAATTTGCCCGCAGCCAATTAATGGCGGTGTCTTCACCTGATCATTGGGATAAATTTGAAATTTCGCCATTAGGCGTTCATTCAGCGCATTTTATTCCTTTTAATCCTAGAGAAAAAAATGCGGTATTTACGGCGTTATGTGTGGGGCGATTAGTTCCCGTAAAAGGGCAGGCGATTTTAATTCAAGCCGTGTCCCATTTACATCAAATGGGCGAATCGATTCGTTTATATATTGTGGGCGATGGTCCTGATAAAGATGACTTAAAACAACTCGTTGCTGCGCAGCAATTAACCGAATCTGTTTTTTTTACGGGGGCGGTGAATCAAGATAAAATCTTAGATTACTACCGTCAAGCGGATGTCTTTGTATTAGCCAGTTTTGCAGAGGGTGTTCCCGTCGTACTTATGGAGGCCATGTCTATGGCGATTCCTTGCGTCACCACGCATATCACGGGCATTCCCGAATTAATCGGCGCAGGACAAGGGTTACTGGTCGCGCCTTCGGACAGCGTGGCTTTAGCCAATGCCATTAAATTCCTCATGCACAATCCCGAATTGGCACAAAACATGGGCATTGCTGCACGAGAAAAAGTTAAGCAACACTATGAATTAGCGACCAATACGGCTTATTTAGGTGAGATTTTTACGCGACGTTTGGGACATGACGTAGAATTGAATTAAAAATCAATACATCGCCCCGCCTTCTCCCAATCGCCATAACGAACAGGATTTAAACCCACAGGGCCACCGAATTCTGGAGCTAATTCAAGGGCTTGCTGGGTTATTTTAGCGCGCATTTCTTGGCGCAATTGAATCATCACCGGTTCAGTTTGAGGGCGTACTCCGCGCCAGAGATAAAACGACTCCGCAGCCTGTTCCACCAACATGCCCAAACCATCCAAAGCCCGCGCCGCGCCCTGTTGCAAGGCCCATTGCATAAAAGCAGTGGGAAGCGCACCATACATCATGTCATAAGCCCAACCGTTCGCAGAAAATAAATGAGGCGGTAATGGCGGCAATTCTCCTTGCAAACTGGCTGAAGTTCCATTAATAATTAAATCGAATTTCTGCCCTGTTAAATCTTCATAACGCATCGCTTCTACGGTGCCATAATTTTTAAATAAATCGGCTAATAACTGGGCTTTTTCTACAGTGCGATTCGCAATAACACAACGCCCTAATTGTTGCGCTAATAAAATGCCTAATACGCCGCGCACCGCGCCTCCCGCACCTAAAATGAGTAGCGATTTATCGGCCAGCGTGCGCTGATAATTGACCGTGATGTCCCGTAATAAACCGACACCATCCGTATTATCACCCACCCATTGCCCTTGCGAATCAAACCATAAGGTATTGACTGCGCCTGCATTTTCTGCGCGAGAACTGCGTTGTTGTGCCAATTGCCATGCGTCTGTTTTAAAAGGTAAAGTGATATTTAAACCGCGCCCACCTTCTTCTTGAAAATGCTTAATGGCTTGAAACAACCCTCTTTCCGCCACCCAATGCGCTTCATACGTCATAATTTGTTGCGTTTGCTGGGCAAATAAAGTATGAATGTGTGGTGATTTACTGTGCGCAATAGGGTTGCCCATTACCACATAACGATCTGGAATTAAAGTCATGAAATAGCCACTCTTTTAAACTAAGAAAAAATCTGATTAACTATATTTTTATGATGCGGTGGATTAATGACGGATTGAAAAACAGTTTCTTCCACATTTGCAAAATCCAAACACACATCTGTTAAATCCGTGCGGCATAAAATCGCTTGCGACAAATTCGCATGACTTAAATTCGCGCCCGTTAAATCCGCGCCACTTAAATCCACCCCGCGCAAATCGGCCGCGCTCAAATCCGCTTTATACAAATCCACCCAACGCAAATCCGCCCCTTGCAAATTGGCTTCGCTGAGATTGGCCTCGCTTAAATCCGCCTCGCTTAAATCCGCTTGACGCAAATCTGCGGCAATTAATTGTGCCGTGTGCAAATCGGCATTATTTAAATCCGCTTCTCGCAAATCCGCGCCATTTAAATCCACCGCACACAATCGCGCTCGAAATAAAGAAGTGCGAAATAAAGTCGCTACTTGCAAGGTGGCATTTTCTAAAAACGCATAACTTAAATCACTCTCGCTTAAATCAGCCCCATTCAAATTACAACCCTGCAAATTCACTCGATTTAAATCCTGTTCCGTTAAATCTACATTGGTTAAATCTGCATTTTTACATTCACGGGTTAATTTAAGGGTTTTAATTAATTCCAATTTTTGCTTATCTTCAATAGACAATAATTTTGCCTCATATAAACGAGTGTTAAAACGCAAACTCTGCGCTAAAGCAGACTCAATACTGTCCCAACTTTTTACGCGGCTAAAAAAAGCCCGAATATCATAAAAGAAACGCATAAATCTAAACTCAAATAACAGAATGAAAAAAACACAAAAATAACTAAGATTTTTCCTCCATCAACCTAAAAGCGATAACGAATTTCGCTAAACCATTCGCGCCCTGCTTTGGGATAATCACCGAATAAACGCACATCACCGGGTTCGCGGCGTTCTTCATCAAGTGCATTACGCAATCCCGCCACAAAATGCCATGAATAAGTGTCTGCCCATTCTGCATAACGCAAGGAAAAATTAAGCGTGGCATAATCCGCTAAAGGAGGCTGCATACTGCTCACTGGCCGATCTCGGTCTAATATCCAATTCAATGAACTGTTTAAAAACCAATTCTTTCCCAATAACCAATCATAGCGCAAATACACTTGATGATGCGGATAATTGCCTGCTTCTCCTTGATCATTTTCCACACGAGCATAAGCATAATTCGCAGCAACACTCATTCGTGAATTCATACGCCAACGCCCTTCCCATTCCAAACCATTTCCCTGTAGCGTCTCAATATTATTATAAGAAAAAATTCGCGTCACGCCCGCGTTTGGATTGGGGATTAATTGTTGTTGAATTTTATCTTTTACCCGATAATCAAATAAAGTCAATGTGGTATTCATATCTGAAGTCATTCGATAATCAAAACCGATTTCCCATGTTTTGCTTTTTTCGGCTTTCAAATTAGGATTACCGACAATCGCCTGATTTTCTCCCGCATACATTTCAATAAAAGAAGGCGCACGAAAAGATGTGCCGTATAATATTTTAGCAGTCAAAGACGGGTTCATTTCCCACACCAAGCCCAGACGTGGATTGGTTTCCCCCTCAAAATCAGAATACCAATCATGACGCACCCCCAAAGTCAATTCCCATTCTGGATGAAAACGCCACGTATCTTGCGCAAAAAGATAACGATTTTGTCGAATATTTTCAGGAATTAATGTCATTCCCAAGCGGCGCACATCCACCATGACAGGGACTGTTTTGTCTAACAAAAACTGCCACGGCGTATCATACAAATCCAAGTAAGCATAACCCAACCCCAAGCGCATTGTATGCTGTTCAAAGCCACGATAAATCGCACTGAGATTAAAATGCGCCTGATGTTGATAAGAACCTATCTCGTTGGGCGCACCATAGGGAAGCCATTGGCCGCCGCGTACTGTTTCAGGGCGTGCGCTGTACACACTATTTAAATCTTCTACAAAATGACGATAACCTGCCTGTGCCAAAATATCCCAATTCGGTTTCCATTCTGAGCGATGGTAAGTCAAATTAATTTGGGTATCTTTAACGTTAAAATGTTCTTCAGGGCTGATAATCGTGGCCATCCCCAAGCCCGCGCCCAAATTGCGACTGGACACATGGCGCACATCCAACCGCCACTCATCTTTAATCACATTGGCGTGAAGATTAAGATGCTCTGCTTGCAAATAAGCCCGACTGGGAGCTTCACTGGCTGATGTTCCCGTTGCCTGATCCAACAGCGTTTGTAAGTCATCATGAATCGTTTCTTCATGCCCGTCAGTTTTCATGTAATCCATACTAAACGCCACTTGAAAACCATTAAAACGCCCACCGTACAACAACCAAGGGTTATACGTATTAAAACGACCCGCTCGCAATCCCACTTCAGTCCCTGCGACTTCGTTAAATGTCTTGGTAATAATATTCACCACCCCAGAAAGCGCATCCGCACCATACAAAGCAGAACCAGGTGTGCGCATCACTTCAATACGGCTAATCGATTGCACAGGCGGCGGTTGCCACAATCCTCGTCCTCCATTCACCACATTTCTCACTGGGACACCATCAACCATTATCAAAATTTCATAATTTCGATCTGAAACCACACCCCGCACATTATATTTTGGCGAAAAATGAGGCTCTGACAAACTCAAATGCAACCCTGGCACCGTTTCCAAAATATCTTGTAAACTGCGCGCTCCAATGGCTTCAATGTCCCGATCTGTAATAACCGTCGTAGAAGCAGGCGCGGAAAAAGTCGGTTGTTGAAACCCAGAAGCCAAACCAATCAACTGCACTTCCAACAAATCGGCCAAAGGCAAAGCCATTAATGCCCTGACTCGTGCTTGTTCTTGATATTCGTTGCTTTTTTCTTCATAGACGTTATCCACGGCATAACAAACCCAAGAAGCCAACACGCCCAACAAAATAAAAAATACGCTTGTCAAGCACGAAAACACGGGTCTCCTGTTACATAAACAGATAGAAAAAGAAGCGGTTAAAAAATTCATTATTTTACCTAAATTTTAATGCAGAGAAAGTGATTATTTAGCAATAATTAAGAGCGTAAACCCATTCCTTTTTCTAACAAATATATGGCGTAATAATAACCCAAAATATTAAACAAAATAACCAATAAAAATGCCCATTCTACAGCAATATCTGAAGCGCCAAGAATACCGTAACGAAAGCCATTGACCATATAAAGAATAGGATTAAATAAAGACATCCATTGCCAAAATTCGGGCAATAATTCAATCGAATAAAACACCCCACCCAAATAAGTCAACGGCGTTAAAATAAAGGTGGGAACAATCGAAATATCATCAAAGTTTTTAGCAAAAATTGCATTAATAAATCCCGCCAAAGAAAATAACGAAGCCGTTAAAATAAAAATCCCCATCACCACTGCAATATGATGCACAGGCACGGGCGTAAAAAACCGAGCCACCCCCATGACAATACTCCCCACCAATAACCCCCGCATCACCCCCCCCATCACATAAGCCAGTAATAACACTTGGCTGGGAACTGGTGCCACTAAAACTTCCTCAATTTGCCGTTGAAAACGCGCACTAAAAAACGAAGACACCACATTACCATAAGCATTTGTGATCACTGACATCATCACCAAACCCGGCACCAGATAAGTAATGTAAGGAACGCCATTAATTTCCCCAATGCGCTGACCTATCAATTGTCCAAAAATAACAAAATATAAAGACATTGTCACGACAGGTGGCACTAAAGTTTGTGGCCAAATCCAAAAAATGCGATAAGTTTCTCGCCGCAAAATGGTGATAAAAGCCACCCAATAAATCCGATTTAAATTATCCGACATCATCATTTTTCTCAATTTTACGCAGAAATAATTCTTCCAAACGATTGGCTTGATTGCGCATACTGACCACTTCAACATGTTGCGCCGATAAATGAGTAAACAGCCTATTTAAACTTAACGATTTGTCTAATTCGACCACTAAGGTATGTTCATCAACAGACCGCCAATTAAAGACTTCAGGCAGCGTAAAATGCGGTGGTAAAGCGGTGCGTAAATCTAACACAAAAGATTCTAAATGAAGTTGAGATAATAATTGTTTCATCGTGGTATTTTCCACAATCACACCGCGATCAATAATAGCCACATAAGGACATAAACTTTCCGCTTCTTCTAAATAATGCGTGGTAAGAATAATGGTTTTGCCTTGTGCATTTAAGTTTTTTAGAAAAGCCCACATCGAACGACGTAACTCAATATCCACGCCCGCAGTGGGTTCATCCAAAATCAACAAATCAGGCTCATGCGCCAAAGCCCGCGCCACCATCAGTCGTCGCTTCATACCGCCCGACAAAGATCGGGTTTCCTGATCTCTTTTGTCCCACAATCCCAATGTTTTCAAGTAAAAAGTAGCGCGTTCGCGTGCCAAACGGCGTGGAACGCCATAATAACCCGCTTGATTCATCACCACTTTTAAGACAGGTTCAAATTGATTAAAATTAAACTCTTGCGGCACCAAACCCACTTTAGCCCGCGCCCATTCTGGGGCAGAATCGATGGTGTGATCGAAAATACTGACTTCCCCTTTTGTTTTACGAACCAAACCACTTATAATACCAATTGTGGTGGATTTTCCCGCCCCATTAGGACCCAATAAGGCGAAAAAATCCCCCTGTTTTACCGTCAAATCAATGCCTTTTAACGCGGTAAAACCATTTTTATACGTTTTCCATAAATCAGTTATTGTCAAAGCCGACATGGTTTTTTATCACCTGAATTAAAAATATAATCCGTCAATATTAACATGCTTACCCGCAGTTGCTCTATTCAAACGGGGATTGTTGCCTTATTTTACGCCTATTCTTTCCACCTCAATGATTTTAATACTCGCTTATGCCTCACCGTCATACCTACTTTATCACTGGCACAGACACTGAAATTGGTAAAACCACGTGTACCGTGGCTTTATTACATCATTTCAAACAGTTAAGACACCGTACTGCGGCCATGAAACCCATTGCCTCTGGATGTGAATGGTCTCCAGAAGGCTGGCGTAATGCAGATGCCATCGCTTTGCAACACGCCATGACCGAACCCTTGAGTTATCACGAGGTAAATCCCATTACATTGCCAGAACCCATTGCACCCCATTTAGCCGCACAATTAGTAAAAAAATCGCTTGATGTAGCCACTCTCACCGCGCATTATCAACAAATCAAAACCAATGCGAATATTGTCTTAATAGAAGGCGTTGGCGGATGGCGCGTTCCCTTAAATGATAAAGAAACATTAGCCGATTTAGTACGTTCATTAACGATTCCTGTTATCCTCGTGGTCGGCATGCGATTAGGCTGCATTAATCACGCCCTATTAACGGCTGAAGTGATTGCAAAAGATGGTTGTTTATTACAAGGTTGGATAGCCAATTATTTATCGCCACCTCAAGCGCATGATGCTGCGGTTTTAATGACTTTACAACAACGTTTAAATGCTCCCCTATGGGCAACTTTAAATTATCAAGCCCAACATTTATCTATTCATCCTGATTTCCCGCCGCTTTCTCATGAAAGAATGGATACTCTATGAACACTGAAAATGAGCCACAAAGTGTTATCATCGATGACACGCCAAAACGCCGTCATTTATCCACCCCCGCGTGGTTTTCGTCCAGCTTTTTAGACTTAGCTGAAGATGTAAAACTGGCAAAACAGCAAGGAAAAATCGGATTAATTCTTTATTTTGGACAAGATAATTGTGTTTATTGCGAATATTTATTAGAAGTGAATTGGAAAGAACATGAAAATTTAGCCCATTACACGGCTCATTATTTTTCCGTCGTGGCAATCGATATTTGGGGCAGTTTAACCGTCACTGATTTTGCAGGAAAAACGCTCAGTGAACATGATTTTTCTAATCGAGAAAAAACCTTATTTACCCCAACATTATTATTTTACGATTTAACGGGAAAAGAGGTGTTTCGTTTGCGGGGATATTATCCGCCTTATCAATTTCGAGCGGCGTTAGATTATGTGGTGGGGGCGCATTATCACCGCTTATCTTTTCGGGATTATTTAGAACAAGCCAATCCGCCTTTAGTCTTCGATTTAAATGAATTAAATCCTCATGCTATTTTTGCCAAACCGCCCTATTTATTAGATCGCCGCCATCAAGCCAGTGAGCATTTTTTAGTTGTATTTTTTGAGGAAGGCTCTTGTCATGCCTGTGATGTACTGCATACGCATCCCTTGCAAGATGCTGCCGTGTTGGCGCGTTTGCAGCAAATGGAAGTGATTCAACTCGATCACCGTGCAGATACACCACTGATTACGCCACAAGGCGACATGATGACCGCTCAACAATGGGCAGCACAATTAAAGATTTTCTTCGCGCCCACACTGGTGTTTTTTGACAAAAAAGGAAAAGAAATCATACGCATCGATGCGGTGATTGGCAGTTATCGTTTAGCGCGAGTCTTAGATTATATTTTAACAGGGGCGTATCAACACACGCCCCAATTTCAACGTTGGCACGCTCAACATTATTCAAATGGATGACCCGCTAAAATCGTCACCTTTTACTTGTTGATAAAGCGAGAGATATTCAGCGGCTCGCCCTGTCCATGTTAAATCGCGTTGCATTCCGTGACGTTGCAAAGTGTGCCACAATTCAGGACAGCGGTATAAGACTAATGCGCGTCGCACCGTTTGTAATAAAGCTTCAGGCGTTTCTTCGGCAAAAACAAAACCGTTTGCGCTGCCTGCATCCAAATGGCACGGTGTGACATCGGTGACCGTATCGGCTAAACCACCCGTATGTCTCACAATCGGCAGCGTACCATAGCGCATACTGTATAACTGATTCAGACCGCACGGCTCAAAACGCGACGGCATTAAAAATAAATCCGCACCCGCTTCAATCTGATGCGCCAACGATTCGTCATAACCTAATGTCACCCTTAATTGCTGAGGATAACGGCTGGCTAAAGCCTGTAACTGCTGCTCCATGCCTTTATCCCCGCTGCCTAATAAAACCACTTGGACTTTTTCGGCTAAAATTTGGTCTAATACGGGCAATATTAAATCAATACCTTTCTGATAGGTTAAGCGACCAATTAAGCCAATTAATGGCGTGTTAATTTCTGCACTTAATCCCACCCGATCACACAAGGCTTTTTTATTAGCGAATTTGTCTTGTTTTAACTGATCGCTAAAGTCGTAATTTTGGGCTAAATAAGGGTCAGTATGCGGATTCCAATGATCATCAATGCCATTTAAAATCCCCGTGAGCTGTTGTTTTCTCCCTGCCAACAAACCCGCCAAACCATAACCAAAAGTGGGCGTTTGAATTTCCAACGCGTACGTGGGACTGACTGTAGTAATCCAATTAGAATAATAAATCCCTGCTTTTAAGAAAGAAACCAAGCCATAGTATTCTAAACCGTACATGCCAAAACTGGCCGGCGGCAATTCTAACAAGCCCATTACTTCTGAACCGAATACACCTTGATAAGCCACATTATGTAAACTGATCAGTGTTTTCGCCTGACTGCGCGGTGAATAATGCAAATAAGCGGGCGTTAGTCCCGTTTGCCAATCGTTACAATGGATAATATCAGGTTTAAAATCAAACTGATGCTCACCAAACAGCGCGGCCGCTTTCGACAATAAACCAAAACGCAAGGCATTATCCGCCCAATCGTTACCCATGCCATCTTGATACGGCCCGCCTTCGCGTTGGTATAACATTGGGCAGTCCAACAAGTAAAGCGGCACATCAGAATCAGGTAAACGCGCTTCTAAAATGGTGGCAGGTGCTTGATGTAAAAAGGAAAAAAGAGGAATTTTAATGTCTGTCTTTACCCAAGACAATTGTGCCTTGACGCTGGAATAAGCGGGCAGTAACACCCGCACATCAAGCCCCAGCGCGTGCAGTGCTTTGGGCAAGGCGTAGCTGACATCGGCCAATCCCCCAGTCTTAATCAAAGGGAATACTTCAGAACTGGCGAATAAGACACGTATCGCAGGCTGGGCAGACATTTTAGTAACCTCTTGTTATTTAAGATAAAAATTCAGCGCATAGACGGGTTCAAACCGCGGCGTGCTTCACTGAGAAGCGATGGCGGCTTGCATTCGCGTGATTACGCGATGAATCGCTTGATGCTTTATTTTCATGGCGGCTTTATTGACGATGAGACGAGAACTGATGTCGGCGATGGTTTCCAACGGTTCTAAGCCATTGGCGCGTAAAGTATTTCCTGTGTCCACGACATCAACAATGCGATCCGCCAATCCCACCAAAGGAGCTAATTCCATTGAGCCATATAACTTGATAATTTCGACTTGTTGCGCCCGATCCGCGTAAAAGCGTTGGGTGCTGTTGACGTATTTTGTGGCGATACGTAAGCGGCGGTGCGGGGGTTCATGTCCTACTTTTCCCGCCACCATGAGACGACAACGCGCAATACGTAAATCTAAGGGTTCATATAAGCCATCGCCGCCGTGTTCCATTAAGACATCTTTACCTGCAACGCCCAAATGTGCCGCGCCTTGTTCGACATAGGTGGGAACATCGGTGGCGCGAATGATCACCAATTGGATGTCGGGGTGATTGGTGTCCAAGATTAATTTGCGTGACGTGTCGGGGTCGTCTTGGGGGAAAATGTCAGCGGCAGCGAGTAAGGGCAGGGTTTCTTGGAAAATTCGGCCTTTAGACAAGGCTATTCTTAACATGGCAACCTCAATGGATTAATACGTGACGCAGGCTTGGTCAACTTGATGAATAATGGGCTTTAGGTTACACAAGTTTTGGGGTTTAGGCAAACGGGGGAGATAAAGCCCGTTTCTTACGCCCGCACTTCAGACTGAAAAAACGAGGTTATTTTACAGTCTCGCCACTGAGAAGTGCCATATTGACTGAGATACGGATAATGTTGTATGTTAGATACCAGAAGTGGCGCGAGCAATTAAACCAAAACCAGTGATGGAGTAAGTGTTTTGGGTTTAAAACAGCTTATATCCTACCTACTAAATACAACCAAACCAAATAAAATTGGAAGCGTTATGGACAAACTTAAAGTCAATCTCAAGAACTGCTACGGAATTCAATCTTTAGATAAAGAATTCGACTTTACCTCTTCTAAGGTTAAAGCCTATGCTGTTTACGCACCTAATGGATTGATGAAGACTTCTTTTTCAAAGACTTTTGAAGCAATTTCTAAAGGAGATTCACCGAAAGAAGAACGCTATAACCGACCATCAAGCTGTGTTGTTAAATCTGACAATAAAGCTATACAAAAAGAGATGATTTATGTTCTTAAGTCGGAAATTGATATTAACTCGGACAGTCCTGCTATTTCAAATATTCTGGTCAATCCTGAAAATAAGGCTAGATATGATGCTCTTCATTTTGAGCTTGATAAACTGAAAAAGCAACTTATTACTTCACTTCAAAAAGCATCAGGCATCAGAAAAGATGATGTTGAAAAAACCATTCTAACCGATTGGAAAGAGACAGATTTTCCGACTTGCATTGAGAAAATCAAAGCAACTTCTGATTTCGATGACTTTGGCTTTTACCAATACGCAAAAATACAATACGCAACAATATTTAACCCTGAAACCATAGAAGTTCTTCAAAGCCCAGAATTTATACCAAAAGTACGGGAGTTTATTGAACACTATCAAATTATTGAACACTATCAAAGGTTTTTGAATCAGGGTGGAACTCTTTGCCAAAAGGGAGTATTTAATCTTGCAAAAGCAGACACACCTCCTAGAACATTACAACAGAGACTCAAAGCTATCTATTATGAAAAAATAGACACTAACCCAAAACTCAAAAAACTTCGGGATAATCTTGCTAAAAATGCTCAGACTCAAGCATTAATCGATCTTATTGTAACTCGTTCAGCAGGCAGAATTGAAAATCTTCTGCGTAACCTAGAACCGAATAATCAAGCTCAGTTTCGTAGAAATCTTTGGGGAGTCTATCTTAAATATAAGGCTGATTCAAAAGCTTACATGGAGCTATATTATGAAAGTAAACACGAAATTAAACAGATTGAAACAGATGCCGCACAAGCTACTCCTCGTTGGGTTAAAGCAATAGAGCGTTTCAATAATCGTTTTGTAGATATGCCCTTTCAACTCGCTATAGCAAATCAAGCTCAAGCGGGATTAGGCAAAGAACCAGCTAAACTTAAATTTATTTTCACAGATGGCTCTGATACGGTTGAATGCTCACGGTCTGAAACTAACACGTTAAGCACTTTAAGCCAAGGTGAAAAACGATCTCTCTACCTTCTCAACTTTATTTTTGAAGTGGAAGCGCGAAAGTTAGCAAATCAGGAGACACTATTTATCATTGATGATATTGCCGATTCATTTGACTATAAAAACAAACATGCAATAGTCCAGTATTTGAAAGACATTACAAATATCCCAAATTTCCACCAGATTATTCTCACTCATAATTTTGATTTTTTTCGGACGCTAGCGAACAGCTTTGTTCATCGAGATAGATGTCTTATGGCTAACCGTAGTATCACATCAATTACCCTTACAAAAGCGGAAGGAGTAAAAAATTACTTTATTAATGTATGGAAAAACAAAGTAAATACTGATGATACTGTTCTTTGTGCCACTATTCCATTTACTCGCAATTTAATTGAATACATTAAGGGTGATGAAGATGGGGATTATCTATTACTTACAAGCTTGCTGCATTGGAAAAGAAATACAGAGCAGATTACTGTCGGAGACTATATGGGGGTTTATAATCGCCTTTTTAGTACACATTACGAAACAGAGAATTCCACTCGATTAACGGATTTGCTTTTTACTAAGTCGAATGAAATCTGCAATGACCCCGTACGTGATGGATTGAAGTTGGAAGACAAAGTTCTTCTATCTATGTCGATACGTATGAAAGCAGAAATTTTCTTAATCAAAGAGCTAAGAAGAATTAAGAACGATACAAGTTACTGGTGCGACGATACAAATCAGTTTGGCCGTCTAATGAAAGAATTTTCATCCTCAGACCCATTAGCACCCGCTATTCCCACACTAGAAAAGATCAGTATCACAGTCAGTTCGAACATACACCTTAACTCGTTTATGTATGAGCCGATTATTGACCTAACTATTGAGCATCTCATAGAGCTTTATAAGGACGTGTGTAATCTTTTATAACCGTGTTTTTTCTCGCTCCCATGATCCCGTATATCTAGTTGCTCCAGCGGCGGTGGTATCTCGAAAGCCATACTGCTAGAGCGGCTGTAAAAGAACTCCCCAAACGCCCTTTTTTTTTTGTTCGTATCAATAATGATTCTTACATGAAATAATGCGCAACACGTCTTCTTCAACGACATACACTAAACGATGCACGTCATCAATGCGCCGTGACCAGCAACCGCTTAATTCATGCTTTAACGGTTCGGGTTTTCCAATGCCGTTGAACGGATCACGTGTAATTTCTATTATCAGCTTTGATATACGCTGAAAAACTTTCTTATCAATGCGCGCCCAATCATGATATTCTTCAAACGCCTTGACTTCAAAGAGAATTTGCATTTTTTTCTATCGTTGCCAGATCGACTTCAACCCAATCTTGACTATTGAGTCCGGTTAATAATTTCGCTCGATTATCAGAATGGCGTAACAAAAACTCCGTTTCATCTTGTGTTTCTTCAGTATCTTGAATAATAATGTTGATGGTTAAATTTCCATGCAGTTGTTTTAATTTATCTACAAAGTCGTATGTTAATTCACTGGGTTTTAAATGGTAAATAGCTTTCATTGAGAAATTCCCCTTTAAGTGCTAATGCAACCGATGGGCTACGCTTGCCAAGGTTTTGCTTTGGTATGGTAGCGCAAAAAACGCGCCTTTGCCATTGAATGAATCGCGTGTAATTTCCATTATCAACTTTGATATAAGTACCGAAACAAAAATAATCTGGATTATCCACATTTCTACTAAATTTATTAGCTGCCTAGATGTTTTAACATTATCCAATACATAAATAAAACTTTTAACATTTAGAACATTGTAATAAATGTTTTCTAAAGTCTTCTAATGAAGAATTTTTATTAATTGCAGCCTTATCAAGTTTTATAAATTCTGCTAGTTCAGGAGTTTTATTTTCTCGGTATTTTGCTTCTTTATCAGGTCTATCGCCTTTATGCAGTGCCTTATAAATTTCTTCAGAAAATCTTGTTAAATATTCTTTTGGCCCATTACCGCCTGATTGAGCCTCTTCAATGTTAGTCGTGTCGCCACAACTAAATTTTCCGATTAGTGATTTATTATTTTCAAGTAATATCTTCCTACAAACTTCTGAGAAAATATCTGCTTTACACTCTTTTGGTAATCTGGATTGAGCAAAATAGCAAAAAATACCGACACAATCGACTAATAGCCATGCTTCTATTTCATTAATTATTTCAACTATACCAAAATTAAGTCATTCATAAAATTTTTCTGTCAGAATCAGAATTTACAGAATTTTAGGATTTTCAGAATTAAAGAATAAAAAATCTGTTTAAAATAAACGACTTGTAAGAATAAATTTTGAAAATTCTTGTGTCTGCAAATTTTGATTCTGACAAAATAAGGATTCTACGAACCCTATCTTTTTGGTATAGATAGACTCTATTAGCAAAATCTTCTACTTGTAAAACTTCTTTAACTTGATTAATGAGCGAGTTGTCTTGTTTTCGTCTTTCAGCTTGAGACATCGGCCCATCTCGATCAATAATAAAAATAACACATTGGCTCTGCATTAGATAATTTTTAACCGCTTTTTTTAAGCCTTCAGCACCTTGTTTAATGACAGCACGTTGTGGTTTACCTAACGGTTGAATTTCAGCCAGTTTGTTTTCAATTGCTAAAATCTTTTCAGCAAAAACTTTTATAGTCTTGGCATCATAATCAGATTCTAATGCCCATAAGGTAATGTGTGGCACACTATTGTTCATAATTAAATCAACTTGCTGTCAAATATTGCGCTGCCAATACCAAAATCTTCTATCCAACCTTGAAAAGCGGGTTGTTTTTCTCTTGCTTGATTCAAATCAAGCACAGTTGTCCCTTCTCCTTTTTTATTTTGTAATAAAACAACTTCAATATCTTGATCTAAGTCTTCAGCATTAAGGGTAAGCGCATCTAGTAACTGTGAGCTATGGGTAGTAATAACAACTTGGGTGCGTCGGGAGAGTTTTTGTAATAAATTTGCAACTCCCTCTAATGCAGCGGGATGTAAATTACGCTCTGGTTCTTCAATAGCAACTAACTTAGGTAATTCATCTTGGTTTAATAAGGTATAATAAGCCAGTAGTCTTAAAGTACCGTCAGAAGCTCTTTTTAGTGGAATTAGTTTTTCATAACCCTCTTGTAACCCAACCTCTTCATTACTTGGCAAACGTTCAAGCTTACAATGCAACACACTTTCTAATATACCAAAATTATGTGAGATATAAAAACAAATTAAGTTTTAATATCTACCTAGATATTAGGTATAAGATACTGTTTAATTTTATTAAACTTAAACACTTTACCTGACAAAAAGGTCTCAAACATACTAGTGACTTCTTTAAAGCTTGATAGACGGTGAAAATTCTTTCTGACCCAATTCTTACCTTGAAGCCAAATATCCTCGACTGGATTTTGCTCTGGGGCATTGGGCGCAAATCTTAATAAACGAACTTTCCATTCTGATTCTGGAAGTCCCCCATTTAATTTCTCTAAATAAGTTCTTAAACCTTCAGAACGATGATAACTTGCACCATCCCAAATAATCACATGACGGGCTTCTTTATATCTGTAAATGAGCCAGTTAATAAAGTCTATCGTATATTTTGTATCAGCTTTCTTTGCCCTATCTAAAATAAATTCTCCCGTATAAATATTCACCGCTCCATACCACGTTTGAGAAGTGCGATAATTACTCATCTTTATTGACGTTCTTTCTCCTTTTTTCGACCAAACATAACCACAAATATCTCCCCACAACTGATGGCTTTCGTCTTGCATCCAGTACATTACCTCTCCACTTTCTATCTGTTCACGCTCCTTATCTATTAAATCCTTAATCTCTTTTTTTTTAGCTTCTACTTTTACCTCATCTTTTGCCGAATTCTCTTTGTGTGTCTTCTTATAACTTAAATTCGCTTCTTCTAATAATTTAGTATAAGAAGTATTTGAAGAATAGAAAACATCATACTCCTCTTTTAAGTATCTCTTTAGTTCCTCTATTGTTATTGTCTTCTTTTCTTGTATCCAATTAATCACATCTTCTCGTTCACGCGGCTTTAAATACCCTGGTGAGCCTTTATACGCTAACTTTAATCCTTCAACCCCTGACGCTAAATAAATGGCTTTCCATTTATCCACAAATTGCACACTGACACAACACGCTAAAGCCGCTTCCGCACGCACAAAACCAAGCAAAGACATTCTTACTGCCATCGCTCGCTTCACTTCTCTCGCCTCACCTGTTGACATTAACTCTTCTAAATCTTCATATCTTTTGTTCATTATTCTCTCCTATTTGAAAAGTATTATTATACGACTCTGAAAAAATTGGTATAGCTCACTTACGGATTCAAATTTACCTTTGTAGTTTTCATGCCAATTAAGCAAAATTCCGCGTAAAACAGAACCATCATCATCTAAAATAGAAGGTAAAGGACTTTTTTTACCCATTATAGAAGCCATACTGTCACTTCTAATTATCTCAGGCATAAAATTATAAAATTTAAAGTCTTTAAGAAATTCAGAAAATTTTCTAGTAATAGGTTTTTCGCCATAGGAACCAGCCGATCTTAAAGCCATTTTCTCATCACTATAACTGGTTTTATTACCCCCTTTTTCATCAAAAACAATACCACTGTTTTCTTTTATATCAATTATTTTTTGATCTTCTATGAAAAACTGTTCAAGATATATTCTTTTATTAGCAGCTTGCAAAGATAATATATATTCCATCTTATTACCTTCAATTTCTGCTTCAATTTCAAATTGTAAATGTTTTTCTGAATTATTACATCCCGCCCAAAGCTGTCTGTTTATGTATTCTTCTGAAGGCAACCCCTCACTTAACATTAACTTATTTAATAATTCTAAGGCACTTAAAACATTAGTTTTACCGCTCGCATTTGCACCCACAATAATGGTCAAACGCTTAAAGCTTACAGTAATATCTTTAAGACTTAAAAATTTTTCAACGTGTAATTTTTTAATTAACATATGATTATTCCTTAGAGGTTAAAAATTTTTGTTTACTTTGACCATCTTATCCATGCGCACCCAATCATTATATTCTTCAAACGCCTTGACTTCAAAGAGAATTTGCATTTTTTTCTATCGTTGCCAGATCGACTTCAACCCAATCTTGACTATTGAGTCCGGTTAATAATTTCGCTCGATTATCAGAATGGCGTAACAAAAACTCCGTTTCATCTTGTGTTTCTTCAGTATCTTGAATAATGACGTGGCACGTCGGAACGGCATTCCCACAAACTTGTGGGAACGAGATAACGCGCCACGCCCACAAGTCCCTACAAACAAAATATCCTATATCCAATTGTAAGCGTGTCTTATGGGCGCGATCCCTCGTTGGCTAAAAATCTTAACGGAAACGAATACTAGCAAGGTCTAACTCAAAACTCAAAGTCCCGGGTTGTTGTTGCATTTCCAGATAATAAGTGCCGACATTGCCAGAACCATCGGGAACATCAAGACAAGGTATAATAACTCGTGATAACACGGGATTGTATTTGGCTTTGCAATCTTCTGCACCGAGTATTCCCTCCGGACAAGCCCCATGACAACCTTTCACGGTAATAAATCCATTCCCTGCTGATCCTGAATTCTGACATATCGCAGATGCCGTTGTGGTTAATACGTAATCACCTGCGGGGAATGAACGACGCACATCGAATACGCCTTCACACCATTGACTTTGATAGGGATCGCAGCCTTCATTTTGGGTTGTTCCCTGCATAGAAACTGGCCCCGACAATTGGTAACTGAGCGAAGCCCCGCCTTCTCTGGTGTTATACCAAACGCCTATGGTATTGACTATTGAGGGTTTTTCTAAATTAAATCGTACCGTATTGGTCAAACCACAACTAGAGGTATTCCAGTTGTGAACTAATTTCTGTTCTGTTTCTGAGGTACAAGCCGTACATTGACCGCTTTGAGTGGCTTGCGGATTGTGTGGAGAAAATTCGACAGAAACCACATTGATTCCAGCCAGCAATGGCCCACAAGATGCGCCCATGATCAGGTCAGCGGTCTGTTTAATTTGAAGTTCAAGTGGATATTGCGCTTGTTCTTCACCGATCTCATAGATGATCATGGATAATCTTTCAGACTGGGTGGGATTGGGGTCGGGAAGTGTGACATACCATTTTCTCATGCAGCCTGAACAATTCCCAAAATAATAGAAAGGGTCTCGCCAGTAATCCCACTGTCCTCTGACATGGTAATCGCCTTGCTTGCCCGGCGTGGCATAGTGGGTTATTTTCACCAAACCTGCTGTTCCTAACGTGGCTGATCTTGAAGGTAGCGGAGGACGCGGCGTTGTGTCACAGGTGTTGCCCTCATTAAACGCAGCCGTGACCGTAAAAACATGACTCCACGAACGGCCGCTTAAATCTCGGCGTTCTGTCGCAGCGTGGTTTAAATGCTCCTGCGCCTGAGACAGGAGCGATTCCATATCTGCCTTGAGTTCGCGTGGCAGCAACAACACCATCAAACCTAGAATCATAACAACGCTTATCAATACATTTTGATGTTCCTTTAACCTGTAAATTTTCATGATCATTCCCCAGTTTGATAAATACAGCAAGAACCAGCTCTTGCGTTGGCTAATCCATTGGTAGATGGATTGCGGTTTAGAAAACAGGAAAATCTGATTTAAAGAAATACGTTATATTTTAAGTATAGGCAGAAAAATTTATTCTTACAAGAGATTTAATAGGGATAATTAATCATTAATTTTTACCTCAATTAAAATTTTTTAATGAGCAAATTAAAGAATATATACCAATTTTTTCAGAGTCGTATAATAATACTTTTCAAATAGGAGAGAATAATGAACAAAAGATATGAAGATTTAGAAGAATTAATGTCAACAGGTGAAGCGAGAGAAGTGAAGCGAGCGATGGCAGTAAGAATGTCTTTGCTTGGTTTTGTGCGTGCGGAAGCGGCTTTAGCGTGTTGTGTCAGTGTGCAATTTGTGGATAAATGGAAAGCCATTTATTTAGCGTCAGGGGTTGAAGGATTAAAGTTAGCGTATAAAGGCTCACCAGGGTATTTAAAGCCGCGTGAACGAGAAGATGTGATTAATTGGATACAAGAAAAGAAGACAATAACAATAGAGGAACTAAAGAGATACTTAAAAGAGGAGTATGATGTTTTCTATTCTTCAAATACTTCTTATACTAAATTATTAGAAGAAGCGAATTTAAGTTATAAGAAGACACACAAAGAGAATTCGGCAAAAGATGAGGTAAAAGTGGAAGCTAAAAAAAAAGAGATTAAGGATTTAATAGATAAGGAGCGTGAACAGATAGAAAGTGGAGAGGTAATGTACTGGATGCAAGACGAAAGCCATCAGTTGTGGGGAGATATTTGTGGTTATGTTTGGTCGAAAAAAGGAGAAAGAACGTCAATAAAGATGAGTAATTATCGCACTTCTCAAACGTGGTATGGAGCGGTGAATATTTATACGGGAGAATTTATTTTAGATAGGGCAAAGAAAGCTGATACAAAATATACGATAGACTTTATTAACTGGCTCATTTACAGATATAAAGAAGCCCGTCATGTGATTATTTGGGATGGTGCAAGTTATCATCGTTCTGAAGGTTTAAGAACTTATTTAGAGAAATTAAATGGGGGACTTCCAGAATCAGAATGGAAAGTTCGTTTATTAAGATTTGCACCTAATGCCCCAGAGCAAAATCCAGTCGAGGATATTTGGCTTCAAGGTAAGAATTGGGTCAGAAAGAATTTTCATCGCCTATCAAGCTTTAAAGAAGTCACTAGTATGTTTGAGACCTTTTTGTCAGGTAAAGTGTTTAAGTTTAATAAAATTAAACAGTATCTTATACCTAATATCTAGGTAGATATTAAAACTTAATTTGTTTTTATATCTCACATAATTTTGGTATAGTGCTGATTCCCAATACTAAGTGTTACGCAACCATTCCGTCATGTAACACTCAGCCACCTACTTAGTCGTAAACGTATAAACCCCATCCCAATCCTCACCGGGGGGATTATGACTGAAATAATCAATACGTTCTAAATAAATACTATACAATAAACGCTCTGGAGATTGTTCGCGTAATTGTAACAGTAATTGCCGTGCTAATTCCCAATGCTGTTCTCGATAATGCGTTAATGCGGTTTCATATAAAACTAACTCGGAAATAACAGACTCCGTTAAATGATCCCGTGCGCCTAATGGCTCATAAATCACCACAGGTAAATCTTTACCTTTAACCCGCACCCGATCCAATTCTCTAAACGCATATTCAGGCACCGCCGCGACCGTGGTTTCACTGGCAATAATCTGCACGCCATATTGCTTGGTTAAGCCTTCTAAACGCGATCCAAGATTAACCGCATCACCCATCACCGTATAAGCAATCCGAAATTGTGAACCCATATTGCCCACATTCATTGGACCCGAATTTAAACCCACACCCACTTTAATTTCTGGCCAGCCGCGGGCTTTAAATTGCGGTTGCATTGCTTCTAAAGTTTGCACCATTCCCATTGCCGCATCTAAAGCATGACGCGCATGTTTTTCATCTCTTAATGGTGCGCCCCAAAATGCCATAATGGCATCACCCATATATTTATCAATTGTGCCGCGTTGTTCATGAATAATGCGCGTCATTGGCGTTAAAAATTCATTCATTAATTCAGACAATTCTTGTGGCTCTAATCCTTCCGAAATGGTCGTAAATCCGCGCACATCAGAAAATAACACCGTCATATCCCGATTTTCTCCGCGCATATTAAAAGAACTGGGATCGCGGCTCATTTCATCGACCAATTCAGGTGGAACATACTGCCCAAATAAATGCGCCATTGCCCGTTTATGACTGGATTCAATAAAATAACCATAGGACATAGAAAATAAAAATAAACTAAGGATCATTAATAAAGTGGCCGCCAAAGGCAAGACTAAATTAAGCTGTTCCCAGACCATTACATTAAACCACACAATACCTGTTACCAATAAAACCGTATTTACCGTTGCCCACAATGGTGAAAGCAAAGACAATAAAAATAACAATAACACACCCGATAACACCAAAATAATCCATTCCATTCCCACAATATAAGCGGGTTGATCCATCAATTGATGATCTAAAATACCCGCTAACAAATTCGCATGAATTTCCACCCCAGGATAAACCGTGGCCACAGGCGTGGTTCTCAAATCCAATAAACCTTGTGCGGTCGTGCCTAATAACACGATTTTATCTTTTAATAATTGGGGATCAGATACCCGTTGTTTTAACACATCACTGGCAGAAAGATAAGGAAAACTGCCTTGTGGGCCACGAAAAGGAATTAATGTCCGCAAATAAGCATCGACAGGAATTTTTCTTGCACCCAATTGTAAGAATTCTAAACGATGATAACCGCCCGATCCTTTTTCTAAACCCAATTCAATTGTGGGTTCTCCTAAAATAACTCGTGCCATCGCCAAACTTAATGATTCATATAAATCACCTTGATAGGCTTGCAACATGGGAACGCGCCGCACCACGCCATCCACATCAGGACTGACATTAAAATGTCCCGCGCCCAACGCATTGGCTTGCAATAACGGCAAATTCGCAATATAACCATTAGCCGATTCATATTTTAACGGTAATAAACGCACTTCCTCCGCAGTTAATAAAGGTTCAGGCAATAAGCCTGCTTGCACATTTTCCATACGCGATTCTAAAGTGGCAAAAGAAAACCCTAATACCACTCGCCGATGATGCAAACTATCTGCGAATTGTTGATCATAATCTAATTGCTTTTTAATCTCTGGTAATTGCGCTAAAAAACCATCTTGATCTTTCAATAAAGTATTGGCTAATACCTCCAATTGCGACCAACCAGAACTATTATCTGCTTCTGGAAAAGCAATATCTAATCCTAACAAATCAATTTCATAATCAATAAATAAACGATCCACCAATTGAGATAAAATTTGTCGATTCCACGGCCAACGTCCAATTTCTGCTAAACTTTTCTCATCAATATCCACAATAATAACGCGATCATCCACAACAGAAGCAGCCGCCACATTTAACCGTAAATCATATAAATCCCGTTCCAAATTATGAATAAATTGCCATGAAAATAAAGACGATGGCGGCGACATGACATGCAACATAAAAAAAACAATAATACTACTGCCCAAAAACCAACGCATCAAATAACGACGCAATTGTAACCATAAAACAGACATTAATCATTCTCCTATCAGTAGAAATTGACAAAACCCCATTATATCGGTTAAGTTAGCCCCTAATCGAGAGGCTTTTTTTCATGACATCATACCGCAAAAAAGGAAAGCAACATGAGCGGAATTAAAGACAGTTACGTTAAATTAAATGCCGATAAACGACAACGCTTACTGGCTCATTGTGAGCAGGTGAATGATTTTGAGTCTGATTTAGCCCAACGTTTGGCAGAATCGGCGCAGCGATTTCGCCAATTTTTAGAACGCCACTTGCCCCAATTACAAGAAAATAATTTACAAGAAAATTCGTCCCATCATTCGCCATTAGATTCCCACTCAAATCACGCCACAGAAAGCCTAGATAATTTAGAACAGCAACAACGCCAAACACTGCAAGAATTATTGCAGCAAGAACAAACCCAATTAACCGATTTAACCACTTATCCTGTAAATCAACAAGCCCATCGCTTACAACAAATTGAACAACAATTAACCTGCCGATTAGCTGAACAACAACGCCATTTTCAACAACAATATCGTCGTTTATATCAAAGCCAATTAGAACGGCGACAAACCGAAGATACCTTAGCCGAATTATGGTTAAATCGCCTGCGTCGTTTAGGCTTACAATTAGCTGCCCATTCTGGGTTAGATTATCAACCCGTGGGCTTTTTAAATAGTTTAGATGAAACCCTCACCCAATGCGATCAATATTATCAACGCGGCTATTATCAAGCGGCTTTAGCCACCAGTCACGAAGCCTATTTACGCGCACAACAGCATTTTTTTGAATTAGAACAAGGGCAGTTTATCCACACGGCATGGCAGGGATTAATACAACATCATGTAGACCAATTACGCGCTAAAATTGATGTGCAGAAACAAGCCCAATTTCGTATCCGTTCGGGACAACAAGAAGTTTTAATTGCAGCCGATATTGACTATTGGACAGAGGGAAAATTAAGCCAATTAGAACAAAAATTAAATGATTTAACTCAATATTTCTCCACTTCACAATTACCCTTAGCAGAATTAAAAAATATGGTTGCGCAATTAGAGCAACAGCAACAACAATTATCCCAATTAACTCACGATGCCCAAGCCGCTCTCATTGCCTCCCAATTACGTCACAATATGGGACAAATCATTAGCCATTCTTTAGCCAATGCGGGATGGGAAGTGATTGATGCCACTTATGCCCAAGAAGATTATCGTCGGGCAATGCACCTTAAATTGCGCAATTATCAAGGGGATGAAATTGTCACGATTATTCAACCTGAAACCCGTCGAGAAAATACTTTAGCGGCGCATTTAAATATCGGCTTTTTTGAACAAACCATTGACGAAACCGCCCGCCAGCGACGTTTACAACAAATCATTCGCGCATTACAACAACAAGGCTTATCGCCCACGCCACCGACCTGTCGCCCCGGCACCGAACAACAACGCGCTACAGAACGGCAATGGCTGGATTTTGAACGGGCGCGTCGTCGTCGAACCGATTCGCATTAAAAATATAAATTCTCTGCAAAAACAAGCCTATGCCAATTCTTCAAGTGGCCATTCCCGTGCCATTATTCAATCCATTATTTGATTACCATCCGCCGCTCCATGCGTCTGAAACACAGTTACAAGCGGGCATTCGGGTGCGCGTGCCATTTGGTACACAGGAATGTGTGGGCATGATTGTGGCGATAAAAACCCATTCTGACTACCCAGAGTTAAAAACGGCTTACGAATGCTTAGATACTGTGCCACTGATTCCTAAACCGCTATTAGAAATGTATGCGTGGGCGAGTCAATATTACTGCTATCCGTTGGGACAAGTGATCGCGGCCACTTTACCACCAAAAATGATGGCAGGGGCATCGACCCATATTGAATTACCACCCGATGTGTTATGGTGTCTGACAGAAGAAGGGCGAAAACACGCCAATAACACTTTTCCCGCGCATCAACAACGTTTCGCTATTTTATTGGATTTATTAAAAAATATTCCCATAGGATATGATGAATCGACGCTGGCTTTAGCCTTATCGAATCCACGCCCCACGTTGCGCGCATTACAAAAACGCGGCTGGATTGCGCCCTTACCCAAACAATCCCCCTCAGAAATTCACCCCCCTTTGCCACTGAATCACGCCCAACAACACGTTGTCCATACGGTGTGCGCCCATGCGCAGCAGTTTTATCCCTGTTTGTTAGACGGTGTAACGGGAAGTGGTAAAACGGAAGTGTATTTGCAATTACTACAAATCGTGTTGCACAGTGGACGACAAGCTCTGGTGTTAGTGCCAGAAATTAATTTAACACCGCAAATGGTGGCGCGATTTCAGCAACGTTTACCGCTGGCTCTTGTTGTTTTACATTCGCAACTCCCTGATACCACACGACTTCATGCGTGGTTAGCGGCACGCGATGGACAAGCGACGGTGATTATTGGTACTCGATCTGCCGTGTGGATTCCTCTCGCCAAACCCGCGTTAATTATTGTCGATGAAGAGCATGATCCTGCGTATAAACAACAAGATAGCTTCCGTTATTCCGCGAGAGATGTCGCGGTGTGGCGGGCGCGTCAAGCGGGAATTCCTGTGATACTAGGCAGTGCCACGCCGTCATTAGACAGTTTGTATAATACAAAACAGCAGCGTTACCATTATTTTCACCTGCCCGAACGCGCAGGAAACGCATTACATCCCAGCTATCGCGTCATCGATATGCGACAGCAACCGCGTCACTCTCCTTTCTCACCAGAATTACAAAAAAATATACAATACTGCTTACAAGAAAAGCAACAAGTACTTTTATTTTACAACAGACGCGGCTATGCGCCCACTTTTATGTGTTACTCTTGTGGCTGGATTGCGGATTGTCCACGCTGCGATGCGCATTTAGTGTATCACGATAATGTGCGAGAATTGCGCTGCCATCATTGTAATTATGTACAGAATGTACCGATTCATTGCCCACAATGCCAGTCGCATTCCCTGCATCCTATCGGACAAGGGACGGAGAAATTAGCCGAACAATTACAACAATTATTTCCCCATGCTCGCATTGCGCGTATTGACAGTGATACCACGCCTTCTTATCAGGAAATGAATGATTTATTAACCAAAATTCATGCGCAAGAAATTGATATTTTATTAGGCACGCAAATGTTGGCTAAAGGGCATCATTTTCCTGCGGTGACTTTAGTGGGCATTATTAATGCTGATGCAGGATTATTTAGCATCGATTTTCGCGCCACTGAACGCATGGCACAATTGCTGATACAAGTCGCAGGACGCGCAGGACGTGAGGCGTTACCCGGAATGGTGTTGATTCAAACTTATCACCCTGAGCATCCTTTATTACACTGTTTAATTCAACAAGGCTATGGTGCTTTTGCCGAATCTGCATTAACAGAGCGATTGAATGCCCAATTACCACCCTATTGTCGTTTGGCTTTATTGCGTGTAGGGGCGAAAACATTAGAGCTTGCCATAGAGTTTTTAAATCAGGCTAAATATACCGCTGAACAATTGCCTGATTTTAATTCACAGATTCGTTTATTAGGTCCCGTTCCTGCGCCGATGATAAAGCGCAAAAATCGTTATCATGCGCAATTATTAATTCAATCGTCACAGCGGAATTTATTACAACGTTTTCTACCGCAATGGTTATCTGCATTACAGCAAAAGCAAAGAAGTGTAAGCACACGTTGGTCGTTGGATGTTGATCCGTTGGATTTAATGTAGTGAATTCAGATCGACTTCATACTTTTGTTAAATTTAAATTAACGCGATTTTTTTAAAAAACTGCTGCTTTTATCGCTCATTTTTGCTAAAGTTCAGTTCATCCCTTCATGAAAAAGCCCATCTGCTTGCTCGTCTATTTCGATTATGTAGTAGCAATAATGATGGCACACGCCAAATTATTATGAAACCTTAACACAGGTTTAACCCTTTCTTAATATTAATCCATTGATTTAAAAGAATTTTTTCTGGAATATTTTTTGCATTCAATTTTATCAATCGCTGAATTGTTACGATTTTTATGGCGTGATTTTATCTCATAGAATTTAAAATGGGCTATTGAATCTATTGTTTTACAGATAAATCATGAATGGCTATGAATTTGGTTATTATCTCTAAGGATTTCAATAAGATGAATTTTTTAAAACCATTAACAGGCAGTATTGCGGCTGTTTTAACGTTAAGCGGCTGTGCCAGTACGGCACATTGGGAAGAGCGTTATGAACGTTTGAGCGATCCATTGATTCAAGAATATCAAGAAAAAGCCCTGAAATTAGACAATGAATTGCTCAATTATCAGGTGAATTTACACGCTCAATCTTCGCCTGCGGTTTCTCGTGACATCACTGAAACTTCAGAAAATTCTGGCACGGCATTAACGCCCACATTAACAGAAAATTCTGGTGACGTGAGCGCGCCCATTCCTACAAGTTATCAAGCATGGTGGCAGGATTTATTAAAGCAATCTTTTAATAAAAATACCAAGCCGACTTATGCGACTTTATCGGATTTATTTATTGCGGCGGCCAATCATTCGCATCAAATTAGAGTATTTAGCGATTTGCCTTTGATTCGCCGCACGTCAATTGACGAGGCTGAAGGGCGTTTTGATTTACACGCATTTGCTGAAGCGGTTTATCGAGAAGAAGATGAACCCATCGGCAGCACTTTACAAACGGGCCGCAGTCAAGGCCGTTTTAAAGAAGAAGAATGGTTTGTGAAAGCAGGTGTTCGTAAACCATTGATTACTGGGGGAGAAATCGAATTATCGCAACGGCTTGGCGTATTGGATAATAATTCAGAATTTTTAATTCCCCACGATCAAGGTCATGCGCGTTTGGCGTTAAGTTTTCGTCAACCGTTATTAAATGGCAGCGGAATTACTTATAACGACAGCACGATTGCTGTGGCGAAAGTGGATCATGAGATTGCTTTAGATGAATTTGTGCGGCAAACGGAAGCGCATTTGTTAGAAATTCACCGTTCTTATTGGGGTTTATATTTAGAGCGGGCGAATTTGTTACAAAAGAAAAAATTAGTGGCCGAAACGCAAACGTTAGTCGATGAATTAGCCGCTCGATTAGGCATTGATACCCTCGCCAGTGATTTGCAAATGGCACGCGCCACATTAGCCGTGCGTCAAACGGATAGCATTCGCGCTGAACAAGCCGTGCGCAATGCCGAAGGGAAATTGTTAGCTTTAATTAATAGCCCTGATTTGCCTTTAACGCGAGAATTAGAATTAATTCCTAATGATAATCCTGTTTTAACCGCTCATGCGGTGGAATTAAGCCACGCCGTACAACGCGCTTTACAGCATCGTCCCGAAATTAAACAGGCGTTTAAACAGTTAAAAGCGGGCGTGATTCGTTTGCAAATGGCAGAAAAGGAAATATTGCCGATTTTAGATTTTATCTTAACAGGTTATTTGGCAGGATTAGAAGGCGACCGAGATTATAACCAAGCTTTTAAAAATGAATTTGATATTGGCGGGCCAGGTTATTCCGTCGGTTTGTTATTTGATATGCCTTTGGATAATCAAGTGGCAAAAGCCAGAGAACGCCGCCGTCAATTAGAAGTGCGTCAATTGGTTTCGCAATTAAGAACCACGATTGATACGGTGTTATTAGAAGTGCAAGTGGCAGCGCGGGAAGTCGATACGGCATTTCGAGAATTTAACAGTGCTTATGCCGCGATGCAAGCCAGTGAAGCCCATTTAAACACCTTATCGGATCGGCGTAAATTAAGCCAAAATCAACAAACCGATTTACAACGTTTATTAGATGCACAAGCCAATTTAACGCAACGCGAACACGCGTTTTTAATGAGCTATATTGCTTATAATGTTTCATTAATGAATTTACAACGCGCACAAGGTCAATTGCTCACGGTTAATAAATTAGAAATTGTGGAAGAAACAGAGGAAGATTCTTTAGAAGGGCTTGATTTACCCATTCTGAAAATTAGACCCGTTTCACATCGTGAATAGTTTTATGATTTAAGCGCATCTCTGCACGGCGATAGTTTTTATTTTGGGGATTAATGTGATGGGTAAGAAACACACCAATTTATTATTTGAACGTTTAGAAGAACGGGTTTTATTAAGCGCGAATCCGTTAATGGCCATGGCCATGGTGGATGCAGAAATGATTGCACCGCCCGATGATGTATTGGTGGATGCGGCGGCGCAGGCTTTGGCAAGCCTGGATGCCGCGACGGCACGCGAAGCCCGCACTGATCCCACGCTATCCCGTGATAATGCCACAGAGGCGATTGATTCTACGCAAGAAACCGTCGCAGTGACGGCTGATCCGCCTGCGATAAGTACTTGGTTATTTGTGGACAGTCAGGTGGATTACCAGCCTTTGTTAGAACAAGCGGGCGTGTCTTTGGCGACGCTGCATGTTGTGGTTTTGGACAACGATCAGTCAGGTTTACAGCAGATACAAAGCGAATTCGCCCAGCAAACCCAAGCGATGAATGTTTACGTTTTGGGGAAAATAACGGAAAATGGGCTACAATTGGGTGGGGATTATTTGACCGCCGACACCTTGCACGCTTATCAACAAACGGATTTTGCTACAAATCACAGTGACAGCACGATTCAAGTTTTTGCGGTGCAAGGCAGCGGATTATCGACCCAAATCAAGGCAATTCAATCACTTGATGATTTACCATTGAGTCCTTCTGAGACGGGAACAGAGAGCGTATTGAACGACACGGAGTCGAAAGGAACTACATTAGTATTTGTGGATTCTCGTTTAAACGGTTATGAGGTTTTGTTGCAAGATTTAATGCAACACAATGATATAGAAGTGATTTTATTAAGCGCGGATCAAAACGGGGTCAGTCAAATCAACGCGGCAGTGTTGGCGCACAATGAAATTGCGGCAATCCATATTTTATCCCACGCCAGCGACGGCCGTTTGAGTGTGGGGAATAGCACCTTGACGCAAGACAGTTTGTTGCAACAAGCGGATATTTTTCGCCATTGGCAATCGGTTTTGCAACCCAATGCAGATATTTTGTTGTACGGCTGTCGTGTAGCAGAGTCGTCTATTGGGATAGAATTTGTCCAAACTTTAGGCTTTTTAACGGGCGCAGACATCGCCGCGTCTATCGACGACACAGGACACGCGAATTTAGGCGGCAATTGGATTTTAGAATATGAAACAGCCGCAATTGAATCGCCATTGTTGATTAGTTATGACGTGCAGGAGATGTGGGAGGGGGTGTTTGCGGATACGATTTCAGGACGAATTGTATTTGATAAAGAAGGGGATGCGAATATTTCAGGCCTTGGGGATGCGGGAATTGATAAGGTCAGGGTTTATTTGTACCAAGATGATGGCGATGGCGTTTTAGACAATGGTGATACATTAATTGACGACACAATGACCAATGGCACAGGACATTATAGTTTTAGTGTTACAGGAACTGGCACACATTGGGTAGTGGTCAATGCAGATGATATTACTGCTTTGGGCGGAACAGTCGATCAAACCTATGGCGGTATGGGGATTTTAATCGATGATGACGGCAATGCAATCACTCCAGCGATACCTTTAACGGCGGCAGGTTCAGCTTATGGTGGCCGTACCATGCAGAATTTTGACGGTTTTACGCCCGACGATGCCAATAAACATTTGGATCAAGCAGAACACGTCGCGTTGGTGAACTTAACAGGCAGTAGTTCGCATACAAATGTCGATTTTGGGTTTACCTATTTAAAAGGCATTATGGCAGGTTATACGGAATATTACGTGCCTGCCCCGTCTAATGCCGCCTGGGCAGTGATGGAATCGTTGGATAATGATCCAAATTTGCATGAAGCCAGTGGCTTAAACATGTTGCTTTCTATCACCAGTTCGGTGGGGGAGGCGACGGTTTATTATTACCATTGGGAAGATGGTTATATAACACCAGAAGTTTTTACTATTCCCAAAGGGAGTTATCAATCTTTTGAGAATCTTGTTTCTGTACAACCCAGAGGAACAGATACTAAATACGACGGAGGCGACTATTTCCGTGTTGTCGGCGCGCCTGTGACGGTCAGCCAAGCGTTTTGGCCAGCGCAGAGAACCGATCCGATTGGCGCAATGGGTTCAATCTATGGGAATGCGTGGGAAATTTTCCCTGCCAAACCGTTTCAAACCACTTATGTCATGCCGGGTCAGGGTTTAGCAACGAATCATGGTTTTCTCCCTTTTACTAAAGTTTATGGTTTTATTCAGGCGGTTGAAAATGGTACCGTTGTTTCTGTAGTGGATAAACTTGGCAATAAATTAACTTTAAGTGCTACAAATTCTACAACAGGTATTCCTGTTGCACTGACAGAAACTTCACCGGGCAGTAAAGAATACATCCTTGATCGTGGTCAAACGGCGATTATTGGTCGGCTAACTAATGCTGTTGGTAGTAGCGGAGGGAGCGATAATGATGCAACCACAGCTGGAGTCAATTATTATAATACATCCTATAACGTAGGGAATGCAGTCACCACTGATTTTGCCATTATTAATGCCAATAAGCCCGTTCAAGCCCAAGTGATTGCGGGTAAACAACATGCAACTGCCCATTCTGAATCTCGCGGCTATTCATTAACTCCGCAAAATCTTTGGGATAATGAGTATTATATGCCTGTTAGTGGATTTAGTAAGACAGATAAAAAAGCAGATAGCGATAGTGTCTCTCATACTATTGACACGGATGTTTACATGTTTTCTCCTGTAGAAACAACGATCAGCTATCAATATCGGAATGATTTGGGTGTTATCGTATCTGGAACTTTTGATGTGGCGGCTAATGAGTTTGCTTCGTTTTTACAGAAAATAGGTTTATCAGATATTCCCGTCAAATCGGCCTTACACCTAAAAAGTGATGGGCCTAATTTTTGGGCATTAGCAGCGATTGATAAAGGAGGGATTACCAGTGGCATTAACTACGGCAGTAACTACGATTGGGGTTTTGGTTTAGTTCCCAAATATTTATTGCGTGATGAATATTTTTTAGGTTTGGCTCCGGGTAACAGTAACACTCCGCCTAGTTCAAGTGGAGTGAATGGTTCTCCCGCTTTCGTGACTGTAGTGGAAGATGGGACACGGATTTTTGTTGATTTTAATCGAGATGGAGAACCCGATCTTTATGATTTTAATGGCGATGGTATTCAAACTATCAGTCACGTCGCTAATCGCCTAGAATCCATCAAAATTTTTGGTCCCAATAACAACAATACAGGAATGCACGTCTGGGCAACAGGTCCCATTTCTGCGGCATGGGGACAAGACCCTGATCAGCCAGGGGTGGTTCGACAATCTCCCTACTTAGATTTTGGTTATGCGACTCTTCCCTTGCCTGCGGAATGGATGGATGTGGGTTTGGGGATTATTAAAACCGTGGATGTCACCACGTCCCTTCCTGCAACCAATCAAGTGGCTACATTTACTCTAGCCATTCCCGCTTACCAATTGATGAGCGATCCCACAGTTCGAGATAAATTGCCGATTGGTTGGCAGTATGTGCCTAATTCCGCAACGTTTACGCACAATGGCATTCCACAAGGCGTGTTTAATCCAACCACGATTTCTAACGATGGTCAAGCAGCACCACAAGATTTGCAGTGGGATTTAAAAGCGGGAAAAGGGATTAGCGAACTAAAGCTGAATGAATATGTCGTACTCAAATTCCAAGCTGAAACCAACGCCAGCGTCAAAGGCGGCGCAAACAATAACGAATCTTTTGTAACAGGGAAAGACATCAATAGTCACCTGATGACGGCAAAAGATACGGCCAGCCTTTATTTGTATCCGCTCATCATCGACAAAGACACCACCACGCCTAATGTTCCTGTGAATGGCGAAGCTGAGTATGTCATTAAACTGAAAAATATCGACCCTTCAGAATTAATTACAAATTTATCAGTGACCGATTCGCTGCCGAGTAGTTTTAGCTATGTGACAAACAGTGCAACCATTACCAAACCAGATGGCACTACCGTCACAATAAATCCAACCATTACAGGTAGTGATCTTGAGTGGGATTTATCCAGTATCAGTTTCCCTTCAGGCGGCGAAATCACCATTACCTTTAAAGCCAATGTCGGTACAACAACAGGCGCATTTAACAGTAATGTTTCAGCCACAGCGAAAACGCCGACAATGTCCACTCCGTTTACCTTGACGGATACGGGAGCGGCTGAAAATGAACCAGGGACTTATCATGGTCAAGATATTTTGCATGATGAACGGGTTAGTGTGGGAGCGATTATTGGCGACTTCATTTGGAACGATACCGACGGCGACGGCGCACAAGATGCGGGAGAATTGGGTTTAGAAGGAGTGACGGTTAATTTATACATAGATGTTAATGAGGACGGCATTTTAGATGCGGGTGATACGCTTGTCACCACACAAACCACAGGTACGGATGGAAAATATCTGTTTGCAGGCTTGCCTCCCGCAAAATATTTGGTCATGGTGACAGACACGGCTGCTGTATTAGCCAATTACGCGCCCACCACGAATAATCAAGCGCATCCTGTTGATTTATCGGGAGGAGGTCATGAATATCTCAATGCTGATTTTGGCTATCGTCAAGGCGCGAGTGTGGGAGATTTCATTTGGTCGGACACGGACGGCGATGGTGTACAAGACGCGGGAGAATTGGGCATTGCAGGAGTGACTGTCACCTTATACAACTACACAGACAGCAATAGCAATGGCGTTTGGGATACAGGCGAATCTCATACACTCAATCAAAGCAAAGTCACCGACAGCACAGGTTGGTACAATTTCACCGGTTTAACGGCGGGTAATTACGTCATTGAAGTCACGGATGGTGCGGGAACTCCCTTAGACAATCAATCCAGTACCACAGGTAATTTACCGTTTTCTGCGACTCTGACAGCCAATGAACACCGCACAGATGCTGATTTTGGCTATCGAACAGGCGGCAGTATTGGTGATTTGGTGTGGGAAGACAGCAATCAAGATGGCGTACAAAATACAGGAGAATTGGGGATTGCTGGGGTAACGGTACGATTATATTCAGATACCAATGGTGACGGTCTTTTAGATGCAGGCGATACTTTGGTAGAAACCAAAACCACCAGCGCGACAGGGCAATACAACTTTACGGGTTTAAGCGATGGAAACTACTTAGTGGTTATTCCAGACACCAATCCATTGTTAGACAATTTCACCTTTGTACCAAACGCCAATACGCTGACAACAGCCGTTGCAGTCAGTTTGAACACCGCTGTACAAGCCCAACACACTGATATTGACTTCGGCTACTTCCAACCCGCCAGTATCGGCGACACCATTTGGTTAGACTTAGACGGGGATGGGGTAAAAGATGGGGACGAAGTGGGATTGGAGGACATTAAGGTTTTAATCGACCTCAATAACGACGGCGATTATACCAATGATGGCACTGATAATTTTGTCACCACCAATGCCAACGGCAATTACCGTTTTACTGACTTACTCGCAGGAACGTATCGCGTTAAAGTTGACCCCGACACATTGCCCGCAGGCGTGGCCGCAACCACAGCCACAGAATTCACCGTCACCCTAACCACGGGTCAACAATTCAATGATGCCGACTTCGGCTACCGCGGCACGGGCAGTATTGGCGATTTTGTTTGGTTAGATGAAAATGGCGACGGTCAACAAGATGGCGAAAGTGGCATGTCAGGCGTAACGGTACAATTAAAAAACAGTGCCGGTACAGTGATTGCCACCACCACAACAGATGCAGATGGTAAATACCAATTTACCCATCTCCTTTTCCAAACCTATTCTGTCGATTTAGTCACGCCCGCAGGTCATACCTTAACCACGAATAATGATCCAAAATCCGTTATGTTGAATTCGGGGACACCCAGTGTTGACAATGTCGATTTCGGATTACAAGTCACCATCACACCGCCGCCTCCCCCACCGCCACCCCCAGACCCACCCGCACTAGGCAGCATCGGTGACCGAATCTGGCAAGATGACAACGGCAATGGCGCGCCCAATACGGGAGAATCCGGCATTCGTGATGTTCGGGTGTTCATTGATGCCAATGGCGACGGGGTTTTTAACACGGGAGAAACCTTTGTTCTTACTGATCCCGACGGCGATTATTTATTTGAAAATCTCCCCGCGGGAACGTATCAAATTGTTGTCGATACCAGCACCTTACCGTCTAACGTCCGCATTAATACCTACGACCGCGATGGCAATGAAGACAGTCAAGTTAGTGTAACACTCAACGCCGGCGAAAACCGCACCGACATCGATTTTGGCTACCAAGCCAGTGCCAGCATTGGGGATCGAATTTGGCACGATGCCAATGGCGACGGCATTCAAGACGACGACAGCACAGAAAAAGGCATTGCTAATGTGACCGTCTTCTTAGACCTGGACAAAGACGGTAAATACATCGCAGGCGAACCCACCGCCACCACAGACAGCAACGGCAATTACGCATTCACCGGACTCACGCCCGGAGAATATACCGTCATTGTCGATACCAACACCTTACCGGCCGATCTGCGCATTAACACTTATGACCGTGACAACGACAAAAATAACCGCGTCACCTTAACCGTGACCGCCGGCCAAACCGTTGACACCGTTGATTTTGGCTATCGCGGCGACACGACTCCTCCCGACACGGCACGAATCGGCCACTTACTTTGGAACGATACCGACGGCGACGGCGTACAAGACGAAGGCGAATTAGGTCTACATGGCGTGACTGTATTTTTAGATTTAAACAATGATGGCAAACGCGATCCCGGCGAACCGTCTGTAGTCACCAATATGAATGGTCACTACGAATTCCCCGATTTATTACCCGGTACTTATACCGTGCGCGTCGATACGGCAACCCTACCCAGTAACCTACTGCCCAGTTATGAACGTGATGGCACGCTCAACAACGGAGTCACGCTCACCGTCAACGCGGGCGATAATATCGACGATGTCAATTTTGGCTACAAACCCAATACCGGCAGCATTGGCGATCAACTGTGGCGCGATACCAATGGCGACGGAATTTATAACACAGGCGAACCCGGCCTTGGGGGAGTCACCGTCTATTTAGACAGCAATAACAATGGCGTTTGGGATTCGGGTGAACCGTCTACCGTGACCGGTTCTGATGGGATTTATTTATTTGATAATTTACCGCCGGGCGATTATTGGGTAGCCGTACACACGCCCACTTTACCCAGCGATGCCGGCACAAATATCGCGGATCGAGATGGCAACAACGACAACCGCACCCTAGTCCAACTGCTACCCAATCAAGCCGTGCGCGATGCTGATTTTGGTTATCGTAGTGGGGGCAGTATTGGGGATCGCGTCTGGTTAGACTCAAACGAAAATGGTTTACAAGACGGTGGAGAAAGCGGAATCAGTGACGTTCGCGTCTATATCGACAGCAATAACAACGGCCAATACGATCCCGGTGAACCGCACACCCTCACCGGTGACAACGGCATTTATACTTTGGGCGGATTAGCCGCCGGCACTTACCGCGTCAACATCGACACCAGCACTTTACCGGCGGGAGTCTCGCTCAACACTTACGACTTAGACGGCAATCAAGACCACGGCACCACCGTCACGCTCACCACGGGACAAGATCGGGTTGATGTTGATTTTGGTTATGCGCAACGCGCCTCAGCCGCTCAAGGCGTGATTGGCGATAAAGTCTTTTATGACACCAATGGCGACGGCGAATATAATCCCGGTGAACCCGTCTATGCTGGACAACGTATTAGTTTACACGGTGCGGGGCCTGATGATATTTTTGGCACGGAAGACGACATTTTCCGCGCCATTGTCACCAATCACTTAGGCGAATACGCTTTTGGTAACTTAGACGCGGGCGCGTATCGTATCTCTATTGACGACGATCCCACGCCCGGCCTCACCAGCACCACCGGCCGCAGTCATGTGGTGGTTCTCGCAGAAAATCAACGTATTATGACGGCTGATTTTGGTTTTCGTGGTACAGGCAGTATTGGTGACACTATTTGGCACGACAGCAATAACGACGGGATTCAAGACGGCGGAGAAACGCCATTAGCGAGTGTTCCCGTACAATTGCGTTGGGAGGGAACGGATGGAATTCTTGGCACGGCCGACGATCTCATTTTCAACACCACCACCAATGAAAACGGCCATTATCAATTTGATCATCTTCCCCCTGGCGATTATCGCGTATCTGTCACGCCGCCCGCCGGTTATCATCCCACCACGGGCGCGCAAAGCATGGGCGGAAATACCGTTGATCTCACCTTAGCCGCTAACCAACAACGTGATGACATTGATTTTGGTTATGCGCGAGGATCGGGATCGATAGGAGACACGGTCTGGCTCGACTTAGATCAAGATGGCCAAGTTGACGGCACTGAGCCGCGTTTATCGAGTATCACAGTACAATTGCTCTCTGCTGGCCCGGATGGGATTTTCGGCACGCCCGACGATGCCGTTATCGCCACGCAAACCACAGACAACAATGGTCAATATCGTTTTAATAATTTGCCTGATGGTCAATATCGTGTACTGGTCAATCCACCCGCTGGCACGACCACAACAACACCGGCCGCTTATCAAACAGTCACTTTAAACGAAACCCAACGCCGTATTGATCATTTAGATTTTGGTTTTGTGGGAACAGGACGCTTAGGCGATCAACTCTGGCACGATCTGGATAAAGACACCATTCACGACACCAACAACGAACCCGGTCTGCCGGGAGTCACCGTACAAGCCGTGTGGCATGGCGCGGATGGTATCGCAGGCACGGCCGACGATCTCACTTTAACCACCTTAACCGACCCACAAGGCCATTACCAATTCACCCAATTGCCCGCAGGCACGTTTACCGTGACCGCCGTCAATCCTGGCCCCGGTTTAACCCCAATTCAAGGCATTGACAGCATTGGCCGCGGTTCTGCTGTGGTCACTTTAACCAGTGGACAAACGCGCCAAGATGTTGATTTTGGTTATCAAGGCGAAATGGTCAAAGGCAGTATTGGTGATACCGTATGGCAAGATCGAGACGGAGACGGTCAAATTGATTCCGGTGAAGCGGGCTATGCGAATTTAACGGTGACTTTAACGGGGGCGGGGCCAGATGGCGTTTTCGGTACGCCAGACGATGTCATTTTAACCACCGCCACAGACAATCAAGGTCGTTATTTATTCAGCGATCTCGATTCCGATCAATACCGCGTACACGTTGCCACGCCAGACGGTGCGGTATCCACCACGCCATCCGCTTACGATACGTTGCGTTTAGAACCCGGTGAAAATCGTTTAGATGTCGATTTTGGCTTCCGTCCGTTGGGCAGTGTGGGAGATCGGGTGTGGTTTGATGTGGACGGAGATGGCCAAATTGATCCGAATGAACCGCCTTATGTGGGTATCACCGTCACTTTAACCACTGCGGGGCCGGATGGCCTTTTGGGTACGCCAGACGATGTGATTCTAAGCACGGTGACGGATGAACAAGGGCGTTATCGTTTCGACGATTTGCCACCGGGCGACTATATCGCCACCGTTTACGCGCCATCGGGAACAAGTACCACAACGCCTACGGCTTATGAACGATTTACTTTAGATTTGGGCGAACATAAAAATGATGTCAATTTTGGTTTCAGAGGCACAGCGAGCCTAGGCGATACCGTGTGGCAAGACACGGATGGCGATGGTCAAGTTGACGCTAACGAAGTGGGTTATGATAACTTAACCGTGACATTAACGGGTGTGGGCTTAGATGGCATTTTCGGCACGGCCGACGATATTATTTTAAGCACAAACACAGATGAATCAGGGCGTTATCGTTTTGAGCATTTACCCGCAGGCGATTATCGTGTCACCGTTCCCACGCCCGACGGCACCAGTAGCACTACGCCTACCGCTTATCAACCCGTGACATTAACTCGTGGTGAGCAGCGAGATGATATTGACTTTGGTTTCCGTCCTGCATCGGGCAGTATTGGCGATCAAGTCTGGTTTGATGTAGACGGAGATGGCCAATTCGATACCAATGAAGCCCCGTATGCAGGTCTAACCGTCACCCTAACCGACGCAGGCGCAGACGGTATTTTCGGCACGCCTGACGATGTTGTTTTAACCACAACTACTGACGAATCAGGCCGTTATCGCTTCGATAATTTACCCGCAGGCTTGTATCAAGTTAATATCACCGCGCCCGATGGCACAGTCACAACCACACCAAACGCCTATCAACCTATTAATTTAGCTTCTGGCCAACAAATCGATACCGTCGATTTTGGTTTTAAAGGCACAGCCTCATTTGGCGATTTTATTTGGTTAGACGAAAATGGCGACGGCATTCAAGATGCCAACGAAAGCGGTTTAGCGGGCGTTGTAGTCCAAGCGCGTTGGTTTGGTGCGGATGGGATTGAAGGCACGGATGACGATGTGATTTTCACCGCGATAACTGATGAATCAGGACGTTATCGTTTTGAGAATTTGCCCAGCGGCGATTACAACGTCACCATCACCCCTCCCAATGGCACAACGCCGACTGTCGGCCGTGACTCTATTGGCGCAGGTCAAGCCCAATTCCGTTTAGAACCCAATCAACACCGTGATGATATTGATTTCGGTGTGACTCGTGCGGGCAGTATTGGCGATCAAGTCTGGCATGATACTGATGGGGACGGCCAATTTGATGCGGGCGAATCCGTTTATTCTGGTTTAACCGTCACTTTAACAGGTGCAGGCAAAGACGGCATTTTCGGCACGCCTGACGATATTATCTTAACCACAACTACTGACGAATCAGGCCGTTATCGCTTCGATAATTTACCCGCAGGAAATTATCAAATTAATGTCACCGCCCCCGATGGCACAGTCACAACCACAGCAAACGCCTACCAACCTATTAACTTGGCTTCAGGTCAACAAATCGATACCGTCGATTTTGGCTTTAAAGGTACGGCCTCATTTGGTGATTTTATTTGGTTAGACGAAAATGGCGACGGCATTCAAGATGCGAACGAAAGCGGTTTAGCGGGTGTCACCGTACAAGCGCGTTGGTTTGGTGCGGACGGGATTGAAGGCACGGATGACGATGTGATTTTCACCACAATCACGGATGAATCAGGGCGTTATCGTTTTGAGAATTTGCCGAGTGGGGATTATAACGTCACCATCACCCCTCCCAATGGCACAACGCCCACAATCGGCCGTGACTCTATTGGCGCGGGTCAAGCCCAATTCCGTTTAGAACCCAATCAACACCGTGATGATATTGATTTTGGTGTGACTCGTGCGGGCAGTATTGGTGATCAAGTGTGGCACGATACTGATGGGGATGGCCAATTTGATGCGGGTGAATCCGTTTATTCTGACTTAACCGTCACTTTAACAGGTGCAGGGTTAGATGGCATTTTCGGCACGCCTGATGATGTGATTCTTACCACAACTACAGACGAATCAGGCCGTTATCGCTTCGATAATTTACCCGCAGGCTTGTATCAAATTAATGTCACCGCACCCGATGGCACAGTGACAACCACACCAAACGCCTACCAACCCATTAATTTAGCTTCAGGCCAACAAATTGACACGGTCGATTTTGGTTTTAAAGGCACGGCCTCATTTGGTGATTTTATTTGGTTAGACGAAAACGGCGATGGCATTCAAGATGCAAATGAAAGCGGTTTAGCGGGTGTCACCGTACAAGCACGCTGGTTTGGCGCGGACGGGATTGAAGGCACGGATGACGATGTGATTTTCACCACGACAACCGATGAATCAGGGCGTTATCGTTTTGAGAATTTGCCCAGTGGGGATTATCACGTGACCGTAATTACATCACTGGATCAGTATAAACCCACTTCAGGGCCACAAACTGCCGGCCAAGGCAGTGCCAAAATCACCCTGAAGGAAGGCGATAGCCGAGACGATATTGATTTTGGCTATCAACCCACGCCGAAAGATGAGGAAGAAAAACCCAATATTCCCGATCCAAATGATCCAAATGCACCGGGAAATCCAAGTGTGCCGGAAACGCCGGACGTACCGGGTACACCGGGAACTCCAAGTGTGCCGGGAACACCTAATGTACCGGGTACACCGGGAAATCCGAGTGTGCCGGGAACACCGGGTGTACCGGGAACGCCCGGCGTACCGGGTACACCGGGAACTCCAAGTGTGCCGGGAACGCCCGGCGTACCGGGTACACCGGGAACTCCTGATGTGCCGGGAACGCCTAATGTACCGGGAACACCGGGTGTACCGGGTACACCGGGAACACCTGATGTGCCGGGAACACCGGGCGTACCGGGTACACCGGAAACACCACCAGAACAACCGCCGCGCTTGATTCTTACTAAGAGCAATGATCAATCTTACGTTTTGGGTGGACAAACAGTTGAATACACAATTACTGTCACTAACGTCACGGATGAAAATATCCAATCGATACAATTACACGATTATTTACCCGAAAACAGCACTTTTATCAGTGCCAGCGACGTGGGTTGGGTGATTGCAGATGGAGTTCTGGCTTACCCTGAATTTGATTTAGTCGCGGGCGAAAGTCGAGTGTTTACGGTATCTTTACTCGCGCCATTGCGTAGTGATACAGATGTGTTTACCAATAAAGTGACTGTAACAGAACCTCCAAACGGTTTAATTCCGCCCGGTGGACAAATTCCACCCGGCGGCTTAATTCCGCCCGATGGGCAAATTCCACCCGGCGGCTTAATTCCGCCCGGTGGCTTAATCCCACCGGACGGACAAATTCCACCCGGTGGCTTGATCCCACCCGGCGGCTTGACTCCGCCCACCACGACGACGACAACCACCGAAGATCGGGACACTTTTGTTTCTTATCACTACAACGTCTTCTACAAACCGACAGAAAAATGGGGAATGCCGTGGCCGGATAAACGCTTTAGCTTGCCACCGTTGCCGATTGCACCGATTTACAGCGGTTCAGTTGCGTCTGGTACGACATTAAAAATCATTCTGTTTGACGAAGAAGGCAACGAATTGGGAACACAAACTGTCATGGCTGATGTGGGTGGCAACTGGTTGGCTTCGTTTGCGGGCGTGATTTTAAGTGATACGCCGCACAGCATGGAGATACAAGAACAGTTCTCTTTGTATAATAACACGCAAATGAGTGTATTTGATGTGCGGACTTATTTCGCGCCCGTCGTGACACCGCAACTGTTTTTTAGCCAACCGTCTAGCGTTTACACGGTACTCAATTACGCGCCTTATCAAGTGCTAAATGCGTTGCATTATGCCTATAGCAATCCATTTGCATTAAAATGGAATGATATGGATGCCTATCAATTCTTTGCTTCTTCGAGTACCACAACGCAACATACTTTCTAATTTATAGCCTAAAGAAAATCTCAAGATCGGGCATGTTGTCCAGCCCAATCTTGAGCGAATTGCCACGCGGATCGACCACTACGCGATCCGCGTAATAACGCCCATTGCAATGCCGCTAAACGCATTTCTTCTTCATCATAAGCTGGCACATTTAAATAAGCCAACCAAATTCGCACAATGGCCAAATATTCATCTTGATGAAATGGATAAAAAGAAAGCCACAAACCAAAGCGTTCTGACAACGATATTTTTTCTTCTACCGCATCGCTGTGATGAATTTCTCCGGCCACCAAACGGCTATCTAAATTTTCCACTTTATATTCAGGTAAAAGATGCCGTCGATTCGACGTGGCATAAATTAAAACATTCTCAGGTGGCGCATCAATAGAACCATCTAAAATGCTTTTTAATGCCTTATAACTGGCATCGTCTTGTTCAAAAGAAAGATCATCACAAAAAATAATAAAACGCTGTGGCAAAATATATAAAGATTCCACAATTTCGGGCAAATCCATTAAATGCTGCTTATCCACCTCAATTAAACGCAAACCTTCTTTTGCATATTGATTTAATAAGGCTTTAATTAGGGAAGATTTGCCGGTGCCTCTTGCGCCCCAAAGTAGCACATGATTGGCGGGTTTACGCTGTAAAAACTGTAGCGTGTTTCGTTCTACGCTGTGTTTTTGCGCATCAATTCCGTGTAGATCGCTTAAACGAATGGTATGCGGATGATGCACGGGGCGAAATTGACCGTGTTGTGCGCTGTGCTTCTGCCAACGACAGGCCATTACAGTATTCCAATCAGGCAATAACCGAGTCGGCGGCATTAACGGTTCAAGACGAGACAGCAATTGTTCAGCCCGTTCTAACAAATGTTGTAATTCTTTCATAACAAGCCCATTATTTCAGAAAAAAATAGTCAATACTGTAACAAAAGCGTTAATTCCAATTGAACAAAAAACAATCTGGTTTTCATGCCCACTTGCAACCTATTGGCTAAAGGTTGTTGTCACAAAGCCATCAATGGTACAATCTGTTGAATTAAGGAACAGCGCAATCAATTAACAAAGAGAGAATAGCAGAAAATGCAAGATTATCACAGGCACAATATGACGAAATGAAGTGGCTTATAAAACCCTTATCTTTTCTCAATCGGAATGTAAAGAATTAACAAAATTCATCAATCGCTTCGTTTTGTTCTATTGACTTTTCTATTGCTAAAATAATTCAGTCATTTAATATGAATCCTAATAAAGGCATACATCATGGACTCTTCTCTGTCACAAGAAATACAAAACTATCCCGTGCGCTCTTCTAAATTTCGTCTATTGGGGCGCGTTGTACTATTTGCGATGTGGAGCATGAGCGCAGTTACGCTACATTTAATAATACGATGGCTATATCCTCACAAAAAATTGTATATGCCAATGTTATGGCATCGGGGGTGTTGTTGGATTTTTGGTTTGACGATTCACACGGAAGGTATCGTTCATGCGCAAACGCCGATTTTATTTGTTAGCAATCACGTGTCGTATCTCGATATTATCATTTTGGGGGGAATTCTACCGGGGTCATTTATTTCTAAGGACGACGTGGCGGCGTGGCCGTTGTTTGGGGCTTTGGCGAGGTTGCAAGATACTTTGTTTATTGAACGACAACGCCATCAAGTGTGTGATCAATTGGATCAAATGCAAGCCCGTTTAGCGGCGGGAGATAATTTGATTTTGTTCCCTGAAGGCACAAGTTCTGAGGGTACGGAAGTGTTACCGTTTAAATCGGCTTTGTTTAAATCCGTAGAACGTGGCAGCCCTATTTCCGTTTGGATTCAGCCTGTTAGTATCACTTATCAAAAATACGCAGGACAACCCATGTCCCCAGAAGCGCGTAATGGTTACGCATGGTATGCGGATATGCCTGCTGTGTCGCACATGATACACATGGCGGGTTTAAAACAAGCCTCCATTTGTGTGACATTGCACCCGGCGGTGCGTGGAGAAGATTTTGTCAATCGCAAAACGTTAGCCCTTCATTGTCAAACTGCGGTCGCCCAAGCCGTGAAAGAAAATTTACCCAAATGAGTCTATCGCCATGATAAAAAAAATAATGTTGGCTGTCATTTTTTTATTATTAAGTTATGGTTTATGGCAAAGTGCCAATTTTAAAGAAATTGCGGCAGGTGTGGCTATTTTTCTTTTTGGAATGTTATTATTAGAACAGGGATTTAAAAATTTTACTGGAGGCATATTAGAACGCATTTTAAGCTATTCTACCAATCGCTTATGGAAGAGTTTATTATTTGGTATTGTTAGCACGACTTTAATGCAATCGAGTTCATTGGTTTCTATTTTAACCATTTCGTTTCTCAGTGCGGGATTATTACAATTAGTACAAGGTATTGGCATTATTTTTGGGGCGAATTTAGGCACCACCACGGGCGCATGGTTAGTTGCGGGATTAGGGTTAAAAGTGGACATTGCGGCTTATGCCATGCCGATGTTAATTTTCGGGGTGATTTTATCTTTGCAAAAGGCAAAAACGGCAAAAGGATTGGGGACAATTTTAACAGGATTAGGCTTTTTATTTCTCGGCATTGCTTATATGAAAGAAGGCTTTGAGGCTTTTCGCACCACCTTAGATTTAAGCCAATATGCAATGGGAGGTTGGCGAGGATTATTGGCTTTTACGGGTATTGGAATTGTGGCGACCATTATTATGCAATCGAGCCATGCCAGTTTAATTTTAACCATCACCGCATTAGCCGCCGGACAAATCACTTATGAAAATGCGTTAGCACTGGCTATTGGTGCCAATATTGGCACAACCATTACTGCGGTGTTAGGCGCAATGGGCGCAAACCAAGCAGGACGACAATTGGCAGGTGCGCATTTAATCTTTAATAGCGTCACGGGCATTATTGCTATTTTATTTATTGAACAATTTGGACAATGGGTAAATTATTTCAGTGATCAACTTAATATTGCACCTGATAATTATACTTTAAAATTGGCTGTTTTCCACACGCTGTTTAATTTAACGGGAGTCATTTTAATGCTACCCTTAATTAGCGTGTTGGTTAAGTTTTTAAATTGGCTAATTCCAGAAAGAACTAACCAAGTGGCACGCGCCAAATATTTACATCAAGCCACTGAAGATTATCCTGCAACTGCATTAGAAGCCATTTATAAAGAAACCCACCATTTATTTCATAATGCTTTTGAAATTATTGCGCACGGTTTAAATTTACATCGTACTGTCATTTTATCGAATTATAATTTAAAACAGTGGGTCAATGAAAACACGGAAAAAATTGAAATTGACGTGGATCAACGTTACGAAGAGCGCGTTAAAGAAATTTACAGTGAGATTATCGAATTTTCGGCTAAAGTGGAAAAACACATGGAGTTAAGTCAGCTAAAACGTTTAGCGGATTTACGGGCAGCCAATCGAGATATTGTAGAAGCGATTAAGGACATTGAGCAACTGCAAGAAAATATGGCATTTTACATTAATAACCATAATGCAATTATTCGTCAAGAATATAATCGATTGCGTTATTTAGTGGGCGAAATTTTACGCGCCGTTTATGCCATTGAAGGTTTTGAGAAAACAAAGCCTGATTATGAAGAAAAACTCAGCGAAGCCTTATTGTCTTTGGATCATTTTCGTATTGAAATGGAAAAGAACGATATTTTTAATAACGGTCAATTGGATCACTTTATTCGTCATCGCCAAATCAGCAGCCGTATGGCAACATCACTTATGAACGACAGCGCGTATGCTTATAACATTGCGCATAAGCTCATTCGTATGGCAAAAATACTTTATGCGCATCAAGGCACGCCCGCGGTGATGGTGAGCAATGAAATGTCCTTAGACGATCAGGAAATTAAACGCTGGGTATCGCAAAATTCTGTTTCCAAATAGGATTACTTTTATGTCACTCTTCGATAAACTGGACAAACTGCTGAAAAACGTGCAAAAATTCAGCAGCAGCGAGTATCAAGAACAACGGCAACACGCACAATCCATGTGTGATGCTTTAAAGAAAATGAAGAAATTAGAAAGGCGATTAAAAGCCGAATTAGAAGATGAATCCGATCCAGAACAAAAAGCGCAATTGCAACAGAAATTAGAATTAACTCATTTGCAGCGTAAAAAGGGAATGGAGATTTTAAAAGAAGTTCATCGCAAAATGAAAGAATCTTGATAAGATGCGATAACAATAGCACGTTTAATTTTTTCTTTATCACCACCAACCATCAAGCGATATTATGTATAAAATTTTAACTTTAAATAACATTGCCGTTGCGGGATTAGCACGTTTTCCACGTGAATCTTACGAAGTCGCTTCAGAAATGCAACATCCCGATGCGGTTTTAGTGCGCTCTTTCGACATGCACCGCTGGGACTGCCCCGATACGGTAAAAGCCATCGGGCGTGCGGGCGCAGGAGTCAATAATATTCCCGTCGCCAGCTTTACTCAACGCGGAATTCCCGTTTTTAATACCCCCGGTGCCAACGCCAATGCGGTTAAAGAATTGGTATTGAGCGGCTTATTTATTGCCGCAAGAAACTTGTTAAGTGCAGCCGCTTTTACTCAGCAATTAACAGGCACGGATCAGCATATTAATGAACAAGTCGAGCAGTTAAAAAAACAATTTGTTGGTTTTGAATTGGCGGGGCGTACTTTAGGGGTTATTGGTTTAGGTGCGATTGGGGTTAAAGTGGCGAATGCGGCTGAGGCGTTGGGCATGAATGTGATCGGTTATGATCCGCACATTACCGTGTCTAATGCGTGGAAATTGTCGGCGAATGTGAAGAATGTCAGCAGTGTAGAAGAAGTGTTACGTAAATCTGAATTTGTCAGTTTACATGTGCCACTGGTTGACGGCACGCGCCAATTACTCAATGCCGACCGTTTAGAACACGCGAAAACGGGATTGGTCTTATTAAATTTTTCTCGACAAGCCATTGTGGATGAAACCGCCGTATGTGCGGCTTTAAATAAAGGCAAATTAAGCCATTACATTTGCGATTTTCCCAGCAATCAATTACAACAACAAAAGGGGGTTATTACCTTTCCCCATTTAGGCGCGTCCACTCGTGAAGCGGAAGAAAATTGTGCGGTAATGGTTGCGGATCAGATTCGTCAATTTTTAGAACAAGGATTAATTTCTTATTCGGTTAATTTTCCTGATATGGATATGCCGATTAATGAAAGTTGTGCCTGTCGTTTATTCGTTGCCAATGCCAATGTGCCACACATGATCGAACGCATTTCTAGCACGGTCGCTAGAGATAATGTGAATATTGTCGATATGTTAAATCGCTCGCGGGGCGATGTGGCCTGCACTTTATTAGATTTGGCCACGCCATTGAGTGAGGCTACTTTAGCGGTGTTAAAAAATACTGAGGGCGTATTGTCAGCGCGGGTTTTAACGCCGAATTATTAAGATGATTAAGGCTTTTTTTATTGTCTGAATCAGAATTTATTACTTTTTATTTAAATCGGCTGATTCAGACAAATTTCAACATAGATGAAGTGAAATGTCTTAAATCACTTTGGCTTGTTTCATGGCTTCGCGTAATGGTGCATGAAATTCTGCACTAAATGGTGTTAAAGGCAAACGAATTGCGGTTTGAATTAAACCCATTTCTGCTAAAGCCCATTTAACAGGAATTGGATTGGGTTCTAAAAATAATTGGCGATGCAATCCCATTAATTCTTGATTAATTGTTTCCGCTTCCGTAAATGCGCCGTTCAATCCCAACGTACACATTTGTTGCATGGCTTTTGGTGCTACATTTGCGGTGACAGAGATCGCGCCGTGTCCGCCCGCACGAAGTAGATTTAATGTGGTCGCGTCGTCGCCACTTAGTACACAAAATGACGCATCGGCCAAGGCCGTCACGGCAGCGATACGCTCTGGATCGCCCACCGCTTCTTTAATTCCCACAATATTATCAATGGGTTTCAAGCGCGCCGCAGTGCTGGGCTGCAAATCACACCCCGTGCGTCCCGGTACGTTGTAGAGCAATTGGGGAATATCCACTGTTTCTGCGATTTTGCGATAGTGGCGATATAAACCTTCTTGTGTCGGCTTATTATAATACGGCGTAACCAGTAAACAGGCATCCGCGCCAGCGCGTTGGGCGCACTGGGTAAGTTGTATTGCTTCTGTGGTCGAATTTGCGCCCGTACCCGCAATTACTGGAATACGTTTATTGACTCGTTCCACCACCCAACGAATCAGTTGACAATGTTCATCTACATCTAAAGTCGCGGATTCTCCCGTTGTTCCTGCCACCACAATGCCATGTGTGCCATTGTCCAAATGAAAATCGATTAAATGATGTAATGCGGCAACGTCAATGGATTGGGTGTCATCGTCACACATCGGAGTCACTAACGCGACAATACTGCCTCGAAACATAATATGTCTAGCCTCTATACCTGTGAAAAATCCTGAAAACAGAATTATTTGTCTGAATCAGAATTTTTATCAATCCTGAATTCAGACAAAAATATGCCCACTAATTAACTTGCGTTAATGTCGCCGATAACATCGAATTAAGACGATTGACAAAACCAGCGGGATCATCCAATGCCGCACCTTCGCTTAATAAAGCCTGATCAAATAAAATAAACGCCCAATCTTTTAATCGCTCGCCATTCTGCTCTTCTTTGAGCGAGCTAATAATGGGATGATGAGGGTTGACTTCTAAAATCGGCTTGCTGCCGCCTACGCTTTGTCCAGCCGCTTTTAATAAGCGTTCTAAACTCGAATCCATTCCATATTCATCCGCCACCAAACACGCGGGAGAATTCGTTAAACGATAGGTTAAACGAACCTCCTTAACTTTATCGCCCAATACCTCTTTTAATCGCTCGACAAAAGGCTTCAATTCGGTGCTGGCTTTCTCGACTTCTTGCTTCTCTTCTTCGGTCTCCATTTCGCCCAAATCTAACTCGCCTTTCGTCACCGATTGCAGTGGTTTCCCTTCAAATTCATGAAGGTGTGTCACCAACCATTCATCAATCTGATCAGACAACAATAACACTTCAATTCCCTTTTTACGGAAAATCTCCAAATGTGGGCTACTTTTCGCCGCAGTAAAACTTTCTGCGGTGATGTAATAAATCTTATTTTGCCCTTCCTTCATTCTGGAGACATAATCTTCAAAAGAAATAGACGGCTTAGGATTATCATCCAATGTGGTAGAGAAACGCAATAACTTAGCAATGCGGTCACGATTCGCGTGATCATCCACCACGCCTTCTTTCAACACTTTGCCGAATTCTTGCCAGAATGTTTCATATTTCTCTGGCTCATTTTTAACCATCAATTCTAATGCGCTCAATACTTTTTTCACCGTGCCAGCGCGAATGGTATCAATTTGCTTATTGTGCTGGAGAATTTCACGCGAAACATTTAACGGCAAATCGCTGCTGTCAATAATGCCGCGCACAAAACGCAAATAAGGCGGCATTAACTTCTCATTATCGTCCATAATAAAAATGCGACGCACGTACAATTTAACTCCGCGGCGATTCGTGCGATCCCATAAGTCAAAAGGCGCACGTTTAGGAATAAACAATAACACCGTATATTCCTGCGTGCCTTCGACTTTATTATGAATGCAGCTTAATGGTGCTTCAAAATCATGCGCCACATGCTTATAAAATTCATTATATTGCTCTTCGGTAATGTCCGATTTATTGCGCACCCATAATGCAGTGGCACTGTTAATCACTTCTTGCTCAATGAGTTTCTCTTGCGTTTCCTCATTGGTGGTGACTTTTGGCATGACAATGGGCAGCGTAATGTGATCGGAATATTTCTTAATCACACTGCGCAAACGATAGTCTTGTAAAAACTCATCTTCTTCAGCGCGTAAATGCAGAGTAATTTCCGTGCCACGTTGCGGTAAGGTGATGTTTTCAATCGTATATTCACCATCTCCCACCGACTCCCAACACACCCCATTGTCCGCACCTAAACCCGCACGACGAGTGCGCAACGTCACTTTATCCGCGACAATAAAAGTGGAATAAAAACCCACACCAAATTGCCCAATTAACAGGTTATCTTTTGCCGAATCTCCTGTTAAAGATTTTAAGAATTGTTGCGTTCCCGATTTGGCAATGGTGCCGATATGTTCAATCACTTCTTCGCGTGACATGCCTACGCCATTATCACGCACCGTAATGGTACGGGCATCAGGATTGGTTTCAATCCAAATTTTCAACTCCGCATCGCCTTCATAAAGCGCATCATTAGACAACGCTTCAAAGCGCAATTTCTCCGCCGCATCAGAAGCATTAGAAATTAACTCGCGTAAAAAAATCTCTTTATTACTGTAAAGCGAGTGAATCATTAAATTTAAAATTTGTTTCACTTCGGTTTGAAAACCACGAGTTTCTTTATGCGCATCTACCACAGTCATTGGGTTAATCTCCATATTAAATATTAAGGTTTAAGATAAATAAAAATAACATTTTACAGCACACCGCTATATAAGGTTAATGTGCATGATTTCAAGCATTTTTTTTAATCGCGCCGTCCTTGCCCGCGCCAAATAGAAATAAATACCCAAATTCCCCCCAACATTGCCCCCAAACTTAACCATTCAAATAACGGAATGCCAAATAAACTGGTGGAATTATCCGAAGCCACCACCACCGAAGTTCCAATAATAAAAGCCGCCGTCACAAAACTCATGGACAAACGACTGGCCGCCCGATCTAAACGATTACTAAATTCATTTAATTCAATAATAGAAATGCGATGCTGTAAAGAACCCGTGCGCAATAATTTAATAAAACGCCGTAAATCGCGCGGCAATTCTAATAATAAGCTAGAACTTTCTTGCAAAGCCCGTTGCGTTCGTTTTAACACCGCTTGGGGAGAATAACGTTTTAAAAATAATTGTCTAAGAATGACTCGCGCTTCTTCTACTAAATTAAATTCAGGGTCTAATTGTCGTCCTAATGATTCTAAAGTAATAAAAACTTTAACCATCATGGCTAAATCAGCAGGCAGGCTTAAATGATTGCGACGCAATAGCGCAATTAAATCGCCTAACACCAATGACATTTTTAATTGTTTCAATGGTACATTATGGTATTTATCTAAAAATATTTCTAAATCAATGGCTAAACTGTCTTCGTCAACATCCTCATTAGGTGACCAATCTAATAAAATATCAATAATCGTTTCAATTTGCCGTTCAGTTAATCCCCATAATAAATCAATCAATTGATTGCGGCGACGCAAAGACACTTGCCCCACCATTCCCCAATCAATAAAAGCAATGCGATGATCACTTAAATAAAATAAATTGCCGGGGTGTAAATCCGCATGAAAAAAACCATCCCGAATCACCATATTAAACAAGGCTGCGGCCCCTTGCTGGGCAATTTTTCGTCGATCTAATCCCGATGCCTCTAATAATGCCCAATTACGCCCAGGAATGCCCACAATATATTCCTGCACATTTACCCGCTCACTTGTCCATTGCCAATAAACGCGAGGAATCACAATGGCTGGATCATTCGCCAAATTTATTGCCGCTCGTTCAGCATTACGGCATTCTGTCATTAAATCCAATTCACGTTGCAACGAATGCGCAAATTGCTCAATAATTTCTTTTAAACGATAAACCCGTAAATTAGGCAAACGGGTTTCAATTAAATCCGCAAATTGCAATAACAAACGCAAATCCGCTTCCATTATCGGCTGAATGCCCGGCCGCCGAATCTTGACAATAACCCATTGTCCATTTTGCAAACGCGCTCGATAAACCTGCGCAATGGAAGCAGAACCAATAGGCATAATTTCAAATTCAGAAAAAACCGCCTCTAATGGCTGACCTAAATCCATTTCTAATTGCGGCTTTAATTGCTCAAAAGGCAACGGAGGAACATGGTGTTGCAGTTTTTCAAATTCCGCAATCCACGCAGGGCTAAACAAATCGACGCGAGTCGCCATAATCTGCCCTAACTTGATAAAACTGGGGCCGAGCTGTTCTAAGGCTTCTCGCACGCGCTGGGGCGGTTGCAGCCCCAGAAATTCATTAGACGGCTGCCAATCCAGCACCCGCCCCGCCCGTCGCAATATCGCCCCCAATTCAAGGCGACGCACCACATCACCAAATCCATAGCGAATGAATACGGAAGCGATGTCATAAAGTCGCCCTAAATCCCGCGTCGCTTTCCACGTTTCCCAAACCATTGCCATGATGATTAGATGCAAAATAAAGTGATCATTAGAGAAATCATCATTATAAAATATATTGGCTTAAATCTTCATTATTCACCAATGCACTTAAATATTTATCCACATAAGCCGCATCAATCGATACATTCACCCCTTCCATATCGGGCGCATCAAAAGATAAGGTTTCTAATAAACATTCCATTACCGTATGCAAACGACGTGCGCCAATATTTTCCGTGCGCTCATTGACCTGCCACGCCATTTCTGCTAAACGACGAATGCCATCTGGCATAAATTCAATATGCAATCCCTCTGTTTTTAACAACGCCATATACTGCTCTGTTAAAGACGCACTGGGTTCTGTTAAAATGCGGACAAAATCATTCACATCTAATGCGTTTAATTCCACACGAATAGGCAAACGACCTTGCAATTCTGGAATTAAATCCGAAGGTTTAGATAAATGAAACGCACCCGATGCAATAAATAAAATATGATCAGTGCGAATCATGCCATATTTAGTGCTAACCGTGCAGCCTTCCACTAAAGGCAATAAATCACGTTGCACGCCTTCTCTTGACACATCAGGGCCACTGGTTTCTCCCCGTTTAGTGACCTTGTCAATTTCATCTAAAAACACAATTCCATGCTGCTCAACCCGCTCTACCGCTTGCATTTTTAGCTCATCTTCATTAATAAAACGTGCGGCTTCTTCTTCTTTCAATAAACGCATCGCTTCTTTAATTTTTAACTTACGCGAGCGGGTGCGGCCACCCGCGAGATTTTGAAACATACTTTGCAATTGGCTGGTCATTTCTTCCATGCCCGGTGGAGCCATAATTTCCACGCCCATTCGCGGTTCTGTGACTTCAATTTCAATCTCACGATCATCTAATTGTTTCTCGCGCAACATTTTGCGAAACTTTTGCCGTGTGCGATTATTATCCTCAGTCCGATCTTCATCCGAAGATCGCCCCATTCGCGCAGGCGGCAATAACGCATCTAAAATGCGTTCTTCAGCCGCATCTAAGGCTTTATTTTCTACCCGCTGCATCGCCTCTTCACGCAGCATTTTAATCGCCACATCAATTAAATCACGAATAATCGATTCTACATCTCGCCCCACATAACCCACTTCAGTAAATTTAGTGGCTTCCACTTTAATAAAAGGCGCATTCGCTAATTTAGCCAAACGTCGTGCAATTTCAGTTTTTCCCACGCCCGTGGGGCCAATCATAAGGATATTTTTTGGCGTTACTTCCTGACGCAATTCGCTATCTAATTGCATTCGTCTCCAGCGGTTTCTTAACGCAATGGCAACGGCTCTTTTTGCTGCATTTTGCCCAATAATAAACTTATCCAATTCACGAACAATTTGTCTAGGAGTCATTTCACTCATAATAATCGCCTTAATTATTCCGTAATGGCAGACAGCCGTTCAAGCGTTAATTGATGGTTAGTATAAATGCAAATATCAGCCGCAATATGCAGCGATTTTTCCACAATTTCAGCCGCGGTTAATTCCGTATGTTCTAACAAGGCGCGTGCGGCGGCTTGTGCGAAGGGCGCGCCCGAACCAATGGCCATCAAATTGTCTTGTGGTTCAACCACATCGCCATTGCCAGATAACATCAGCGTCGTGGTTTTATCCGCCACCAACAGCAAAGCCTCCAAACGTCGTAACATGCGGTCAGTACGCCAATCTTTGGCTAATTCTACGGCAGCACGCGTCAGATGCCCTTGATGTTTCTCCAATTTGCCTTCAAAGCGTTCAAACAGGGTGAAGGCATCGGCGGTGCCGCCTGCAAAGCCTGCGATCACTTGGCCGTGATATAAGCGTCTGACTTTACGGGCATTATTTTTCATGACCGTGTTGCCCAAAGTCACTTGGCCATCGCCACCAATGACCACTTCGTGGGCGCGGCGTACCGCGATGACTGTAGTGCCTCGAAATTGTTCCACTTTAACCCTCTGTTTTTATTGATAAAATCGCGTCTTTATTTCCAAATAACACCAAAATGGCAGGAAAATTGCGCAATGTGTTGAAATCGTTGGCGTGAATTTCTGCTATTTCACGCAAAATTAGCCACACTATGTATAGTCATTGATGTCATTTTAAAAGTGCAACATTGACAAATTAAAATCCCCTGCAACCTTTACAGGCTCTACAAAATAATAGGAAAACAGGTTTAAACAAGGCTATAATGCTCAATTGCAATTAAACAAGCACATTGTTGAAAAATGAGTTAAAAAAACTTATTATCTTAGTTTAAAATTGCTTGTTTATCCTTAACAAAGAGATCAGGAAATTAAAAATGAGCCTATTAATGGATGCTTTAAACAAAGCAGAAAAAACCAAACAGCGCGATATGCAAGCTATTGCTGAATCTATTTCAGAAACTGAATTGCCTGAAACCGAAGCCATAAAAGCGATTTCTATTCGAGAGAAAAATGAGTTTTTTTCTAAAAAATATGTTGATTTACTAAAAGAATCACGTCAACGCACAGAAATTCCAGAAGATGATAATGCGGCTGATGCGCCTGTTGTATTAGAATCTAAATCAGAATCAGAAAATGATATTGAAACGGCGTTTTCTGAACTAGATTTAGACGCGACATTAGATGAAGAAATAACTTTATCTTTAGACGCAGAGGAAAGTACAGATATTAACACATCAGAATTAGATTGGTCAATTGCTTTAGCTCATGCAGAAGAAAATGAAGATATTAATGAGAATAACAGCGCACTTACTCCCAAAAAAGAAGAAGAGGTAGAGCTTGATTGGTCAACAGTTTCTATCGAGATTCCGCAAGAAATTCCTAATTCCTTATCCGAATCTGCAACCGTTGCATCCCCAATAACCTTAGCAAAAGAGACCCACAACAGAAAACCAGAAGAATTTACTGCTCCAAATGATTCAGCAAATATCAAAGAAACCCAAGCCGCTAATTTTTCCATTGTGTCGGGAGAAACTTTGGTTATTACCGAAGATGCGCCCAATTTAGATTGGGGAGAAACTTTTGTCCCCTTAAAAGATGACAAACCTGTCATCAATTCTCCTATTATTATCGCAGAAAAGCAAGCTCCAATAGAACTTGATTTCGGTAATTTATTCAGTGAAAAAGAGCTTACACCAAATAAAAATAAATCAGAAAATTCTGAAGATCAATTACAATGGGATGAAGCCTTATTACCGTTTATTAATAACACATCTATTACCGATTCTTTTAAAACAAAAGAACAGCCACCTGCTCAAAAAATTCCTGCTCATTTTCATAAAAACAGTGATGCCAAGATTCGTTGGACTCCTATTTATCGTCTAATTGGTTTGGCAATGTTGACGGCTATGGGCATGGCGGTTTTCTTTTATGTCGTCAATGAAAATGATGTAAAATTACGCGAATCAGGGCTTTTAAAAACGACTCCCCCATTAAGCCAAATCCAGCCATTTGTTGCGCCAGAAGTTACGCCGACGGAAAATATAGTTTTAACGCCTTCTGTCCAAGAGCAAGCGTCACCGAAATCGCCTGAGCCTACAGTGGTTAAAGCAGAGCAACCACCTGAAAAAAAAGAAAATTTACCTAAAACACCTGCGGTGGCAAGCGTGCCTGAATCTGCGGTAGCAAAAAATAATCCCGCTCCGCTTTCTGTATCACAGAACTCAGCTTCCCCTGCGACGGTAAAAAATGCGCCTGAAAAATTGGCCGCGACCCCGACGACTTCCCGCAAAACCGATTCCAAACCTTCAACCCCCATAACCCCACCGCCCAGAGAATTATTAAGCGATAAAAAAAACGCACCATTACCCCCCATACAGCGTAATTTAAATGCAGAGAAAGCCGCAGCATTAACGGACACATTAAATGCCGCTTATCGGGCTTTTCAAGCCAATCAATTGGCACAAGCAGAAAGCTATTATCAAGCCGTATTAAATCATGATAAAAAAAATAAAGATGCTTTATTAGGATTAGCGGCGATTGCGATGCAGAAAGGTCAAACCGTTCAAGCACAATATTATTATCAAACAGTACTGTCCCATTACCCCCAAGATCGCACGGCACGCTTGGCGTTATTAGGGCAAATGCAAAGCGGAGAAACCCATCACAATGAGCGCGAATTAAAAGCTTTATTAAACGATGATAAAATGGACAAAGGCCATATTTATTTCTCATTGGGTGCATTATATGCGAGAGAAAACCGTTGGTCAGCCGCGCAACAATCTTTTTTTGAAGCATGGCGACATCAAAAGCAAGCCCATTACGCTTATAATCTCGCCATTAGTTTAGAACATTTAAATCAAGCGGCTACTGCGGTAATTTATTATCAACAGGCTTTGGCTTTATACGATAAAAATGCCCAGCAAGCCCGTTTTTTTAATCCTGATATTGTGCAGCAACGAATAAAAACTTTATCGGGAACGGTGAGAACGCAAGATCAAGCTTTTCATTCACTGATATTAGAATAAATCAGGTCATATCAATCGTCAACATTCGGAGTCACTTAGATTGTGGTCATCAGTCAACAAGTCATGGAACAAATGAATCATTCTATAGAAAAACCCAACCGACGTATTGGTGAAATGCTGGTTAAACAAGGCATTATCAGCCAAGATCAGTTGCGTATTGCATTAACTGAGCAAAAGAAAAATCAAGGACAATTAGGACGAATTTTAGTCGATTTAGGTTTTGTTTCTGAAGCTATTATGCGAGACTTATTAAGTCAATCTTTAGGACAAAATAGTGTTGATATTTCTAAATTAGTGGTGGATCATGAAGCCTTGCGTTTAGTGCCAAAAAATTTGGCACGACGGCATAATATGCTTCCTGTAAGTTTTTCTCCAGAAACAAAAACATTAACCGTTGCAATGGCTGATATTTTTAACGTATTAGCTATTGATCAATTAGTGGCTTCATTAGGCGGAACATTTATTGTTGAACCTGTTCTTGCCAGTGAAACAGAAATTATTGGCGCAATTGATCATGTTTATGGTTATGATTTATCGTTAGATGGAATTTTGCATGAAATTGAAACAGGCGAAGTTGATTATCAAAGTTTTTCGGCTAATCGGGATGAATATAGCCATCCATTAGTGCGTTTAGTGGATGCGTTATTATCGGATGCCGTTAAGCGGAGTGCATCGGATATTCATTTTGAACCTGAAAAGGGTTTTTTAAGAATTCGTTATCGTATTGATGGCGTGCTGCAACAAATTCGCAGTTTGCATAAAAATTATTGGTCTGCGATTGCGGTGCGTTTAAAAGTGATTTCAGGGATGAATATCGCAGAAACTCGAATTCCACAAGATGGCCGCATTTCTCTGACATTATGCGGAAGATTAATTGATTTTCGGGTCTCTTCTCAGCCCACCGTGCATGGTGAAAATATTGTGTTGCGGATATTAGATCGGCAAAAAGGCATTGTGCGTTTAGAAGAATTGGGATTATTAGAAGATAATTTATACACTTTACAATTAATGATTGCGCGTCCTGAAGGAATTATTTTAATTACAGGGCCAACAGGCAGTGGAAAAACCACGACTTTATATTCAATTTTAAACCATTTAAATCAAGAATCGGTCAACATTATGACCTTAGAAGACCCTGTGGAATATGTTTTAGGTCAAGTGCGGCAAAGTGCGGTTAATGAAGCGGTTAAATTAGATTTTTCTAATGGCATTCGCTCCATGATGCGCCAAGACCCTGATATTATTTTGGTGGGGGAAATTCGGGATGAAGATACGGCTGAAATGGCCTTTAGAGCGGCAATGACGGGGCATCAAGTTTATTCCACTTTGCATACTAATTCTGCGATTGGTGCTATTCCGCGTTTATTAGATATTGGCATTCAACCTGATTTAATGGCTGAGAATATTATTGGCATTATTGGACAGCGTTTAGTGCGTAAATTATGCCCTTATTGTAAAGAGTCTTATCAACCCACTGATATGCACCGTCGTTTATTAAATTTACCCGCAAATAAAAATGTCACTTTATACCGTGCCAAAGGTTGTGAAAAGTGTAATGAGCGCGGTTATCAAGGGCGAATGGCATTGATGGAAATTTTGCGCGTAGATGACGCATTGCAAGATTTAATTTCACATCGTGCCACGACTTATGATTTAAAGCAACACGCGGCTAAAACAGGTTTTCAAACTTTAGCGCAAGAGGGAATTCGCCGCATTTTAGAAGGATTAACCAGCGTAGAGGAAGTGTCAAGAGTGGTGGATATGACTCGTAATGTTCAATGATTTATTTTTTTTAATAAGGGAGTTATTGTGCGCCATGAGTCAACATTTTTATTATAAAGCCGTAGATGCCCATGGGCGAACGATTCAAGGGCATATTGATGCCAATAATGAAAACGATCTGCACTCTCGTTTAGATCGCATGGGATTGGATTTAATTTATTTTGAGGCTAAAAATAAACATCACCGTAAAAAAGGCCGCGTGACGCGCTTAGAATTAATTAGTTTTTGTTTTCACATGGAGCAATTAACGCGCTCTGGTGTGCCGTTAATTTCTGGCTTAATGGACTTACGCGATAGTTTGCCACAATCGGTATTTAGAGATGTCATTGCGAATTTAATTGAGAGCATAGAAGGCGGTGAACAATTATCCGAAGCCATGCAGCATTTTCCCGATATTTTCGATCAGGTTTTTGTCAGTTTAATTAACGCAGGCGAAGCCAGTGGACAATTAAGCAAAGTATTTAATCATTTAACCACTTCTTTAAAGTGGGAAGATGAGATGGCGGCACGAACTCGAAAAATGTTAATGTACCCTAGTTTTGTGGCTGCTGTGGTCATTGCTACGCTTTTTTTTCTCATGATTTATTTAGTGCCACAATTAATTGCTTTTATTAAAAATGTAGGTGGAGAATTACCGCTACATACTAAAATTTTATTACATATTTCTGATGCGTTTGTGGGTTATTGGTATTTAATTATTGGCATTCCAGTTATTTTAGTATTTACTTTAATTACTTTGATTAAGGTAAATCCACAAGTTGCTTTTACTGCTGATCGTCTTAAATTAAGACTATGGATTATTGGGCCTATTCTTGAAAAGATTATTTTAGCGCGGTTTTCTAATTTTTTTGCATTGCTTTATAGTTCTGGAATTACCGTCTTAGAAAGTTTAGCCATTTGTAAAAGTTTAATGGGGAATCGTTTATTAGCAGAGGCGTTGCAACAAGTGCATGATTCTATTGCGGATGGCGTGGGAATTAGTGAGAGTTTTGAACGAGTTAAATTATTTCCGCCGCTGGTTCTTCGCATGGTGCGCGTGGGAGAAAGTACGGGACAATTGGATATTTCTTTGCTGAATGTTAGCTATTTTTATGAACGTGAGGCAAAGGAATCTATTGAGAGAATGCAGACCTTAATTGAACCCAGTTTAACCGTCATTATGGGGGGAATGTTAATGTGGGTGATGCTGTCAGTATTAGGGCCGATTTACGATAAAATTAGTCAAATTGCAGGGCCAGGCATGGGAATTTAGCATGAAACGATTTTTATATTTAAATGATGCCACTTTAACCATTTATCATGCCGATCAAAAAGAGTTAAAAGAGTTATATTGTTTAAACGCCAATGATGATACTGACTTAGCCATTTTTAAAGATTATTTACTGTCTGATTTAAAAAATGCTTTGTTCATTCTGATTGATTCTGCTTTAGAAGAATATCAACAGGTTTCTTTACCCCATGTTTTTGGTAAAGAACGGCAGTCTTCAATTAATATTCGTTTAAAACGCTTATTTGAACAAAACGCTTATACTTATACCGTGTTGCAAGGGCGAGAAACGCAAGGGCGAGGTGATGATCGATTTTTATTTTTAGCGATTAATAATGTTGAAGAATTATTGCAACCTTGGTTAAAAATTATTGAATTGACTCAAATTCCTTTACAAGCGATTTATTCTTTACCTTTATTAAGTCAACGCTTATTAAATTTTTTGCCCGCAGCAAATCATACTTTATTGGTTTCTCAAATGCCAATCACTGCATCTAATAATAGTGGTGGTGTGCGTCAGAGTTTTTTTGTTAATAACCAATTACAATTTAGTCGTTTAACGCCATTAAATACGATAGAACCACATAAATATGCGGATAGTTTATTAACGCAGATCACTAGAACGGAGCGTTATTTATCTTCAACTCGTAACTTACCCAGCAATGAGCATTTAAATGTTCTGATATTAAATCATTTGCCTTATTTTGATTATTTGTCTGATGCTTTGAAAAATGAGACGATAGAAAATATTAATATTGAATTAATAGAAAGTAGTGAATTTTCTCACTATTTTGGTTTAAATTTTTCAAATCCGCCTGTTTATTTGCATCATTTAATGATACATCTGTTAGCTAAATCTACGCCTAAAAATCATTATGCGCGAGGGACGGATTTAAAATATTATCGTTATCAGCAAATCAGTAAGGCGATTTATTTGGGTAGCTTTGCATTGTTATTTTTTGCAATTATTGACACAGGATTAATTGTACAAAAAACTTCTTTATTAACTCAAGAAATAGATTTAACACATCGCAAAATTAGTGGTCTTAAAAGCGAAATTGCTAAAGTGGACGAGGCGATTTCTCAACTAGACCCTATTGAGCTTTTTTCTATTAAACCAACATTAACCATTGGTAAACCCTTAATGCAGCAGCGACAATGGCCAAATCAAGCATTGCGTCGTGTGAGTCATGTATTTAATGAACCTATTTATCAGGAATTTATTTTAAAACAGATTAATTGGCAAATTGTTTCTGAGCAAGAAAAAAGTGTTTTTGAGGCTGAAATAGATAATGAAAAAAAACTCTCTCATACTCTATTTAAACTTCAATTAATAGGTCAAGTTTATTTGACTTTTGAGAATTATTTAGACGTGTTGCGTAAATTTAATGCTTTACAAGAAGCATTAAAGAAAAAAGAAATTGGTTATTGGCAATTGCAGGTATTAGAACAGCCCTCACGACAAAATATTGGAGAGCTTTCTAGTTTTAATTTAGAAATTTTAATCGACTATCCATCAGATGTAAAATAATAATTATGGCCACTTCTAAAAATGCCTCAAAAAATGTCACAGTTGATTCTGAATGGCTTGCCACACCCACGCTTTGGGTGATTTTCCGTCAACCATTGCAATGGCTATTGTTATTGGCTAGCCTTTCAATGCTGAGTTTAGGGGGGAGTTTTTCTTATTTTTTGGTGAAAGAAAAACAGAAAATTGCTTCTGATTTGGAGTTTTCAACTTTAGAGAAAAAACATTTTGATTTACAAGAAATGCGGGATTTAGTGGACAATCAAGAAGATAAATTATTTTTTCACCTTAAAGAAATGGGTTTTTATCAATTTCAAGCAAAAGATTTGGGTATGGCTGCATGGCGAATTGTCATGGAAGAACCCTTGCTGAATTTACAAAATCAAATTAATCTTTGGGTAAAACCACGTGAAAAAGGAATTCCACAATTTAATTTTACTTACGGTCAACCTGAATTAAAATCACAAACGGCTATTAAAGTTAATGATCGCGATTATCAATTGGTGGTGTATCAATCTAAATTAACTTTGCAGGCTTATTTGATGCACGAAGGTTATGTATTAGACCTGTTGCAACATATTAAAAATATACCATTAATTGGTTTATTGTTGTTACAACAATGTCAATTAAATCGCTTGCAAGAAAAAATTGATCCAGAAAAAGTAAATATGCCAAATTTACAACTCAATTGTAATTTTGAATGGACTATTGCTAGAACTGAGGCGATGTCTTAAATGTGTCGGGTTATTTTTTATTATTTAGCGGCTTATTTATTATTACAGCCAGCGTTTTTATTGGCACAAGTAAAAGAGAATAATGAACCATTATTGCGCTTATTTACCACGCCACAACAGCGACAACAAATTGAAAGAAATTTATATGCTCCGCCGCCGCCTCCACCTCCGCCCGTAGAAGAAGAATCGGTTGAATTGGAACCAGAAATTATTCCACTTCCTGATATTCATTATCAAGGTATTGTGTTGCGTTCTGCTTATGTGCCGCTATTGTTGGTGAATAATATGTTGATTGAAAAAAATTATTATGGCGAAGGTTTCACCATTTACGCTGAACGCTTAAAAGAATATGCTGTTCCTGTTTTTATTGATGGATTTGAAGAAGAATTATTATTAAATCCTGGTCAACATTTAATGGCTACAGAAACGGGTGAAATTGTTTTGGAAAATTATTAATGAAATTATATCGAAAACAAACAGGATTGGCTTTAATTATAATTCTTACACTGGCATTAGTTGGTGGGTTATCTTGGCTATTATTAAATCTTAATAAAAGACAATATCAAACCAGTCAACACATGCAAACTGCAATCGCATTGGCAGAGGCAAAAGAAGCTTTATTAGGTTATGCGGCAAGTTATGATCGACAATTTAATAGCGATGGTATTTTATCGGGTTATTATGGCTTTTTGCCTTGTCCTGATTACAATACAGGCGCAATCTTAGAGGGAGAGCAAGATGGCAATTGTGGGGGGACGGAACGCAATAAAGTAGGACGTTTACCGTGGCGCACTTTAGGGATTACACCCTTGCGTGACGGGGCGGGGGAGTGTTTGTGGTACGCTGTTTCGGGAAATTATAAGGTTTCTCCACGTGCTGATCTGTTGAATTGGGACAGTGCGGGGCGTTTTGTATTTCAAATAGGTGACGATTTGGGTGGTACAAGTCACGTAGTAGGGACGCTGGTCACTACAAGTCCCCCGTTTGATCCCCAACGCCCTATTGCGGCGATTATTGCGCCGGGCAAACGTTTATCTGGGCAGGATAGAAAACCACCCAGTGATCCCGATAAAACTAAGATTTGTGGCGGAAATTATACAACGAGTCATTATCTTGAATTGGAAAATAATATAATTGGTGAAAAAACTTTTACTTATGGAAGTTTAGATATAGATAAAAATGCTGTTGAAAATATCATTAATTCCCAGCCTTATAATTCAGTGATTAATGACAGCATTATTTACATTACTCAAGAAGAATTATGGGAGGCAATCAGTCGTCGTCAAGATTTTGTTCAGCAATTGCAATGTTTGACTCAAGTCGTGGGGCATTGTGTAGCGAATTATGGGAGAAATTATCAGCGATTGCCTTGGCCAGCTTCTGTGAATGTAACAGATTATCGTTTGGATGAAAAATATGAAGATAATAGTGGTTTAACTTCATTGGGACGGTTACCGAATTTATTAGAAAAAAGTAAGCAAGATTTGGCTCCGCTTTCTATTACTCAAGACGCTTTATTGCTAAAAAAAATTACGCCACCATTACCTGATAAACCTTATTATTATTTTTCTTGTGATTTATCTCAATTAGGCAGTAATTTATCCCAATGCCCTAATGATAATATTATCAAAAATAGCGAGTTAATAAAATGCGACGGCACTAATAAAGATGATTGCTTATTAAATAAAAATAAATCTATCGAAATCATCGCTCGTTTATGGCAAAATTGGAAAGATCATTTATTCTACCAAGTTTCTGCACCTTATCAAATTAATAATGCAATCACTCCCGCTTTAACCATGCCCATTTGCAATAGCAATTGTTTAACCGTTAATGGATTAGAATATGCCGCGGTTATTTTATTTGCAGGAAAGCGCGAACCACAGCAATTACGGTTGGATTATCCCGATAAAACCACTAAGGAACAATTGACTTATTACTTAGATGCAGCAAATGCAGACACTGACTCCAGCTTTATCCATAAAATAACCAATCGAGAACTTACAGATGATTTTGCCATTTGTATTGGTGGCACAAATTTAGAAAAAGAGCAGGTTATTCCATGTCCAGAATAAATTTTTCTTTAGGTTTTACCTTATTAGAAATGGCTATTTTATTATTGGTCATTGGGTTGATATTATCTGGTTTATTACCGACTTTATCTGTTGTGGTTGAGAATAGAAAACGCGCCCAAGCAATGTCTGAATTAAAAGAAATTCGAGAAGCATTATTGGGTTTTGCGGTGATTCATAAACGTTTGCCTTGTCCTGCCGTGAGTCTTTCTGCGGGGAGAGAATTGCCTAATCCACCCAGTGATGCGGATTGCAATCGTCCTATCGGTTTTTTACCCGCTTCTACATTAGGCTTAATTAATGTGGATACTCCTGTTGGAAATATCATAAATTTCTGGGATGCGCCTAATCGTTTTTCTCCACAAGCATTAATGTTAGACCCCTGGGGACAACCTTATTTATATGGCATTTATCAAAATGATCCCGCTTGTGATCGTTTAACAAAACCCAATGCTTTAACCATTAATCAACCTATTTTTTCAGGAAATAATTGTCAAGTTTTAAAAACAAAAACAAGTTGTGAGCATCCAGGATTAAAAATTTTTGATTGTACCACCTGCGATAATAATCCCGCTAATTTGCTATTAAATGAACAGTTTCTTTTAACAAAAGAAGCTGTCGCGGTTGTTTTTTCTCAAGGGAAATTTACAGTAGATACCCAAACCAGAATAAATTACCCTTTAGAATGGGTTAATTTAAGTCGAGAAATCACTGAAGAATTTCCTGATTTACCGCTTTGTCGAGAGCGTGATGTTTTTATCACTGGCACTTATAACCATGTGGATTCTAAATATCGATTTGATGATTTAATGGTATGGATTTCTCCAACCGTTTTATATCATCGCATATCGAATGGTTTTTAATTAAATAGGAGTAAAAAAAATGAAACAACAAATAGGTTTTACTCTAGTTGAATTGGCAATGGTGATATTAATTATTGGATTATTAACAGGTGCTTTATTGATGCCATTGGCTGCGCAACGCGAAGCGAGTCAACGCCAACAAGTACAAACAGAATTAAAACAAATTCGTGAGGCTTTATTGGGCTATTATTTAATTAACGGCCATTTTCCTTGCCCAGCCAGTTTGAGCAGCGGAGGTAATGAACATTCGCGGGGTGCAAATAGCCATATTTGTCGAATGCCACACGAAACAACACCGACTTCACATGGTTTTGTACCTCATGCTGCTTTGGGTTTAATGGCTAATTCAGATTCTGGATTGATGGAGGATGTTTGGGGTAATCCTTATCGTTATAGTGTGTCTAATCGCGGCGATACCAGTTGTCTATGTGACACTTGGATTTACACGAGTCCTTTTGCTTTTGCAACATTGCGTCAAGCCATGATTGAAAAAAAATCTGACTGCCCTACTTTTAATGTAACTCTTTGTTCCACTAAAAATTTATCTGATTTCATGCCTAATTTGCAAATTTGCGACGCGCAAAACAATTGTTCAGCCACCGCTGCTACGGTCGTCATTTTCTCACTAGGAAAAAATTGGATACAAACTCCCACAACAGGATCATTTGAGGCTGTAAATTATGGCGTTCATTCTGCCATATCCGGATCAAAATATTATCTTAAAGCCAATACGGATACTCGTTTTTATATGGGGGCTGATGTCAGTACTTTTGATGATTTAGTTCAATGGATTTCACCACAAATATTATTCAGTTATTTGGCAAAAAATAATCAGTTTTATTTTATCAACAATAAATAACCATTAAAATGGCAAAAATTTTACATATAGGAAAATATTATCCTCCATTTGCGGGAGGAATAGAGCATTTTTTAGCCGATTTATTACCGTTGCAACAAAAAAATCATACCGTTATGGCCTTAGTGCATGATCATCATGCGAATCTATCCCGTTTTTTTACCTCGGTGGCGATGGATAAAAATTATCCTGCGATTTTTCGTTGTCCCAGTTATGGGCGTTTGTTATATGCACCAATTAGCCCTCAATTTCCGTTTTGGTGGCGTAAAATTATACAAGATTTTCAACCTGATTTATTGCATTTACATTTACCCAATACTTCTGCTTTTTGGGGATTATTTTTCCCCACCATTCGACAAATTCCAACAGTGATTCATTGGCATTCTGATGTCACATCGGTGCATGATGATCGTTTAATGTTGGCTTATCGCTTATATCGTCCGTTTGAACAGGCTTTATTAAAACAAGCAAAAGCCATTATTGCCACTTCAACTCCTTATTTACAAAGCAGTTTGGCTTTAAAACAGTGGCAAGATAAAACACAGGTCATTCCACTGGGCATTGCCTTAGATCGTTTACCTAAACCCACAAATCATATTTTACAATGGGCGACATCTAACTGGGATAATCATTATCCGTTTCGTTTATTGACGGTAGGAAGATTAAGTTATTACAAAGGGCATGACGTTTTAATTCGAGCTTTAGCCGAAATTCCCCAAGCCCAATTAAATATTGTCGGCGAAGGAGAACAACGACAAACTTTAACTGATCTCATTCAGCATTTAAATTTGCAAAATAGAGTAAAATTATTAGGATTTATTGACGAGCAACAATTAGCGGGATTATTTAGCACTTGTGACGTATTTTGTTTGCCGTCTTTAGAAAGAACGGAAGCCTTTGGCATGGTTTTGTTGGAAGCCATGCGTTATCAATGTGCAATTGTGGCCAGCGCAATTCCAGGAGCGGGCGTGAATTGGATTATTGACCATCCACATACTGGCTTATTAGTGCCGCCCAATGATGTGGTGGCTTTGGTTCAACAGTTGCGCATGTTGTGGCACAATCCCAACCAAAAGCGATCTCTAGCCCTACACGCACAGCAGCGATTTGCACAACATCTCACGATAGAAGCTGTTGCCCTGGCGATTGATCGTCTCTATGCGCGTGTTTTATCGTAATTTTTAGTTGACTTCACACGAATGCGGTTGTACTTTGCCACAGTGAGTGGAGGTGTGGTAAAAAAGTTGTTGTTTTTATGTCACAGTTGATAAAAAGTCCACATCAATTTTCCCCAATGCGGTGAATATCATCTATAATGGTTTGGGTCTGATTGGTAAGTTGTGCGGTGAGTCTCTTTGACCGTTGCAGAAATACAACAAGGGCGATGGGTCACAAATTGGTCACAAAGCTGTTGTAAAGTGTATCTTTAAAGCGACAATTGTTGTATTGTTTGCGACAGCACGTGAGTGCTTCGTTTTTTAACTGATTTAATCTGTTTTGAAATTAACCCTGAATATTTTGCGAGGAAAATTATGTTTCATAGAAAAGCTCTGACAATCGCTTGTGCCTCTGTATTGGTGGCGGTTTCCCCTTGGGCGGCGGCAGATGTGACATTAAAAGGTCATGTCAACCGTGCGATCATGTATGCCGATGATGGCGTAGACAGCGAAACTTTCTTTGTTGACAACGACAATTCTTCTACCCGTATTATTATTGATGCGCGTCATCCCTTAAACGACGATGTCACCGTCGGCGCGCAATTCGAGGTTGAACAACAATCTCAAGCCAGTAATGAAGTATCAATGGGTACTTATCCCAATCACAATGCTTTTAGAGAACGTAAATTAGAAACTTACTTTATGAGTAAGAAAATGGGGACATTGTGGTTAGGTCAAGGGGACACCGCCTCTAAAGCCACCTCAGAAGTGGATTTATCAGGGACTGCGGTGGCTTCTTACGCTGACACAAGCGGCACTGGTGGCGCGTTACATTGGCGTGCGGCAGATGGCAGCAAGTTGGGTGATAAGTTTACTATCGGTAGTGTTACAACCTATTTTGACGGTTTAGGACGTAATGACCGTGTCCGTTATGACACACCTAAATTAGCAGGTTTCATGTTATCGGCTTCAGCAGTGACTGCGGAACAGTATGACGTGGCATTGCGTTATGACAATGACTTTGGTTTCATGAAGTTAGCAGGCGCGGTAGCGTATGCAGATTTTGCTGACGCGCCACCCAGTAAGTTGCCAGGTGCCGAAAGTCAATTTAACGGCTCAATTTCTGCGTTGTTTGATTTTGGTTTGAACCTGACATTGAGTGCTGGCACAACCGATTTCAAAAAGTTGAGCGACTTAACCGATACGTTGAAAGACACGTTAGAAGACGACAGAGAGCGTGATGAGCCAGTGAATTACTGGGGTAAATTAGGCTATCAATTCAGTGCGTTGCCATTGGGTAAAACAGCGGTATCTGTTGAATACGGTGAAACTTTAGATTTAGCCGCACAAGGCGATACTTACAAAACCTATGGTGCGTCATTGGTACAAAATATTGATGCAGCCAGCACGGAATTATTCCTGCACTATCAAGGTTTTGAGTTAGATCGTGACAACGGCGTAAACCCCGAAGACATTTTCATTGTCATGGGCGGCGCACGAGTTAAATTCTAATTTATCCGCTATCGCCTGACACAAATGCGTTTGTCATTGATTTAACATGGGTTTGTCATCAACCTGAAAATAAACAATGGCACACTGCACGGCGTATATGATGTGTAGCATGTAGTATTTTAGGGCGTTGTCCAAGCACGAGAGTGTCTCCAAAACTCCAAAACTGTGTAGCGGACACGCCCATTTTTTTACCTGTCATTTTGTTGTAAAACTTTTATATCCACGTTTCTCATCTTTGAGAGTCGTTCTTTCGTCAAAACCGATCCCGTTGGGCGCGTTTTCTGACATAATATCCCTATCTTATACCGTAAATTCGCGTGGTTGCTGCATCGTAATGCCGTTGGATAAATGGGATTTGGTGTTGCTTTGCATGTGATAATGCTATGATCATCAGCGAAGCGTGGAATAGCGACGTTTACAGATGTGTTGCTATGCTTGATCTCAATGATTCCAAGATTCCAATTTTTTGTGTGGCGAACACCTAAATGATGACCCCAATAACCCATACGTTAAGTATTATTTTACCCTGTTTAAACGAAGCGGAAAGTTTAAAAATCCTCTTGCCTGCTTTGCGGCATCATCAGCCTGAAGCAGAAATTATTGTGGTTGATGATGGTTCTTCGGATGATTCGGTGGCAGTGGCGCACGCCGCACAAGTGACGGTGATTCGACATGCCTACCGCATGGGCAACGGAGCGGCAATCAAAACCGGTGCCAGAGCCGCAACAGGCGACATTTTGGTGTTTATGGACGCTGACGGCCAGCATCAACCCCAAGATGTGGCGCGTTTACTGGCTCTGCTAATGGACAGCGGGCATGATATGGTGGTTGGCGCACGAGATCGGGCTTCTCAAGCCAGTTTAGGACGTTCTCTGGCCAATGGTTTTTATAACCGTTTAGCCAGTTCGATGGTTGGACACTCCATTGCAGATTTAACCTCAGGTTTTCGCGCCGTGAAAGCCCAACGGTTTAGAGAATTTATGAGTTTATTGCCCAATAGTTTTTCTTATCCTACTACAATCACGATGGCTTTTTTTCGTGCGGGTTATTCTGTGGCTTATGTGGAGATTAAAGCCCCCAAACGAATCGGTAAAAGTCACATTAATCCATTGAAAGATGGGATACGTTTTTTGATTATTATTTTTAAAATTGGCACGCTATATTCACCGCTTAAAATTTTTGGCCCATTGAGTTTAAGTTTTTTTATTCTTGGTTTATCTTACTACGGTTATACCTTCAGTACGGACGGGCGTTTTACTAATATGGGTGCATTATTGTTTATCACGGCTATTTTAATATTCCTGATTGGTTTAGTATCCGAACAAATTACTCAACTTTTATATAAAAAAGATGAAAAGTAGGGAAAAACCTTAAAATCGTCTAAAATTCACTTTAATACTGAATTAAAATCATGGCGATGTTTCGTAGTGATATGAAATATCACATCGCATTACCAAGAATCAATTAACCTGAGTTTGCCACGTGCCACTTTTTAATTCCATGCTGAGTCAACTAAGACGTTTTATTTCATACCGCCATACAATATGGCGACTTTCCCCAGCCACAACGAGGCTGTGTTATTTTTTTACTTTGTTGGTGGGGGGGTTGCATTCAGGTTCTGCGCTGGCGAATACCAGTGTGGCGGATGAATATCAAGTTAAAGCCGTTTTTTTATATAACTTTGCTAACTTTGTGAAATGGCCAGAAAAGGCCTTTTCTGATGATGATTCTTTTTACATTTGTGTTTATGGTAAAGACCCTTTTAAGAAAAACTTAGACATCGCCGTACAAGGTGAAAAAGTACAAGGACGACATATTTTAATTAAACGTTCTAACCTATTGGCTGAGTTACTAAATTGTCAGGTTTTATTTGTCAGTGACTCCGAAGCCAGTGATTTAAAAAATATTCTAAAAGACATTGGTAACCGGCCAATTTTAACGGTGAGTGATATTGTCGATTTTGCTCAAGCGGGCGGTATCATTGAATTTTATTTGCAAAGTAGTAATGTGCGATTAATGGTCAATTTAGCGGCGGCACGCCAAGTGGATTTGGTGATCAGTGCCAATTTATTGCGCGTTTCAAAAATTGTAAAAGAATAAGCAACAAATTATCACCTATAAAAATAACATGATTAACATCGGTTTATGGAATTTATTCGTCATTTAAGTCAATTACGTCCACGACATCGCGGCTGTGTCGCCACTATTGGCAATTTTGATGGAGTACATCGTGGCCACCAAATGCTATTACAACGCTTGCTGCAACATGCCACAGCATTGCATTTGCCCACCACCGTCATGATTTTTGAACCACAACCCACCGAATTTTTTATGCCTGAATACGCTCCCGCTCGTTTGACCCGTTTGCGGGAAAAACTGATGACTTTACGGTTATACGGAGTGGATCGGGTACTTTGTATGCGGTTTGATCCGCAGTTTGCCCAATGTGCGGCGGATGATTTTATTCGACACCTCTTGATTGATGGATTACAAGTTCGTCATGTGGTGATTGGGGATGATTTTCACTTTGGGCGCGGACGCGAAGGGACGGTGTCTACTTTGGCACGCGCCGGCGAACGTCACGGTTTTACGGTGGAGTCTTATCCTGCCTTTTTGCTCAATGGTGAACGGGTCAGCAGCACTCGTATTCGACAAGCCTTAGCGCAAGGCGATATGCAACTGGCATATGAATTACTGGGGCGGCCTTATACGGTATGTGGTCGGGTGGGTTACGGTCAGCAGCGCGGGCGTACCATTGGTTTTCCTACAGCGAATATTGCCTTGCATCGTTTAAAATCACCCATTTCAGGCGTTTTTGCGGTGTATCTTCATGGGTTGCATGATTGTCCTTTGCCGGGCATTGCCAACCTTGGGATGCGTCCAACGGTGGGCGGAAAATATCATTTATTAGAAGTACATCTATTTGATATTAATGAAATGTTTTATGGCCAATATGTAGAAATTGAATTTGTAAAAAAAATACGCGATGAACAACGTTTTGAATCATTTTCTGCCCTAAAAATTCAAATTGAACAAGATGTTATTCAAGCAAAACAAGCGTTACTGTCTTAAACAAGCCTGCCCTACTTTACTGCGCTTGTGACTGCGCTTTGGGATAACCATAATGGACAAATAAACGCAACTCCAGTTTTCTGGTATCCCTGTAAAAAGTCGATTTTTTACCCCAATCGTGACATCAAACGAGGAACACGCCTATGTCAGAACATATACAAATTACTACCCATTTGGAAAATTTGCAGCATCACTTAAAAAATGAAATCGATGTATTGCAAGATGTGGTTGAATCTTTTCGAGAATTGGACGAAGTGGCTTACAATCTCGGCCTGATTGGTGAAGAGGAATCTTATGCCACTCGTGTCTCTTGGTGGCCGATGGTGTCGGTGTTGGGAACGTACTCTTCTGGTAAGTCCACGTTTATCAACGGTTTTTTGGGACAAAAATTACAACGCACCGGCACGCAAGCTGTTGATGATAAATTTACCGTGATTTGTTTGGGTGGCAATGATCAAGGAATGTCCACTTTACCCGGTACGGCTTTGGATGCGGATCCACGGTTTCCGTTTTATCAAATCAGTCAAGGGATTAGAGAATTGGTAAGCAGCAGCGGCCACCGCGTTGATTCTTACTTGCAAGTGAAAACCTGCGCCAGTGAAAAGTTAAAAGGGCGAATTATTATTGATTCCCCCGGCTTTGATGCTGACAGTCAACGGACTTCTACTCTGCGCATTACTAAACATATTATTGATTTATCTGATTTGGTGTTGGTTTTCTTTGATGCGCGTCATCCTGAACCCGGTGCCATGCGAGATACGTTGGAACATTTGGTGGCTGAGACTATTGATCGCCCCGATGCCAATAAGTTCTTGTTTATCCTCAATCAAATTGATGTGACTGCCCGTGAAGATAATTTAGAAGAAGTGGTCGCTGCGTGGCAACGCTCCCTCGCCCAAGCCGGATTGACTGCCGGACGTTTTTATCGTATCTACGATCCCACCATTGCCATGCCCATTAATGACCCCGTCGTTAAACAACGTTACGAAACGAAACTGGCTGAAGATTTAAAAGAAATCCACACCCGCATTGATCAAGTGAAAAATGAACGCGCTTATCGCATTGTTAGTGTGTTAGAACAAATTAGCCGTGATATTGAAGATCGTTTAGTGCCTCAATTAAGCGATTGGTTGGCGCGTTGGAAATCGCGGGTATTTTGGGGTAATTTGAGTTTATTTATTCTGGTGGCGGTGTTGTTGGGGGTTGCTTACGGGGTTACTACGCCCGATCTTTCTCCCTTGATGAACATGGCACCGTTAGAGTGGGGCATTGCCACTGGGGTGTTGATTGTGGTGCTGTGGTGGCTACACACAAAGGTGACTCAAGCCGCTACCCGTCACACCATCGCTCAAATCGGAATGCAGGTCATGGATGATCGCACCCGCGAAAGTTTGCAACGGGCATTTAAGAAGAATGCCAGCGCGTTTAAATTTTCCAATACGCCTTCTGGTTGGGGTGGATACGCTCGCCGTCGCCTCGCCAACGTCCGGGCAAAATGTAACGAATATGTCAAACGATTGAATGATCGCTTCACCAATCCTTCCGGTGCCAATTAAGAAAATTCCTATCGTCAGCCATCATGGCGTGGTTTCCTCAGGGCAATGCCACGCCATTTTTCGGAAATTTCAGGATTGAGTCCAATCAGCCGCTTATTCAGGAGAGTTTTCATGAGCGACCCATCTACCCATTCTAACCGTGAAGATTCAAATCCAGAAATGAATCCAATCACCCCAGACACAAACCCTGCTGTTGCAAGTCAATCGACTCGTTCGGGTTGGCTTCGCTGGTTTTCTTTGAGACAACAGGGATTATTGCGTTTTGCGATGGTGGTTGTGGGCATTATTGTGGTTTTCTTGTTTTTATTGAGCCTTTACTGGGGCATGGAACCTGATTTATTTGACGTACAAGCCGCCGCAGAAGAACGTGCCAAAGCCCGTAATGAAACACTTGTGGTGGGCTATATTACAACAAATACGTTGATTCAAATCAGCAATACCTTGTTAAATAAACCCGGCGGCTATTTAAGTAATGATAAAATGCCACCGGGTATTTTTATGGACAATATTCCAAACTGGGAATTTGGTGTTTTACGACAAGTGCGTGATTTCACAAAGGTGCTGCGCAACGACATCAGCCGCTCGCAAACCTTAGGCGACGAAAGTAAAGACCTAGCCAACGCCGAACCCCGTTTTAACGTGGACAATATGGCGTGGATGTTTCCCGCCGCTGAGAGTGAGTATGCGCAAGGGATTGCTGGCGTAGAAGCCTATCTCAATATGCTGGCTGATCCCAGTCGCCAAGATGCCCAATTTTTCTCTCGTGCAGACAATTTAACCGATTGGTTGAGAACGGTATCACGTCGTTTAGGCGATTTATCCCAACGACTCAGTGCCAGTGTGGGACAAGCTCGGTTAAATATTGATTTAGCCGGTGATCCCGATGCTCGTCGCGCCACCGGACAAGAAGCCGTCGATCACACCAAAACCCCTTGGCTAGAAATTGATGATGTTTTTTACGAAACTCGCGGCACCACGTGGGCGTTATTGCATTTGTTACACGCCATTGACATTGATTTCAAAGAAGTGTTAGAAAAGAAAAACGCCAGAGTCAGTCTACAACAAATCATTCGTGAACTAGAATCCACCCAACGTACCGTGTGGAGTCCGATGATTTTAAATGGTTCTGATTTTGGTTTTTTTGCCAATCATTCTTTGGTGATGGCGGGTTATATTTCCCGTGCCAATGCGGGAATTATTGAACTGCGAGAATTATTACAACGCGGTTAATCCCTGTCCAACGTGCCAAACCCCAGAACGCCCAAACGAACCCAATGGCTTTGGCACGTGACTGAAAACGGGAAAAATTACTTTATGCCACTTGCATTTCCTTGCTTAAAGCTAGAAAATACTTTAACAATACGATTGAATTCACTGTTAAATCGCGTATCATTAGGGCATCAGCGGCGGGTCACTGGCATTTCGCACCACCTAGTGGGTATAACACAATGCGAGCCATTCCCCCTCACCGCATTGCATTCGCCTTGAAAAAGGCACGTTTTTAGGATAAACGGCTCACGTCCACGCAATTGGGTCTTTTCAATTGCCCGCTAAACGCTTAAACTGGGCGCGCCCTAAGTAAACCATAAAGTGACAAGGCTTCATTCATGAGCTGACTCCTGAAAAGCCGAATTTCTTTTGTACAACTGAACAACATCATGTTTCATTGTGTGTTGTTGCGGGACTCACCGCGCCCCACACAAAGAAATAATTCGTAAAACACAGCTTCCCCGCAAGGAAGCCTATACCGTTGACGCATCGCAAGAGTGTGTCTGAATGGGCAGGCAAAACAGTGAGCGCAGAAACCAGTTTTGAAGGCATCAAAGTCGTTGTGATTGACGACAGCAAAACCATCCGTCGAACCGCTGAAACCCTTTTGAAAAAAGCGGGCTGCGAGGTCATTACCGCCACCGACGGCTTTGAGTCGTTGTCAAAAGTCATGGAGCATCAACCCAACATCATTTTTGTTGACATCATGATGCCTCGCCTCGACGGCTACCAAACATGTGCTTTGATCAAGAATAATCAAGCTTTTAAAAAGACCCCCATCGTCATGTTATCGAGTAAAGATGGGCTTTTTGAACGCGCCCGTAGCCGCATTGTCGGCGCGGAGCATTACATGACAAAGCCCTTTACCCGTGAAGAACTTCTCAGTACGATTAAAACCTATGTCGTTGATGTCAAAGCAGGGTAATCGGTGCATTCACTCGGCGATAGTCAACACGAGGCAGATGCGATGACATTGCCTTTTCTCGTTAAGCTGACATCGCCGTTTGTCCAGTTGCTTAACGACACGAACAACCGTAATATCGCAGGTGCGCGTTTCCATTCGGCACGCGCTTGGGTAGATACAGCCGACCCACTTGGTCGTCGTTATCTGATGTTTCTCACTTTCGCTAGAAAAAAGTATCGGTATGGCGCACATATTAATCGTTGATGATTCACCCACAGATGCCTACCTCGTCAAAAATATTCTGGAGAGTCAAGGCTACCAGACTTCCGAGGCCACCAATGGCGAAGAAGGCATACAAAAGGCTAAGGAAATCAAGCCTAACTTGATTATTATGGATGTCGTCATGCCCGGCCTGAATGGTTTCCAAGCCACCCGTAAAATCACGAAAGGCGAAGATACCAAAAATATACCGGTGGTCATTGTTTCGTCCAAAAATATGGAAAGTGACCGTGCATGGGGGTTGATGCAGGGAGCGAAAGAATTCTTGGTTAAGCCCGTCAAACAAGATGAATTGTTAGCCGCTGTGAAAAAACTCATTGGCTAATCCAATGTTCCCTGACATCGCATCCACTTCGTTCTGGAGAGTTTTCTAAAGATGGCCAACACCTTAGCGCAACCACCGTTTCAGTGGTTACAAGAGTTGGAGCGTCGCGCTCGACAAAAAGCGCGAGGTTTGCCGCGGCAGGAAAAAATCCAACAGATTTGGCGCGGCATTGCCTTTCGGGTAGGCACAGTGACTTTAGTATCTGGATTAACTGAAATTCGTGAGGTCATGCCCGTCCCCACCGTGATGGCGCGGGTGCCGGGGGCAAAATCTTGGGTACGGGGTTTAGCCAATGTTCACGGGCAGTTACTGCCGATTATTGACTTACAAGCCTGTTTGGAAAGTCACGTGACCATTTTAGAAAGTCCTACACGAGTATTAGTGATTAATCACGCCGGGATCAACGCGGGATTATTGGTGGATGAAGTGATAGGAATCAAACATTTTCCCGAACAACACCGTGATTCCGAAGCGATCTGTCAAGACATCTGGTTGGCCCCTTATGCGCGTGGTGTGTTTCATTATGAAGATCACACGTGGGTTGTGTTTGATTTGCACCGTTTGGCCGAAAGCGATGCCTTTTTAAAAGCAGCCCAATAAGTACATCGCGTTTTATGATTTGAAATTGAGATTTGAGATGAACTCAACGCGATTTTTATCATCACATTCATTACGTTATGGAATTGCTCTCATCATGTTTTCTTTATTCAGCGGAGGATAACATCTAGCCATGAAATTACCGTTAAAAACTCTAGGTTCTACAAATACGTGGCTATTTGCCTTTATTGGTGTTCTCTTACTGTCATTTGTGCTGATGATCGCCACCTTTACGCTGGTTGCCATTAACAAGGAATATGATGAAGAATACCTGCGCTACGTGACCCAATTACGTTTGCTGTCGCAACAGTTTAACCAACACGCCTCAGCAGCAGCGCGTGGGGATGCGGTTGCCTTCAAGGAAATCGCCACTAAAACACAAGAATACCAAGGTATTTTAGAAAAAGTGACTTCAGGCAATCCAGCAACAAAGATGCCAGGAACTCCTGAAGAAGCCAGTTTGGCGTTATCGGCCTTGACCGATCATTGGCAAACCGCCAACACCAGTATTAATCAATTGCTGGCCACGCAGGAAGATGTAACCCGTCTGTATTTGCAATTGGAAGAGTTAATTCAATTGACCGCGCCTATGGTCACTAAAACTGAATCCGTACTGCAAATTATGATTGCTGGCGGAGCGACTCCCATGCAGATGTACCTGATGACTCGTCAACTGATGTTGCTGGAGCGAATTTCTAATAGTATTCGAGTTTCGTTCCGCGGCGACGCAGAGGCTTTGGATGCAGAGCGACAACTGGGTGATGACATCAGCGAATTTAGCGACACTTTGGCTTCATTACTGGATGGTGGACAATTAGTGACTCCTGTCACCCATCCGGCAGCACAACAGGCCATTCAAGAATTAGCCAGTTTGTTTGATGAGCGTATTTCTCGTGCAGACGATTTTCTGGATAAATCTGAGCAGTTATTCCAAGCCAAAGACGCATCGCAGGCCATTAACGATGTGACACCAGAGTTATTAAACAGCATTGAGAATTTACAAAACACTTACATTCGCATTGCCAATTCTCGTTTTGTTTCACCATTCTTAGGCAATGTCTTAGCGGTGGTGGTGTTGGTGCTGTTAGTATTGCTGGGTTATTTGATTATTCGCATCAATCAGGCACGCGCCGCAGAAACCCGCGAACGTTTGGAAGAAAGCCAACGCACCAATCAACGCAATCAAGAAGCCATTTTGCGTTTACTCAGTGAAATTGCCGATTTAGCCGATGGTGATTTAACGGTGACAGCGACGGTGACAGAAGACTTTACGGGGGCGATTGCTGACGCGATCAATTACGCGATTGAAGCCTTGCGAGAATTGGTCATCAGTATTAACAAAACCGCGTTCCAAGTCACCAGTGCCGCACAAAGTACGCGCCAAGTGGCCGCACAATTGACGCACGCCAGCGAACGTCAAGCCCAACAAATCGCTAAAGCCGGTCAAGCCATTATTGGCATGGCCAACTCGGTGAAAAAAGTGTCGGCTAACGCGATTGAATCGGCCGATGTGGCGAAAAAGTCGGTGGAAATTGCCAGCAAAGGGGCAAAAGCCGTACAAGATACCATCGCCGGTATGGATAACATTCGTGAGCAGATTCAAGAAACCTCAAAACGGATTAAACGCTTAGGCGAAAGCTCGCAAGAGATTGGTGAAATCGTTGGCTTAATTGATGACATCGCCGATCAAACCAACATTCTGGCCTTAAACGCAGCCATTCAAGCGGCAATGGCAGGCGAAGCCGGACGTGGCTTTGCGGTGGTGGCTGATGAAGTACAACGTTTAGCCGAACGTTCAGGCAACGCCACCAAACAGATCGACGCGCTGGTTAAAACCATTCAAAGCGACACCAATGAAGCGGTTAGTTCTATGGAACAAAGTACCGCGGGTGTGGTCGCGGGAGCGAAAATTGCGGAGCGTGCGGGTGAATCGTTGACGGAAATTGAAAAAGTTTCCGTCCAATTAGCAGGACAAATTGAAAATATTTCTCAAACGTCACGCACGCAAGCGGCAGTGGCTTCTAACATTTCAGGTACGATGACCATTATTCAGGAAATCACCACCCAAACGTCGAACGGCACCAACGAAACGGCAGCCGCGATTGAACGTTTAGCCGAGTTAGCCAATGAGTTGAAGAAATCAGTGGCTGGCTTCAAATTGCCTGACGATGTTCAACAGGCCATTATGGAAATGGGCGATTCGCTGGCTGGACGCAAGTAAAGGCAAGTAGACTGGTTATTTTTTCGGAAAAAATACCCGCGGGACTTTAAACGTTCAGCGGGTATTTTTATGGTGCAGAAAAACAAATGATCTGAATCTGAAAACGCACAAAAAACCAGTTCCCCCCATCAAAAAATGGAAGGAACTCGGCAAAACCACATCCAGCAAATCATTTAAGAATCAACGCGATAATTCGGAGCTTCTTTGGTGATGGTGACATCGTGTACATGGCTCTCACGCATCCCGGCTAAAGTTACTTTGACGAATTGAGGACGAGTACGCATCTCTTCTAAATTATGACAACCTGTATAACCCATACTGGAGCGCAAGCCCCCCAATAACTGATGAATTACACCTAACATGCTACCTTTATACGGAACACGCCCTTCAATCCCCTCAGGCACCAGTTTATCCACATCAGAACTTTCTTGAAAATAACGATCTTTAGAACCATGTGCTTGCGACATTGCCGCAATTGACCCCATCCCACGATAACTTTTGTAAGATCGCCCTTGATATAACTCAACCTCACCCGGTGCCTCTTCCGTCCCTGCTAATAATCCGCCGATCATCACCGAATGCGCGCCCGTTGCAATCGCCTTAGCAATGTCACCAGAATAACGAATGCCCCCATCCGCAATAATGGGTATATCCTTGTTTTTTAAGGCCTGCACCACGTTATCAATCGCCGTAATTTGGGGAACACCCACCCCCGCCACAATTCGAGTGGTACAGATTGAACCAGGGCCAATCCCCACTTTCACCCCATCCGCCCCCGCTTCAGCCAATGCCAATGCCGCTTCACCTGTCGCAATATTACCGCCGATCAACTGCACTTCAGGATAATGTTGTTTAATCCAACGAATTTGATCCAAAACGCCTTGTGAATGCCCATGGGCAGTATCGACAATAATCACATCCACCCCCGCTTCGACCAAAGCCGCAACGCGGGCATGACTTTCTTCGCCCGTTCCCACCGCCGCGCCGACACGCAAACGCTCTTGAGAATCCTTACAGGCATAGGGTTTTTCAGTGGCTTTTTGAATGTCTTTTACCGTGACCAATCCGCGCAATTCAAATTTATCATTGACCACTAAAATTTTCTCAATACGGTGTTGATGCAACAAGGCTTGTACTTCTTCACGTGACGCACCTTCTTGTACCGTAACGAGGCGATTTTTCGGGGTCATGATGCGCGATACGGGATTGTCATAACCCATTTCAAATCGTAAATCCCGACTGGTGACAATCCCCACCAATAAGCCATTGTCCACCACAGGAACACCTGAAATATTCTGCGCACGGGTCAAAGCCAACACTTCTCGAATGCTGGTATCTGGAGGGACAGTAATCGGATCGCTAATCACGCCACTTTCAAATTTTTTCACCAAACGCACTTGGCGGGCTTGTTCTTCGATGGTGAGATTTTTATGAATAATACCAATTCCACCTTCTTGAGCCAGCGTAATCGCTAAACGTGCCTCAGTCACCGTATCCATTGCCGCAGAAACAATGGGAATATTAAGTTTAATCTCCCGCGTCAAGGCGGTGCCGAGGTTCACTTGTTTAGGCAAAATAGTAGAATGCGCCGGCAAAAGTAGGACATCATCAAAAGTAAGTGCTTCTTGAGCAATTCGCATGTTAAATTCCTGAAGTTCGGTTACGAAAAATAACCTTACATTATCGCTTTTTTCAAAGAAGGGTCAAAGAAAAATGGAGGGCATAGAAAAAAAATCAATGATTTCAGTGGTATTTCTTTTTTGTTTGAATCGGAATTTACAGGATGATCTGCAAAAAAGAAAAATTAAACAGTTGTATTTAGAAAACGAGCCGCTACAATAACGTATAATAATACTCCCCACGCTTCTTTCTTAATGCAGAACAGCGCACCAATAAATAAATTCCTAATTCAGCACAAAAAAATGATTCAATCCTGAAAAACATCTTCTGGTGTTTTCGCATCCAATATATTCAAAGCCCATTGTTCCCATTGAGCATATTAACTACCTCCTCATTGCTTAGTTTACGAAAGCAATTTAATAGGAAAACCCAGTAATTTTAATAAAGCTTTGCCACTTAACTGCATTAATTGCAAAAAAGTTTTATTCGTGCCGCGTAAGGTTTTTTTAGAGCTGAATATTGATAAATTTTTAATCTTTAATTTCATGCTGAATTAGAATTTATGATAGTAAATTCCTATTCAGCACAAAAAAAATTAATTTAGTCGTTGAGATTCAATTGAAAAACGGATGTCGTACCGCTGACTTCGTTGCCCACGATTAAAAGCGGCTTACCGTTGGGCGAGGCCTCAGCCGAAACAAACGCCAGTCCTTCCGGACCAAGATCGCCAACTTGAGCCAGTACGGTAGCCGGGTCTTCAGTCACCCACTCTTCGCGCAAGTTCAAATAATCCACGCGAAATGGGGCTGTTGGATTCGTAATATCATACACCAATACGCCGCCCATCCGTTCAAGACCGATAAAAGCAAATGTTTTATTGCCGACGCTGCCAAGTGTCATGCCTTCGGGTTCTGGCCCTTTGTCGTCACTGCGGTTGTCGAAACTGCTGCCATCTGTGTGGCTTGAATTGAAATAAGTTTTACAGGGAATATTGCGATCAACACCTGCCATACACGCATCGCTGGCAATAAAATGCTCAATTTCAGCACCAGAATCCCAAACTAAGCGACCATTTTCATCCCAAATCGCAAATGAACGACCCCCAAAAGCGTAAAGATTATCATACATCAAACGATCACCCGCGGCATCCTCTACCCCGTCGGCATTAAACAAAACAGGATTGCCATGAGCATCTTGCCGATAACCCATTGTCCAGGTGATTTTTAACCGTCCTAGATTTTCATCCGCACGACAAGCACCGGGATCACCGGGTAATGCACCGCAATACTGAAATACTGTTGGATTAAGCAACGCACCCGCCGCCAATTCCCGCAACTGCGGCGGCAGATCGTCGCCTTTACGGCGGTCGAATCCATCCTTATGCACCAGATGTTTAACGCGCCATTCTTCGACAAAGCCCTTGCTGGCATCGCCTGCCCAATACGCCTCATTGTCCTCGCCCCAAGCGCGGGCATCGCCTTCATTAGCCGTGACTAAATAGGTTTTTCCGCCTACGGCATAAGCAGACATCGCATCGGGCATGTACATGCCTTTCAAACCCGGCCAAGTACGAATATCAATACCCATGAGATCAGGCTTGCCGTCTCCATCTGACGCATCAATTTCATTGCCCGCTTTGCCATGATCTTTATAACCCAAAGGCAAAATGTCTGTAACCATCGCCGAAGCAATGTCAATTTTTGCTAACGCATTATTTTCTTGTAGTGTCGCCCAAGCCGTTTTACTATCGGCAGAGACTGTAATGTATTCTGGTTCAAGGTCTTTGGCTGCATTTGCACGTGTCCCAAAAATACGAACACCTCTGGCACGCAACACAAATTCCTGTCCATTGAACGACGAAAAATCAGCCATTTTAACCGTGGGATTGGCGATGTCGCTCACATCAATGATACCAATTGAGCCTTCTGGATCAATTTGGTAGTCATCACTGGGTTCGCCTTCATTGGCAACTAACACCTGTTTGCCGTCCGGCGTAAAAATCAGCATGTCCGGCAATGCACCCACTTCAACATGACTCAAAAGAGACAAATCACTGGCTTGGTAAAACGCAACACGGCCAGGGTTGGTTTTAGGATTGGCTTCGATGGCAATGGCAACAATCCCCCCTTGAACCGCAACACTGTTGACTTTCGATTCGGCCAGCAGTTCAGTTGAACTCAATTCACCTATCTTGACAGGCGTACTCGGATCAGATAAATCAAGTACATCCACTTTACCATCTGCGGCATTGACTATGAATACACGTTTGGACACTGCGTCAAATGCTGGAATTTCGGCTGCACTTTTGCCAAAAATACCACTGTGATAAACGCCAACTTTTTGTAATTGTAGGCTATCCGTGTTTAAGCCGTATTTATTTAGCACCCATAAAAACTGTCCATCCGGTGCCGTACCATAAAACGAAAAATCCGCCCACGCCCGCATGAGACCACCCTCTGGCGGAGTGTAACGAAAAGATGGAATTGAAATATCTAAGTTTTCTCCCAGAATCGGTGTAGGGCAGGCACCGTCTGCGTGGCTGTTTGTCGTTCCGATAAGAAAACCAATAATAACTCCGATGAGTTTTCGCTTCATTTTCATCAATTTACCCCACTTGTTTGGCTGAGTTAATCGCCCGTATTGGCTTGGGCAAGTAAAAGGGGTCGATTATTCCAAGTTTTGATGTCAATTGTATGAAAGTTTTTGTTTTTCTAAGCTGGCGAAATGAGGCGGTTAAGATCAGAATTTATGCGTTGACCACTTGAATGTGAAGACTATTATTGGGCTGATACGGTTTTGAGAAAAACTGCAAATTGCAATAAGCAGCGAGCATGGATTGTGATTTATGGACAGAGGGGTATGAGTTTGGCGGGGCGGAACGACGGCATTTTGCCATCGTTCCTTTTTGCGTAGATTTTTAGTAAAAACGATTAGCTGAACATATCTACAGTAATGTTCTTAAACCAACTGTGCGCATACAGAACTTCACGACGCAAATGGTCGGCTGAAGCATCAGATGGAGTCACCCCACCCGCGCCTTCCACAGAAGCCAATGCGCCTTCTTTGTATTTGAAAATGGCCGCAACAGAAATACCATAATCTTCTCCGACAATGCTATAACAGGTATTGACGTAAGAAGGTTCAATCATTTCCTTGCCTTGCAACGAAGTCACAATAGCCGCCACACACACTTTGGCTTGCGAATTGGCAGAATAAGCGGATTTGGGCATTTCAGTAATCGCTGCATCACCAATCACATAAACATCTTTGTGCAGCGTCGATTCAAACGTGCGTTTGTCCACAGGACACCAGCCCGTCGCATCGGTCAAACCGCTGTCAATGGCGATTTTCCCTGCTTTTTGCGGTGGAATAACATTGATAACATCCGCAGTGTGTTTGTCTTCCAAATCGCCTGCGTAAACAGACATGTCGCTGGCATCAACTCGCACCACTTTACCTTGTTCTGCGGCGGGCAGCCATTGGATCAGACTCTTGTCTGTGCCGTAGCCGTACAGTTTAGTCCAGCCTTGAATGAATAAACCTTGTTTGGGAAAACTGTCTTTTGCGTCGAGTAACAAGACTTTTGATTTAGGTTTATGTTTTTTCAGATAATGGGCGATTTGACTTACTCGTTCGTAGGGTCCGGGTGGGCAGCGGTAAGGATTGGGAGGAGAAGTCACAATAACCACGCCACCATCTTTCATGGCTTCCAATTGGCCGCGTAATAGGGTGGTTTGTGCGCCTGCTTTCCACGCATGGGGTATTTTTTCAGCCACTTCCTTGCTGTAACCTTCGATGCCTTCGTAAACTAAACTAATGCCCGGCGATACCACTAAGCGGTCATATTTTAGTGTTTTGCCACCAGATGTGGTGACGGTTTTTGCGGTGGGATCGATGGCGGTGGCTTCTTCGGTGACGATTTCTACGCCTTGTTTGGCCAGCGCATCGTAGCCGAATTTGAGGCTGTCAATGGTGCGATCTCCGCCAAGCACTTCGTTGCTCATAAAGCAAGTGTAGTAATCGGCATTTTTCTCCACCAAGGTCACTTGGATGCTGGGATCGGCTTTGCGCAGGTATTTGGCAACGATAGTTCCCCCTGCGCCGCCGCCGATGATGACCACGTGTCCACCTTTGCTGTCAGCATGGCTCAGATAGGGCATTCCTACGGCACTCACCGCGGCTAAACCCGCACTCGCTTTTAAAAATTGTCGGCGATTTAACGTTGACATTCACTGTTCTCCTGTGCGTGTTTAGGGTTTTTTGGTTTGACTGGCGTAGAAATGAGCCAATTGTTCTAAGCTGGCTTCGCCGCCTTTTTTCATGACTGCTTTCATGGCATCGGCCATTTTCTTGGGCATTTCGCGTTCTTTTTTGCTGAAATCGCTCAAGCTGGCTTCCAAGTAGGGCAACCATTGACCCGCTAAAATACTTGAACCGTCCTCATCGGTAAAACCGTTGTCGGCATGGCAATTTTCACAATGTTGTTTGTGCAATTTTGCGCCGGCTTTGGCTTTTTTACTGTCTGTTTCTTGGGGAAAACGCACGAATTCTTGTTTTGCAAAATAAGCGGCCATGACTTCAAAATCGGCTTCGCTGTAACCTTTAGCGATGCGATTCATGATGGTTTCTTTACGCTCATCACTTTTGTAAGTGGTCATGGCATTCATGAAAGTATCGTGAGACATGCCCGCAATACTGGGAATGGCGGGGCCATGGCTAGAACCACTAGGACCGTGGCAGGCAACACAGGTGTTGACCAGCATTCCTGTGGCTAAATCGGGAGCTTCGGCTGAAGCAGCAGTATGTAAACCCATGCTTAACAGCATGAACAGCGAGGCTGATAGTGTGTTACGTTTGATCATACACACGTGACTCCTTTGGTGAAAAAGCGATGACTGACTTCGAGTTTAGGGTGTCGATTCTGCGTCGAGATGCGTTGGGGACGCAAAACCACGCCAGTTGTGTTGAAAAGCGACTCATTGAAAAGCGTGCGTCCAGTGGAGTGCAATTTCAAGTACAAGTGCTAGATTCGTCAGGGGGCATCGTCAAAAGATTTCTGGATGCCCGAAAAATGATAGCGAGTTTCACAGAAAAAAGCGATGGCGTTTGTGATATTTTGTACTAATGAGTAGATAAATTTTGTGGTTAATACAGGTTTGTTTCACGCTTCAAATTATAGAGAGAGTTGAGTTTAAATGTAAAACAATAACCCCTTTGTTTATGGCGGGTGCAGATGGCAAAACCGCAGAGTTACGCCCACCGAGCATTAAGGGAGTGCTGCGTTTTTGGTGGAGAGCGATTCATGGGAATTTATCACCTGATAAGTTGAAAGAAACGGAAAAACAAATTTTTGGAGGCGTGGGAGAAAATAATAACTCCTTACAGAGTCGTTTTTTTGTTCGTGTTGAGGAAGAGAAAAATGGAATCAAAATACTACCTAAAGAGCTGGTTCCACATAAATCGTTCACTACAGAATCAATAGAAGGAACTTTTACAGTCAAATTTTGTTTAAAACCCCACTCTCCAGAATGTATAACAATTAATGAGATAAGGTCTTTGTTTATTGTCAGTGCATTATTGGGTGGATTTGGAAAACGTAGCCGACGAGGCATGGGTAGTATTGCGATTGAAGAGATAGATGGGTCTGAGTTTGTTATTGCTGATTTGACAGAAGAGTTACTTAAACATCTTAATGTTCTTAATCCTAAGCAATTTAAACAAGCAGATCAAAAACAGCGTTCTCAAAATAGTTTTATTATTTCTACGTTTCAAAAATCACCACATTCTTACCCTTGTATCACTAAAATTGAGATAGGAAAGCCAACAGAAGACAACTTGCCGAAAAAGATTTCTAATGCAAGTCATTCTGTAAATAAAAATCATGCTGGTGGTTATCACATTGAGATGGGTGGAATTAATAATCCTCCAGCTAATATCAATCGATTTGCTTCACCGATTTATGCTTCCGTTGTGGCTGATAAATCTGGAAAACGTCCTATTATCACCACACTCAACAATACGCTGCTGATTAATAAAAAGCCAAATCCCGATATTCCAAAGGAATTCAAGGATGAGGTCTTTAAATAAGGACTCCAAATGAAATATCTTTTTCTTTTTACCCATAGTCCAGTTCAAAGTTTTATTGCGCAGGCTCGCAAAACACATGATTTGTGGGCAGGAAGCCGTATTTTATCCGAACTAACCAAAACGGCAGGAAAGTTTTTTGAGAAAAAAGGCGCAAAAATCATTTATCCTTATGATTTAGAAAGTAAATCTTTATCTAATCGAGTATTAGGTGAAATTGAAATTACGGCTGAATCTGAATTGTTAAAACAAATCGGTGAGGAAGCCGAGCAAGCCGTGCGCGAGTGTTTTCGGAAAATTGCTGATGACGCATTTAACAAAGCGTGTGGTAAAAGATTTCCCAAGCCTGCGGGATTTGATGAACAAATTGAGCAACATTTGGATATACGCTGGTTATTTTATCCGATTGAAGAGAATTATGTACAGGCTTATCAAAATCTATCTGAATTGGCGGCTGCTATGAAAAACAGCCGCGATTTTGCTCAATTCGGAAAAGGACAAGGAGAGCAAGGGCGCAACTGTAGCTTAGATGGTTCTCGTAATGCCTTGTTTTATCGTCCTCATACAAGTGGTAAACGATTGGCCTATTTACCCAAACAAGCTGTTGAACTGTCACCAAAATATGAGGATATTCCGTTTAAGTTTCTTAAACCCGGCGAAGCCCTAAGTGCAATCAGTTTAAGCAAACGCTACTATCGCCACATCGATTCATTTCCACGTACTTCTGCTGTTGCTTTAATGGATTATTTTGAAAAAATTAAAGGCAATGATTTGCGCAATCTTTTCTCAAAAGATGAATTTGATGAAGAGCTTTATTTTGAAGAAAATCTAACGCCTAAATATTTTCAACAAGAAGGATTAGAGCTTCATTTGTTGGATAAAGTTAAATCTATTATTGACAAATTACCCAAACCAACTACCCGTTATTATGCTCTGTTGGCATTTGATGGAGACAATATGGGGAAATGGTTAAGCGGGGAATTTTTGGAATTGAAAAATGAAAGTGAGTTACATTCATTTCATCAAAAATTCTCTGAAAAATTAGCAGATTTTGCTAAATACGCATCAGATTATTTAGAACCGCCACGCGGTCAATCGGTCTATGCAGGTGGTGATGACTTTTTAGGATTTATTAATTTAACTTCTTTATTCTCAGTGTTAGAGCAATTACGCAGTAAGTTTGAAGAATTGGTGAATGTCGAGTTAGAGAAACAGTTTAAATTGAAATATAAGATGACTTTTTCTGCGGGAGTTGTTGTTTCTCACTATCGAACTCCCTTACACATCGTATTGCAACAGGTGCGATGTGCTGAAAAAGATGCAAAAAAAAGCATTCGTCCAGATGATAAAGCAGCCTCAACCGTCGATTCGACGAAAAATTCGGGCAAAAGTAATCAAGTAATCGATAAAGATGCTTTAACCATCAATTTGATGAAGCGTTCAGGCGAAAGTAATCAAGCGATTTTACCTTGGTATCATGGGGATGTGTTTGTACCAAATGAGTTAAAAAAAGTTATTGATGGATTATCGAATGGCTTTTCTGATACTTTTGCACGCCGATTAGCGGCTGAATTTCAAAATCCGTCTAAACAAACGCATCAAGGTATGTTTCTAAGTGAATTGCACCGTTTAATAATTCGTGCTGCGCCAGAGGGATTGGGAAGAGAAAAAACACAGTGTGAAATTAAACAACTATATGACACCTTAAAATTTCTTTTAGAAGCAGAAAAAATTTTATGGGGACAATCATCAGAGAAAATTAACCATGATGTCCTTAATAATTTTATTGAAACTTTAAAAGTAGCGATGTTTTTACAACGCCATATTAAGTCTTCTGTCGAGGAAATATCTAATGCTGATTCAAATTGAAGCCTTTGATCCCTTATTTTTTCGAGATGGCAAACCCTTTTCCGCGGGTGGGGATATATGGGCAGATGGGGCGGGATTGCCGATGCCTAGCGTGATTTATGGAGCGTTGCGAGCGACTTATGCGGTTCATCATGCCATTCCGCCTGAACAAATTGAAGAAAAAACTAAGAATTTTCGCATTACTGATTTATATTATTCGGTCAGAGGACATCGCTATTTGCTGCCTGCTCCGCTGGATTTGGCGGTGGAAGAAAAACCTGAAAAAACCTACCACGGCTATTATTACTATCGTCGCCCTATTTCTTCTAAAATTATTACTAATTTTGGTTTTTCAGAGGTGATTATGCCTGAAAAACAAAGTCTAAAAGAATCACTGGGATTTCTGATACAAGAGACCAGTTTTAGAAATTATTTACAGGGTAAGAAAAAAAACATATATTTAAAGAAAATAAAGGAATATTTGCATGAAGAACCCAAAATCGGCATCGTTTATAATATGGCTACTCACAGCGTAGAGGAAGGGTTTTTATATCGAGTTGGTACACAACGTTTTGAGATTAAATTGTCTGTTGAAATTGAAGGATTGAATGATTTCCCAAAAAAAGGGTTAATGAAATTAGGCGGGGAAGGAAAAGCAGCCCGTTTTGATTCGATTTCTAATTTTGGTTCTAAAATCATTCCAAAAGAACATTCTTTAAAGAAAGGAAGTGTTTTTAAACTTTACTTAGCATCGCCTGCTATTTTTCATCAAGGGGCTTATCCAGATTTAGAACGATTTGGTTTTTCTTGTAAATTAATTACCGCTGCAATTCCTAAACCTGTGGCTATAGGCGGTTTTGATATTCAGAAAAATAGACCAAAACCGACTTATCAAGTTGTTCCTGCTGGAGCTGTCTATTATTACCGTAATGATAATGACGACCCCAAATTAATTATTGAAAAATTACATCAAAAAATGATTTCTGATGTATATTCAGAGCAAGGTTTTGGATTATCTTTTATTGCTAATTTACCACTGGAGTCTAAAAAATGAAAACATTAATCACAACTGTAGGAACATCCTTATTCACTAACTATATGAAACCCGAAATAAAAGGCGAAATTAGAAGTGACTATGAATCTATTGATTCTCAGTTCGATAGCATTTCTAATGCCAGTGCAAGCAAGTATGATTATTACAATGGGAAAGTAAACCATATCAGGGAATATATAAAAAGTCTTTGGTTTAAACGGAATGGAGAACCGAATGTTGCTGCCTCAGCGGAGATTAAGAGTATTTTGAAGATTGGGGAAGAGTTGGGAGATATTCGTGTACATTTGCTGGCTACTGATAGTGTCTCTTCTGTTATTGCCGCGGAATTAATTAAGGAATGGTTTGAGGCATATCATTCCAATATTGAAGTTGAGTTTAATAAAAAATTGGATACCATTAATGAGTTAAATGTACAGAGTAAGATGGTATTTGAAAGTAAAGGATTGATTAATCTTGTTGAGCGTTATTACTGCATTATTGACTCTTCTTATAAAGATTATTGCGCCCTGAATATTACAGGTGGATATAAAGCCCTAATTCCATTTTTGTCGATGTTTGCTCAACTTAATCGAATTCCAATTTTTTACTTATTTGAAGACACTGATGATGTTATTAAAATTCCTCAAGCTCCAATTAATTTAGATTGGATTTTTATTGGCAACAACAGTTCTATTTTCAATATATTGAATGAAACAGTATTGGTAAGCCATTCTGTTTCATGGGAAAGCTACAAAAAAGAAAAGCAAATTCCATCAGAGTTTGATTTTTATTATCTCGAAGAAGCCGACAATGAAAACCGCATATTTTCTCTCAATGCAATGGGGCGAGTGGTTTGGCGTGAATATGACAATAGCTTTTTAGTCAAAGTACCTTATGACTTTAAATTTTTTAAAGACCAGCCATCGAACCAAGATAAAGTCAGAGAAGCTATCCGAGTATTGAAATCAAAACTGGGTAATTTATCTCAGGATTTTAATACTTTTGTAGATGAAAACATAAAGCATTGCAAGATTGGTGACAGTACATGGGTGTGTAAAGATTCTAATCTTCGTATTCGATTGCAGTACAAATATGAGCAGGAGAGTCAACAACTAACTGTTTACAATTATTACTTTATTGATTCTGAAGTTGCAGATAAGAGTTATAGTACTCGGATTGAAAATGAATTTAATAATAAGCTAAAAAACGCTCCTTTAACCATCCTTGCATTGCAAAAACCACTTAGAAACAATCAGTAGGACATTTTTATGTACCAACACGCCGATCCACTTTACTTAATTTGTGAAACTCCGCTTCATGCAGGAAGTGGAGACGATTTAGGAATCGTTGATTTACCCATTCAACGCGAACGCCATACGAACTACCCCAAAGTTGAAAGTGCCAGCATTAAGGGTAGTTTACGAACTGCTTTTGAACGCAAAGCTGAAGATGATACAAATGAATTGATAAAAATTCATGCTGCTTTTGGTTACGACGAAATGGGCGTGTCGGAGAAAGTAACCAAGGCATTTGAATACACAGAAAATGCCCAAGAACAACCAGACAATACCAAAAACAAAGTTATTTTGCAGCGAGAAACGCAATTTGCAGGTTGTTTAGGGTTTACGGATGCGCGTTTATTGTTTTTTCCCGTCAAATCGATGCGTGGAGTTTTTGCTTGGGTAACCTGTCAACAGGTTATTAACCGCTATTATCGAGACCGTGGCATGGCTGAGACTTTCCCTGCTGTCGAAAAAGGAAAAGTAGGCATCACCAAAAACTCGGCATTGACCATTAGCAACGACAAAATTGTTCTTGAAGAATATACTTTTGTCGGTGATAAGAATAACCCAAGCACTGACAAGCTCGCCGATGAATTTGCGGATATTCTCTTTGCAAAAGGCAGCTACCATCACGAGAAATTTAAAACAAGTCTGGTTGTTTTGCCAGATGATGCTTTCAAAGATTTTGTCACACTTTCTACTGAAGTCATTACCCGCATTAAAATTGACAACGAAACAGGAACGGTTAGACAAGGTGCATTATTCACAGAAGAGTTTCTTCCAACAGAAAGCATTTTATACACTTTGGTGCTGACAGGGCCTTTGTTTATGAAGGAAGCGTTGTTGAAGAAAAACAGCCCTTTCTTTAAAGACTTTCTCAATGAAGAAAATAAACCAGATGCAGGAGAAACAAGAAATATTTTTAAAAACTTCATTGATAAAAGCCAGATATTTCAATTAGGTGGCAATGCCAGCTTAGGAAAAGGCATTGTCAGAACCGTATTTAAGCCAGAGGAAGTATCAGAATGACCCAAACTTTAGATCAACAACGGGCAAAATTTGCTTACGATGCAGTATGCAAGGTTAAACCTGAATCTTGGGCGGGAAAATACAAGAGCTACGCTAAAAAAGTGCCTATGCTGATAAAGACCAACGGGCTAGGAGCAACGCTGGCTTTCATGAAGGGCAAGAAAAAGGGAGAGGAGGCTTATCGACATTTGCTAGAAACAACAGAGGGTTGGTTAAAGGGTGCAGAACACACCAAAGAGTTTTTTAATGAACCGAAAAAGGGTCATGGCAATCAGAAAAGTCAGGATTTAATTGAAAAAATAGTTGATCTTGATTCAGATGACTATCGCTATGTTACTCTTGAAGTCATGGCTTTCTACGGTTGGTTAAAGCGTTTTGTGGAAGCTGAAATTGATAAAGAAGGAGATGATTAATAATCATGGCTAGGAACAATCGAATTGAACCGTCATATTTCTTGCCAAAAGATACGCAAGAATTAATGGACGGTAAAGCAGCAGACAATTATGCCCTTTTTTTACAACGCCAAGCCACTCAGATTGCAGAAAAAGGTAAAGAAAAGTTTAAATTTTTCTATGGTGGTTTACTGGAAAAAAAATTTAAATTTCCTAAAGATCATTCTAATTTACTAAACGAACTGCAAAAACGCCAAAATAATCACCTAGAACTATTATGTAGTAAAAGTCGTGTCATGGCGTTTAAACCAGATTGGCGTGTTGTGGTGGGATTGGGTGGAGAATCTGTATATGAAACTTCAATCACACTTCATCATGTTTATGGTATTCCTTATATTCCTGCCAGCGCAATCAAAGGGATAACTCGCATGTGTTGGATTCGAGAATGTTGGGGATATAATGATAAAGCAGAGGAAGATGCTTTATGCAATCCGTTATTCCGTAAAGTATTTGGTGGCTCTCGTGTAGAAAAAGAAATTGGAAAAGTTATATTTTTTGACGCATTTCCTCTGGAATTAAAAGAAAGCAGCATTCAAGTTGATGTGATGAATCCCCATTACCCTGATTATTACACTGGAAAAACGGAATGGCCAACAGACACACAAAATCCAACCCCAATTTATTTTCTCACCGTTGCTGATACTTCTTTTCGTTTTGCACTGGGTTGCTCAGAACATGTAGAAAATGCGGAAGATTTGCTAAAAAAAACCTCCTGCTATTTAAAAAAGGCTTTGACTGAATTTGGTATTGGCGCAAAAACGGCTGTTGGATATGGGCGATTTGAGGAAGACGAAAGCCGGAGAAAAGAACAGCAACAAATTGAGGAAGAAAAAGAGAAAAAACGCCAACAAGCCGAAGCCGCCACCAAAAGAGAAGCTGAACTGAGCTAATTATCTCCTTTAAGACGGGAAATAGAAGAGGTTATTGATGCAAGCAAAGCGAAAAAGGAGTCTGGTGAAGATTATTTGATTGTCCTAAAAAAATTGGAGGAGGGACATTGGCCAGATAAGTCACAACAAAGAGAAGTTGCCAAACATGTGGAATCGTTGATGCGGGGTAATAAAGCTTGGAGAGAAGAAAGTGCCAAGAAAAAGAAGGAGAAAGATGAGCCTTATCAACGTACTCTCCGCGTCAAAAAATTTCTTGGTGAGGGGGAGTAATTTACTACACATTTTCCTCGTTCCCACATGGCGAGGCTGTAAAAGAACTGCCAAAAATACCCTTTTTTTCGCTCGTAAGTTATTGATTTTACATTGTCGAAAGTTCTAAAAATGGAGTTCTTTTACAGCCTCTCGGCATGTGGGAACGAGGAAACGAGATAAAATTAAGTAAAATTTTTATCGGAGAATAATATGCGCTTAATTAGTTTTCTTGGAACAGGGAAATATGAGGAAACCTCATATACGTTAAATGGACAGAATTGTAAAACAAAATATGTGGCTGCTGCATTGATGCAATTGCTTAAAGCAGATGAATTGACTGTTCTGGCGACTAAGGAAGCTCGAACCACACATGAAGCATCTTTACAACAGGAATTATCACGACTCGGACTGGTTAAAGCCGAAATTAAAGATATTCCCTCTGGCAGCAATGAACAAGAACTTTGGCAACAATTTGAAGTCATCCGAGAAGCCACTATCGAAAAAAGCCCTAAATCCATCACTTTTGATATTACGCTTGGTTTTCGCGCTCCACCCTTTTTCGCTGCTGCAATTATCAATTATCTGCGTAACACTCAGACAGAAATGCCAGAAATGCATGTGGTTTATGGAGAATTCCGAAAAGACGAGACAAACTCACCAATTTGGGATTTAAGTGCTTTTATTTCTTTGTTGGATTGGTCGAGTGCCTTGCAAAATTTCTTAAAAACAGGTCATGGCGGTCGTTTGGCTGATTTGGTAAAACAAGAAAATGCACTGCTTCAAAAGCATCCATCCGGTGGCCGTCGGCCGACTAGATTAAGTGCTTTGGTAAGTACGTTAAAGGAATTTTCAGAAAACATTGCGACAGTACGCTGCTCCAAAATCATTACAGGAGATGAAAGAAGCGAAGGCTCTGCACGGAAAGTATTGAAGAAAATTGAAGAAAGTCGAGACGAGGTAAAGGAATATTTCAAACCCCTTGCTCCTATTTTAGACTCCCTTTCTGAACGATTAAAAGACCTTCCCTCAGATTCCCTGTTTGGCCAAGCGGGTCATGACGCAATGAGCGCATTGGCAAAACTTTATTTAGATTATGAGCGTTATCCTGAAGCGGCCATTGTTGTAAGGGAAGGTTGGATTTCTCTTTATGACGCAAATGTTCATCTGTCTGATGACCAAAGACTTGCCCAAGATAAACGAACAAATACAGAAAAGTGTTGGCGTGATCAAGAAGGAGTAGGAGCAAAAAAAGGAACGGGGGCAGATACGTTGTCAAACGTCCGTAACGACATTGAACACGGTGGGTTCAATGAACAACCCAAGCCTGCCAAAACGCTAATTGAGGAGATAAAGAAATGTGCGAACGTGTTTGACAACAAGAAACTGGGGTAATGCGTAACTAAGCAACTCCCACCATCACTATTTTCGGCATTGTTTCTACTGTCCTCATTTAGGAATTTGGAAAATTAAACCAAAGCCAATCCACCAAACACCCTTGTGGAATCAGGGCGGCAAAAATTTGGAATGGGCTATGTTTCCTACGGCTTGGACGAACTAGAACACCTTCCTAGGAGGAGAGATTAGGGGCGGTAGAAGAATGAAAATTCTGAACGTTTTTAATAGTTGAATATTTTTATCTTTCTTGTTTTGGACAAAAGACCACATCTCATCTCTGCTGTACAAGAATCACCACAAATTGCCGTGGCCCGTGCGCGCCCAATTGAATCGTTTGCTCAATATCTGCGGTGCGCGATGGGCCAGTGATGACATTAACGGTACGCGGTGGATTGGTGTATTCTTTACGTAACTTTTGCCATGCTTCTTCCATGTAACAAACCATATCTGATTCATAAAGTATCACACAATGCACATCAGGCAAAAAATTAAGCGGTGTCGGCGCGTCCGCACTCGACAACATCACCACGCTGCCTGTTTCTGCAATCCCTGTGAAAGCCAAAGTGACGCTGACTACATCGCTGTCCTGCGCATTGCGAATACATACATCCCATTCCTCTGACCACGCCAATTTACCCAAACGCGCATCAATGACCGCCGCTAATGGATAATTTTGCGCCAATAACCATGTTTTTAATGCGTCTGTGATTTGATTTTCATGATTGACTTCGATAATGATGCCTGAAACTTTCTCTAATTGTTGTTTAAATTGGCTTAATTTATCGCGGTTTATTGTGGGCTGTAATGAAACGGGAGGAAATTGCAATTTCAGCACTAATTCATCTCGAATAGTGGACGTTAATGAATCCCGTCCTAATGATTGACGAAGTCGAGAAAAAATTGCGGCGCGGGCATTAGTCATGATTTGCTTTATCCTGTTGTTTTTGCTGCCACTGTTTAAAAAACGTATCGCCTTGGGGAGCGGGAAAATCACGATATTTTGTCCACGCGCTGGCCAGCGGCAAATGGCGAAAACTGCCCCGCCCCCGTCCCAAACGATGCAACAGCCCAATTCCCACGCCACTCGCCCAGCGATACCAGCGCGGATGCTGCACAAACCACCGCCACACCGCCAATCCCCAACGCGTGCTGCGCGAGGTCAGGGATTGAGCAAATTGCGCGGTGCGATGGTGGCGTAAAAGCTGGCTTAAAGGAATACGCATCGGGCATACCGTCTCACAACGCCCATTCATCGTACAAGCTTGTGGCAAATCTCCCGCTTTCTTTAAGCCGATCATTAAGGGAGTCAATACCGATCCCATTGGCCCCGGATAAACCCAACCATAAGCATGTCCCCCAATTGCGCCATAAACAGGACAATGATTCATACAAGCCCCACAACGAATGCAACGCAGCATCTCTTTAAATTCATTACCCAGCATCGTAGAGCGTCCATTGTCTAATAAAACAACATGGAATTGTTCCGCGCCTGAACATTCAGAATCGGCTTTAATGCCTGTGCTTAATGTGGTGTAAGTGGTGATATGTTGTCCTGTGGCACTGCGGGCTAATAAACGCATTAATAACGACGCATCATTTAAGGTCGGCACCACCTTTTCTATACTGGAAATCACAATGTGAACTTTTGGCAAACATTGGGTTAAATCGCCATTGCCTTCATTGGTGACAATAATCGTTGATCCCGTTTCGGCAATTAAGAAATTTGCACCCGTAATTCCTACATCAGCTTTTAAATAATGTTGTCTTAATACTTGCCGTGCTTGATTCACCAAATCTGCAATTTCTATAGCAGGCTCATTAAAGCCTTCTTTTTGATGGTGTTGATAAAATAATTCAGAAATTTGCTCACGGGTTTTATGCACCGCAGGCGCAATAATATGACTGGGGGGTTCTTTAGCCAATTGAATAATATATTCCCCTAAATCTGTTTCAATCACCTGCATTCCTGCATTTTCTAAGGCTTGATTTAAACTGATTTCTTCACCAATCATCGATTTTCCTTTGGTGATAAAATGTGCATTGACTTGCTGACATAAACGCACAATAATATCGCAGGCTTGATCGGCATTCTCCGCCCAATGCACGTGGCCACCGCGTGCTTGCACTTTTTCTTCAAATTGTTCTAAATAAAAATCTAAATGCGCTAAGGTATGTTCTTTTAAGGCTTTTGCTTGATCGCGTAAGGTGTCGAATTCGGGAAGTTGCGATAAGGCCAATAATCGCTTATCAATAAAGCCGCCTTTAGCTTTGGACAAAGCGCGTTGCAATTCTACATTTTTTAATGCGGCATTGGCTTGGGGTTTAAAATGTTGGGATTGGATAGAAGTCATGAATTTTCCCCATTTTTATTGGCTTGAATTCGCATAATTTTTGCGCCAAAACGTTGTTGTAACGATTGCACAAAAGGATCACTTTGAATTTGCACTTTTAATTGTTGTTCATATTCGTTTTGTTCACGGTGCTGCAATTCGGCTACTGTCACCGTGTTTAATTGTTGCGTGATATGAATTTCGATATGGTAGGGTTGGCCACAATAATTTAAAATTATCTTTTCTAATTCAGACACACGACCACCTACACCTAACATCTCTGAATCTTTGGCTAATTGTAAATGTAAAGTATGCCCTGAAACTTGAGTTAATGCACAATTTAAAGCCAATTGTCGCACTGCGCCACCCAGTGGTAATTGTTTCACTAAATGAAGCCAATCTTCTGGATTATTGAGTGTTAAAACCTGATTTTTTGCAGGACTATGGGCGGGAGTATTGTTGGGCGTATTGGTGGGAGTAATGGGCGCGGGAGAAACAGGGGAAGAAACAGGTGGCGTTTTAACAATTGTTTTTTTTTCAGGCACAGCCGCAGCCGTAGGCGGCACATGAGTCACCGTCGTGGCCGCGACGGGACGCGGCGCATCAGCCATGGTTCGGCTGGGCGTGGGTTTTGCGGTCTCTGGCGCGCTAAATGCCGCATTCACGGGGCGAAATGCCAACATACGCAATAGCAACATTTCAAATCCACCCCGCTGCTCTGGCGCGTAAGGCAAATCACGCCGACCCGTTAAGCCAATTTGATAAAATAACTGCACATCTTCGGGAGAAATTTGCTGCGCTAATTCGGCAATCATTTGTTCTTCGGGTAATTCGCTATTCAGCGAATCGGGTAAAACTTGGGCTAACGCTATTTTTTGTAAAATACTTAATAAATCGGCTAATACTTGATTAAAATCAGGATTACTTTCCGCTAATTGTTTCACGTTATTCAACAAGGCTACGGCATCATTGGCCATTAATGATCGCAGTAAATGATAGACCACGCCTTGTTCTAATGTCCCCAACATGGCACTGACATCAGCAACCGTTAATTGTCCTGCGCCATAAGCAATCGCTTGATCCAGCAAACTCAAGGCATCGCGCATACTGCCATCGGCAGCGCGGGCTAAAAAATGCAATGAAGCAGGTTCAAATGCAATTTGTTCTGTTTCAAGAATGTGGCTTAAATGAGAATGAATTAATTCTAAAGGCAGTCGTTTTAAATTAAATTGCAAACAACGCGATAAAACGGTAGGTAATAATTTTTGTGGATCAGTAGTGGCTAATAAAAATTTAATATGCGGCGGCGGTTCTTCTAATGTTTTTAATAACGCATTAAAACTCTGCCGCGTCAACATGTGGACTTCGTCGATTAAATAGACTTTATAACGGCCGCGAGTGGGTGCGTATTGTACATTGTCGAGTAATTCGCGGGTGTCATCTACGCCCGTGCGCGATGCGGCATCGACTTCGATCAAATCGACAAAACGGCCGCCATCGATTTCCGTACAAGTACGACAATGGCCGCAAGGGTGATCGCTGACTCCGTGGGTTTCGCAATTGAGGGATTTGGCAAAAATGCGGGCGATGGTGGTTTTTCCCACGCCGCGCGTGCCTGTAAACAAGTAGGCATGATGTAAGCGGTCTGTTGAGAGGGCGTTCATGAGGGCGCGTAAAACATGTGTTTGTCCGACCATTTCGGCAAACGTGCGCGGTCGCCATTTTCGTGCTAAGACCTGATAAGCCATGCGAATGATTTGGGTGCTAATAGAAGAAAGGGCGAAATAACAAAGAGGGAGGGCGGCATCAGCCAGCTACACCCCGGCACACGTATCCGTTGCTGCCGCTGCTTCCTTCCGGACCTGACGGGGTTCACAACATCACATTGCGGGGGAACCGACCTAGCCACCATAACAGATTGTGGCGGAGAGAGAGGGATTCGAACCCTCGGTACAGTTTTGCCGTACACACACTTTCCAGGCGTGCTCCTTCGACCGCTCGGACACCTCTCCGTCTGATTTTTAGCTGTGTAAACTGCCTTGTCAGCTAAACGGGCATTATAGCAAGAGAATTAAGCCCTTGTCTAGGGGAAAATTTTATTTTTCCGTCATGCCACTTTACCGCATCCCATGCAACAATTTGAATACAGAATAAAAGAACCCACAGCCGCGTCATTTAAGACTAAAAATACGCGGCTGTTGGGGTTGTTTGTCTTAGTCTAAGAAACTGCGCAAAGACTCAGATCGACTGGGATGACGCAGTTTACGTAAGGCTTTGGCTTCGATTTGGCGAATGCGCTCACGAGTGACATCGAATTGTTTACCGACTTCTTCCAAGGTGTGATCGGTACTCATGTCAATCCCAAAACGCATACGTAACACTTTTGCTTCTCGTGGCGTTAAGCTGTGCAGCATTTCCTGTGTTGCACGGCGTAGTCCTTCAAAAGTCGCAGAATCCACCGGCGCAGGCAAGCTATTGTCTTCAATAAAATCGCCTAAATGAGTGTCTTCGTCATCGCCGATAGGTGTTTCCATAGAAATGGGTTCTTTGGCGATTTTCAACACCTTACGCACTTTATCTTCCGGCATATCCATGCGTTCGGCCAATTCTTCGGGGGTGGCTTCGCGCCCTTTTTCTTGCAAAATTTGACGGGAAACGCGATTGAGTTTGTTAATGGTCTCGATCATGTGAACGGGAATACGAATGGTACGCGCTTGATCGGCGATAGAGCGCGTAATCGCTTGACGAATCCACCACGTGGCGTAAGTCGAAAATTTGTAACCGCGACGGTATTCAAATTTATCCACCGCTTTCATTAAGCCAATATTGCCTTCTTGAATTAAATCTAAGAATTGCAATCCGCGATTGGTGTACTTTTTCGCAATTGAAATGACTAAGCGCAAATTGGCTTCGATCATTTCTTTTTTCGCCCGCCGTGCTTTGGCTTCACCAATAGAAACCAAGCGATAAATTTCCTTGATTTCGTCCAAACTTAAACAACACACGCTTTCTAATGCAATCAATTTTTCTTGCGCCCGCTTTAACTCATGTTGATGGGGACGCAATTTAGCGGCGTGGCTCTTGTTGCCTTTAAGCAATTGCTCTACCCAATTGGGATTGGTTTCGTTATTTCTAAAGGCAGACAAAAAGGTTTTATTATCCATTTTGGCTTTACCGACACAAATTTGTCGAATAAAGTTTTCTTGCTCACGAATTAAATTAAACGTGTCGCGCAATTTCACCGTCAATTCTTCTACCACACGCGGCGCAATGCGGAATTGTAAGAAACAATCCGCTAATTCTTTACGCACCAAGGCGTAGGCTTCAGAATGAATGCCGCTTTTTTGGCGAGACGCTAACAATTGATGATAAATATGGCGCAGATGATTAAAACGGGCTTCCGTTTCTTCGGTGTCTAACGCGCAATCTTCCATTAACGCGGGATGATCCACATCATCATCGTCTAATTCTTCGGCTGCGACCACTTCATCTAAAGCCGAATCCGCTGTGTCATCTTCGTTGTGGGCTAATTCTGCTTCTAATTCGCCATTCGCACTGTCATTAAAGCCCATTAAAATATCGGATAATTTAACTTCTTCCGTTTTTACTGTGTCATATTTGCGCAGCAATTCTTCGACAATATCAGGATATTGTGCCAGCGCAGATAAGGCTTGACTCATGCCTTCTTCAATGCGTTTAGCGATTTTAATTTCGCCTTCGCGGGTTAATAAATCCACCGTTCCCATTTCGCGCATATACATGCGCACGGGGTCGGTGGTGCGGCCAAATTCGCTGTCCACATTGGCTAAAGCGGCGGCGGCTTCTTCGGCGGCATCCTCGTCAGGTGCGACGGGATCGGACATCAATAAATTGTCTATATCAGGGACATCTTCGTGTACCATGATGCCCATGTTGTTGATCATGTCGATAATACTGTCGATTTGTTCGGGATCGACGATGTCATCGGGCAAGTGATCGTTCACCTCATGATAGGTCAAGTAGCCTTGCTCTTTGCCTTTGGCAATCAATAACTTGAGTTGTGACTTTTGCTCTTCGGGGTTCATCATCATGGAAATAATCCACCTATCGTTGAAGTATGTAACGAAAAACCTGAGGGTCAATCTTGACCAAATTTGTTGCAAAGCAACAAATTAAGGCACTTTTTCCTTATTTTTAAGCGGAATAAAGTGCAGTGCAACATTTTTAGGGCGCATGACCGCGAGCTAACGCGATAAGCCCAGTTCGCACCATGAGGTGCGGCATTGGCGCAGGATAAAGCGCGATGGATAAAATTGTAAAAAAAGAATTCATTTACGCATCAAATAGAACACCAAAATCACTGTCCATTTGATCAAAAAAACCTTGTGGCCAAATTTCTACCCCTCCATTTTTTTGGATAGGAATTTTCACCACACTTTGGTTGTAACCTTCTCGAAAATAAAGAATACTTAATTGTTTTGTGGTTAATCTTTTTTCTAATACCGCAATGCGCAATCCATTTAAAATATGATCGCTGTGCGATTCTATAAAAATTTGCACGCCTGTTTTAGCGACTTCGGTCAAAAATTTAACCAATTCTGATTGTGCTTTAGGGTGTAAATGGATTTCTGGATTTTCAATAATTAAAATATCTCCTTTCTCCGCAATTAACCCCGTCACAATAAGCGGTAAAATACTGCTATACGCAAATCCGACATTGTGTGGTCTGGTGTTGCCTAAAGAAAGGGTTAAAATATTGGATTTAGAGCGCGGTAAATCGAGTTTTATGGGGCTTAAAATTCGGCTTAACCACTCTTGTGTTTGCACCAATAAAGTATCGCTATTTTCTCCCAAACACAGGAATTTTTTTACTTTTTTTTCGCGTAATTTATCTAAAATATTAACCGTTAATTCTCCCTTCATCCCCACATGAGGAAAATCACCGAGCATTTGTTTTTTATAAAATTCTTGAGGGCCAATTCTATCAGCGGAAATAAAATGAATTCGGGCAAATAATAAAAAATCAAGTGATTCTAAATTGTCATTGGGATAAGAAATTTTTAGACACAAATCATCGCTGTCATCTTTTTTTAAAGTGAAAACTCTTGAAATATCCATGTCATCATTGCGACTGTAAAATTCAAACACAATGGGCAATTCAGCCGAATTATGATGATTTCTGACATCGTCAAAACTGCCTAATTTAATATATTTACCGTTTAAAATTAATCGTTTTTTATCCACATAGCCCAATGATTGGTGCATCATGAGTAAAGATTGTAATAATGTGGATTTGCCGCTGCCGTTAAAGCCTGCAAATAAATTAAATTGCGCTAAGGGAAATGAAATTTCCTCTTTAAAACATTTAAAATTTTTTAATGTAATGCTGGTGATCATTGCCGTATTTTTCTTAATGTGCTGAATCGGTGAAGCGATGATAAAAAAATCGCTCAAGGCTTAATCCCATGAGACACCCGCGATAATAAGGGAGCTAATTCAAAAAATTCTTGTTTCTCACTGGGAGTTAGCGCGGCAAGGCGACTTTTTGCCAGTAATAATTCATAACGATATTGATAATATTGTTGTTTAATTTGAGTTAAAATACCATCAAATTCCGCTTCAATATTGACAATGGGTTGTTGTAATAAATTTTCTTGTAACGCATATTCACTGATCAGCGGTTCATACGGCGTACCGCGCCAATATTCGCATAATAACCCTAAGTGCATATCGGGTTGACGGTTTAATAATTCAATTAATAGCATTAAAAATTCCGCATCTCCATCTTTATCAATTAATACGGAAACTTGACTGTAAATGTCTTCTGCTCGCTGCGCTAATGCAGGGGTGTGTAATAGCAGTTGAATGGCCATTTGAATGGGTGTACGATTAACGCGGCCTAAATGTATTATATTGCGCGTGCTAATTTTCTCTCTTTTTTCTCTGCCTTTTTCTCTCACAGCAACTGGATCAGATGGAGAATGTTTAGGCTGGGCATCCTGTATAAGTGTAGTTAATTTTTTAAAATCTACCTGTGTTAATTCATTTAATCGCTGCACCAATAAAGTTTGATAAGCCCCTTCGGGTAACTTGGCTAATAACGGCTTGGCCACTTCCACCAAACGCGCCCGACCTTCTAATTGTGCAATATCGATTCGTTTTAACAGGTGATCGAATAAAAAATGAGATAAGGGTTTGGCTTGTTGTAAATAATTTTGAAATGCCACCGTTCCCACACGGCGAATAAGGCTATCAGGATCATCCCCTTGCGGCAAAAAGGCAAAGCGCACATCTCGTTTACCATTCATTAACGACAAACACGTTTCCAAAGCGCGCCAAGCCGCTTTATAACCCGCGTCATCGCCGTCAAAACAGAAAATAACCTGATCCACTTGGCGGAAAATAATGCGTAAATGCGTCTCAGAAGTCGCCGTTCCCAAGGTCGCAATGGCGTGTGGCACGTCGAATTGCGCCAAGGCGATCACGTCTAAATAACCTTCCACAATAATCAAACGTTCCAGCGGACGCTGTTGCCGTGCTTGATACCAACCGTACAGGGCATCACTTTTATGAAAGACAGCCGTTTCTGGAGAATTGAGATATTTGGGTTTGCTGTCGTCTAACACGCGCCCACCAAACGCAATCACACGCCCCCGTTGATCCAGAATGGGAAAGATAACCCGATTGCGAAAACGGTCATAACGCCGTCCCTGTTCCGTTTCCACCAATAAACCCGCTTGTAATAACGCAGTTTCTTGTGTCGCAAAGGTTTTCAACACCCCATCCCACGCATCAGGCGCAAAACCCACTAAAAACTTTTGGGCAGTCTGTTGATCAATGCCGCGCTGCTCTAAATAACGACGCGCCGCAGCCGCCGCAGGAGTGGTTAATTGATGGGCGTAATAATCGGCAACATGTTGTAATAATTGATAAATCGCGAGATGGCGATCCGTGCGGGCGGCGGGAGATTCGGTTTTTTGCCCATCTTCTTCATACACCACATTCATTCCAAGCTGCCCGGCCAACTCATGGATCGCTTCCACAAAATCCACGTGTTGATATTCCATGATAAAACTCAACACGTTACCGCTGGCACCGCAACCAAAACAGTGATAAAACTGTTTTTCTGCGTTGACACTAAATGAAGGCGTTTTTTCTTGGTGAAAGGGGCAGCACGCGACAAAATGACGGCCTGCTTTGCGCAAGGGGAGAGAATGGCTGATCACTTCAACAATGTCAGCCCGCGCAATCAGGTCGTCAATACACTCACGAGCAATACGCACAATAGGAGCGTACTCGAATTAAGCGGACAAACGTTTTTTAATATCGCTGCTCAAGGCACGCATATCGGCACGGCCTTGAACCAAAGGCTTGAGATGTGCCATGACTTTGCCTAAGTCAGATGGACTGCTGGCTGCGGTTTCCGCTAGGGCAGTGTCGATGAGGGCGTTTAATTCGGCTTCGCTGAGGGGCTGTGGCAGGTAATTTTGCAGCACGTCCAACTCAAAAGATTCTTGTGCCACCAAGTCATCTCGTCCGGCAGCTTGATAGTGGCCGATAGAATCGCGGCGTTGCTTGACCATTTTATCAAGTATTTCAATGAGTTGAATGTCATTGACTTCAATGCGTTCATCTACTTCGCGTTGTTTGATTGCCGAAGAAATCAAGCGCAATGTGCCTAATAAGGCTTTATCTTTACTGCGCATGGCGGTTTTAATATCATCTTGAATACGTTGCTTGAGGGAACCCGACATGATTGATCTCGCTGGTAAATCGGAACAAGGGCTGAAAACGTGATGTTGACTCGGACGGCGCGAGGCTGCGATAAAATACAATTAGTAAGGGCGTTCGCAGCGCAGGGTTTCACGCGACAATTTTTTCATGTGACGTTTTACAGCGGCGGCGGCTTTGCGTTTGCGCACGGAGGTGGGTTTCTCGTAGAATTCACGGCGATGGACTTCAGCTAAAATCCCGGCTTTCTCACAAGCCCGTTTAAAGCGACGGATGGCAACTTCAAACGGTTCATTTTCTTTAACGCGAATGTTAGGCATTGAACACTAAACTCCTTTTATTTGATAAATGGGAAAAGTTTACCTTGTCTAAGTGACTGTAAACGATGTCATCTTAAACGGTCAAGTATAGTCAATAATAGGGGAGTGTGTAAAGGGGGGAGGTGTTTTACTTTTACAACTTCTTGTCAATTTCTGTCTGTTGTCGCTTATGCGAGCTACGGGCTTAGTTTTTGAGCTTGCCGTATTGCTTGAGAGCCTATACCAAAACTAACTTATTGATTATAAAGTTTTAGGTTTTTGGGTCTGGTTTGTGTTCTTTTATAAGTGATTGATTTTTGAGTAGAGCAAAAATATTTTTAAGGAAAGTTAAAATATGGCTAAAAAATAGGAAAGCTAAAGTTTTCATAAAAATATTCTGAAATCTTTAGCTATAAATAGAGTTCTTGTATAGGCTCTAATAGTGAATATTTTTGTTTAACAACTTATCACAGTTTTACACATGTGCGGGTGGAGCAAGTCGTTGTTCTGTAGAATGTGGCGTAACAATTTGTAAATTATCGAGAAATTGTTGCGTGCAGGCTTGCCATGAATAGCGCAACGCATGAGCGCGACATTGGGCGCGGTCACGGGTTAAGGCAATACGCACTGCTTCTTCTAAATTTTCGTGTAAACATCCCACAGTGCTGTGTTCACCGATCACATCTAAAGGCCCTGGGACAGGATAAGCCGCCACGGGTGTGCCGCAGGCGAGAGCCTCTAACATCACCAAACCAAAAGTATCCGTGCGACTGGGGAAAACAAACACATCAGCCGCCGCATAGTAACGCGCTAATTCTTCTCCTTTTTTCAAACCCACAAAATGCACCGCAGGATATTTTTGACGCAAAGCCGGCAATTGAGGCCCATCACCGACAACGACTTTACTGCCGGGTAATTCTGCATTTAAAAAGGCTTCGATATTTTTCTCCACCGCCACTCGCCCGACATACATGGCAAGCGGACGCGGGAGATGTTCTAAAAAAGCCTCTTTGCGAGGTCGGAATAAAGATACATCGACTCCGCGTGACCAAATGCTTAATGATTCAAAGCCTTGCGCGCTTAATTCTTGATACATGCTGGGCGTTGTCACCATAATTTTGGCAGAATAACGGTGAAAACGTCGCAATACGCTATACGTCCACGTCAACGGCACACGAAAACGCGCATAAACATATTCAGGAAAACGGGTATGAAAAGAAGTGGTAAATGCCTTATGATGACGAATACAATGCCAGCGTGCCAACCAACCCAATGGCCCTTCCGTGGCAATGTGAATGCTGTCTGGTGCAAATTCTTCGATTAAACGCCCTACTCGCTTAAACCCATTGACGGTTAAACGAATTTCTGGATAAGTAGGACATGGTACAGTGGTAAATTGTTCGGGGTTAATGACCTGAACTTCATGCCCTAAATGTTGCAGTAATTGACAGGTGGTGGATAGTGTTCGCACGACACCGTTAATCTGTGGCAACCAAGCGTCCGACACGATCAGAATTTTCATCTAATGAATTCTCGAGTTGAAAATAATGTTGCTTATCCGTCCAATGAACAATAAAAAATCGCCCATCCCAATCTTCAATTAATGCAGTACAACTCTCTACCCAATCGCCATCGTTGCAATATAAAATATCGTCTAATTGTCGAATTTCAGCCTTGTGAATATGCCCACAAATCACGCCATCAAATCCCCGACGACGCGCTTCATTCGCTAAAGTTTGCTCAAAATCGCTAATAAAATTAACGGCATTTTTTACTTTATGTTTTAAATAAGCCGATAACGACCAATAAGAATAACCTAATTTGCGCCGTATCCAATTATAAATATGATTGACTTGTAACATTCTTTCATACGCCCAATCTCCCAAAATCGCCAACCATTTTGCATATTGCATCACGCCATCAAATTGATCCCCGTGAATAATTAAAAAACGACGATTATCTGCGGTAATATGAATGGCTTCATCTAAAACGGTAATACCGCCAAACTGCATATCAATATAATCACGTAAAATTTCGTCATGATTACCAGGGACATAAATCACTTCAGTGCCTTTACGGGCTTTGCGCAAAATTTTCTGTACAATGTCATTATGAGATTGCGGCCAATACCACGATTTGCGCAATCGCCAGCCATCGACAATATCACCCACCAGATAAAGATAAGCCGATTCATGCGTGCGCAAAAAATCAAGCAGAAAGTCAGCTTTACAGCCACGTGTGCCTAAGTGAATATCAGACAACCAAATCGCACGATAATGTTTGATAGGGGGAGTCACTCGCCTGTCCTCAAATGTCTTTCGGAATGTGGACTGGTATCTTGACACGGTGAGATTGCAACGCCATGACGTTTACAAGACAGCCTGATGAAAGTTATGTTGTCTCCAGTTTTGTGTGGTCAAAATCAGGATAGGTTTTTGTTTTTATCGGGTCTTTTTAAACGTTAAAAGCGTTAAAAATAGCATTGATTTATAATGCAAAGTTACTTAGAATCGCTTAGGCAAAATAAATAGATTGCCAATTTGGTGGGTTTGCACTAATGGCACAATGCCTAGGCAAATCAAAATGCTTTAATAACAGTGACAGTGAAAATTTAATTTTTTATGGAAGGAAATAAAATATTTGAACGTTCTCACACAAAATTAGGTGTCTATGTGGACGTGGCTAATGTGAATCGTAACGGCGGTTATGGGATGCAATATGATATTTTACGAGAATTTGCCTGCCGCGACGGTGCGGAGCCGATTCGTCTCAATGCTTACGTCAGTTTTGACGTGGAGCGGGCGCGTGATGATTTGGCCTATCGTAAGGGGATTAATGGTTATTTTTCAGTGTTGCGTGAATATGGCTTTAAAGTCATTCAAAAAAACGTCAAATGGTACGAAGACGAAAAAGGCACACGCTACGGTAAAGCCAACGCCGATTTAGACATGGCCGTTGATGCCTTATTGCAATCGCAAAATTTAGATCGGGTCATTATGATTACAGGCGATGGGGATTTTGTGCAGGTGGTTCGCGCATTACAAAATAATGGGTGTCGGGTAGAAGTGGTGGCTTTTGAAAATATTTCTTCTGAATTGAAACGTGAAGCGGACATGTTTATTTCTGGCTACCTGATCCCCAACTTGTTACCAGTAAAAAAGAACGTGGATAATAATTTGATTTGGGGAGAATTGGGATCGGTGGTGCGGGGTTACTGCTCGCATTATTACGAAGATCGCGGCTTTGGTTTTATGCGTTATATGGAGCGCATTGCACCGGGCTTATGGATTACCGATTCGCGCAATGATGATTCTCCTTATAATTCGGCGTTTTTTCACAGTTCTAATTTACCCGAAGAAGTCAACAGCAACCATTTACCCAACCGCGACCTGATTTTTGAATTTCGGCTAGAAGAATCGAAAAGCAATAATAAAGACCCTGTTGCCACCAATATTCGCTTAGTCGGGTCGTAGCGAACTGCGTCGATGTCTATTTCATATCATGGATTCCAACTGACTCAAGGGCAGTTGCATGTGAGTATTGGTATTTCTCCTTCGCACGTTTGCTTGGCAAGTTTGTGGCGAGAAGCCAATAAAATCACCGTAACTGCTTTAGACAAAGTAACGTATCAGCCGCCACAGTTAACGAATGTACTGCATGAATTGGCCGCACGGTGGGGATTTTGTACCCATCCGCCGTGCGTGTTGGTGATGCCGACATCAACGTATCAACTGGTGCGTGTGGAAGTTCCCCGCGATTTAAATACCGCGGGCATTTCTGATTTGGTCACCGAACAATTACAAGCCAAATTAACTTTTGATTTATCGCGTGTTATTTTTGATTTTTTTGAACCTCCTGATTATTTAAATCCAGATTATTCGCGTTGGATTTATGTGGTGGTGACGGAAAAAGCATTAATTCAGAATTATACTCGTCCTATTGTTGCCGCGGGTTTTAATTTACAAGCGGTCGATATTCCTGAAATGGCTTTGCGTAATTTATTGGCGTTATCTCCAATTTATTCAGAAAATCAAGGGATATTATGGTTAGATGACTATCGCAGTATTTTAATTCTGACGCATAAACAAATGATTTGTTCTATCGAATTTATCGCGTTAGGACGGCAGCATTTATTGCAAAATATGCCAGAGCAAATTCCTACGTTAATCTCCACGTTAGAACAATCGATATATCAATATATGCAGCATTTTAATTTGCCGCGTATTAGCCAATTAATGATTGCGCCTGTTGTCGATGATTTGCCGACATTGCCACATTGTTTAAGTCAAGCCTTGCATATTCCCTCACAACCTTTAGTATTAAATCAATGGGTGCGAACCGAAAATTTATCTTTTCCATTAACATCAGCCGATTATTTTTTGGTATTGGGGGCGGCATTGCGGGAAGAAGATGATGCAATGGATTGTGCATGTGAAGAGGAGGCATAAGGCATTATTTTGCGTGTGGAAAAGGGTTTTACTTTATTAGAATTGCTGATTGCATTAAGTATTTTTGCATTAATTGCGGTCATGGCTTATGGCGGTTTGGGGACGGTATTGGAATTAAGCGCGCACACCCAAGAACAAGCCCAATATTGGAAAAAAATACAATTCACTTTGGCGCGATTGCAACAAGATGTGGAGTATTTCACACCGCGTTCCATTCGTAATCCTTATGGTGATGTAGAACCTGCCTTGTCGGCTCAAGGTGATAGCGTGGTATGGACACGGGACGGTTGGTTAAATCCTTTGCAACAAACCCGCAGTGCGTTGCAGCGCGTGCGCTATCGTTATGAAAACGGCGGGTTGTGGCGCGATCAGTGGGTGGTGTTGGATCAGGCGCAGGACAGTCAGCCGTATTCGATTTTAATGCTGGATAATGTAGAGCAGATTAAATGGCAATTTTTAGATCAGGATCACGTGTGGCATGACGTGTGGCCGCCCACCGCGCCATCATGGCGAGAAAATAGTAGTCATCTTGACAATGAAACAGAAAATAAAACGGTGATTTCTTCTCCTTATTTACGGGCTATTGCGGTCACTTTGACATTGCCTCGTTTTGGTGAATTAACGCGGTTAATGGCGGTGGTTGCTGGTGAGTAATGATACGATGATACTTGCATTAGATCAGGAAAAAGCATGGTTGTGTCATGTGCGGCATTGTCCCTCGCCGCATTGGGATGAGCGACCGCTGGGGGTGACTCCCAATTTAATCGTGATTCATGGGATTAGTTTGCCACCGCGTGAATTTGGGGGGAATTATATTGATAAGCTTTTTCAAGGGCATTTAAATCCAAATGAACACCCTTATTTTGCGGGCATTGTGCATCTTAGGGTATCGGCACATGTTTTAATTAATCGTAGGGGAGAAATAACGCAATATGTTTCTTTTCTAAAAAGGGCTTGGCACGCGGGACAATCTTGTTTTGAAGGACGGGAGCAATGTAATGATTTTTCGATTGGGATTGAATTAGAAGGCTGTGATGATTTGGCTTATACTTCCGCGCAATATTCTCAATTAATTCCCTTAATTCGTTTATTACAACAGCATTGGCCAGAGATTACTCCAGATCGCATTGTCGGCCATTATCATATTGCGCCCGGACGGAAAACAGATCCCGGTGAGGCATTTGATTGGGTTCGGGTTTTTCAGGGGATTTCTAAAATATGAACATTTCCACAAAGGAATTAAACTATATTCAGCCACTAAAATCGTACAATTTTAGTAGCTGAATATTTTTTTAACTACTTATGATTTATAAAGCCTTTATTTGTCAGAATCAGAATTGATAAAATTGACTCTTGTGAGTCGTTTATTTTCAGCATATTTTTATTCTTTAATTCTGTAAATTCTGATTCAGACAAAAAATAACTTTCAAGGAGATTATTCAAAATGACAGATGACGAATTAAAAGCCTTAGTTGCCAGCCTTGCTGTTGCACAGAAAGAACTGAGTGAGCGAATGCGACAAACTGACGAGCAAATGCGACAAACTGACGAGCAAATGCGAAAAACCGACGAGCAGATGCTAAAGACTGATGAGCAGATGCGAAAAACCGACGAAAAACTGGAGCGGATCGGCATTCATTTGGGCAATGTGACGCAAAATCAGGGAGATATTGCGGAAGAATTCTTCTACAATAGTTTGGTAAAAGAAACGCGCTTGGGTGATCTCTATTTTGATGATATTACCAGAAATATGCGCAAACACCGTAGCAATATACAAGAAGAATATGATTTATTACTGACGAATGGCGATGCGATTGCGGTGGTTGAGGTTAAATATAAAGCCCATCTTAATGATTTGGATAAATTGGAAAGAAAAGCCAAGAATTTTAAATTATTATTTCCCATTTACCAACAACATAAACTATACGCAGGTTTGGCGAGTTTTCATATTAATGAAGAGCTAAAAAGAATAGCCTTAGAACGCGGCTATTTCTTATTACAACGCTGTGGCGATTTAGTACATACGGAATGTAATTTTTCTCAATTGAAAGTGCTTTGATTTTTTGTCTGAAGTAGTCACGACGCGCTGCGTCATGAATCAACACGATTTTACTTTTTTAATCAACCCCACCCGGAGTGAAAACCATGGCTGAAAAAAAGAAACTGTATGTTATTGTTTCCTCAACCGATACCGCTTATTTAGAACAAATGGTGAATGATCGAATTAAGGAAGGTTATATTCCACATGGTAATTTGGTAGTGACACAAGAGGAAGGCGTGAGCGGAATCACTTACTTTCAACCGATGATTTTAAAGAAACCAAGTCCGGCCGGTTAATGGATTTTGTTTGAATTCGGCAAAGCCTCATGCTCACCCCATAAGGGAAAACTCGTATGAATTCGCGCAGTACAGCAACGTCTCTGTTTCGCCGTTATCACCCCAAAATTAATCCACATCAACCGCATTCGACAAAAAAACCACCGCCGTCCGAACAATACGACCAACAAACTTTAGAACCCAGCGATTTAGCGCAACAAGAATGGCAAGCATTAGGCTTGCCGCTGCCTGATTTAGCTGTGATTCGGGCTTATCGTTTGGAGCGAATTCGGCAACAATTACGGCGTATGGATTACGCGGGAATTGTGTTGTTTGATCCGATTAATATTCGTTACGCGACGGATACCGCGAATATGCAAGTCTGGTGTTTACATAATGCCGTGCGTTATTGCTTTATTCCGACGGAAGGGCCAGTAGTATTATTCGAGTTTTACCACTGCGATCACATCAGTCATCATCTTGATTTAATTGATGAAATTCGACCTCCATTTTTGCTCAATCTACCCGTATTGGTTCAATTTTTACTGATATTGGCTGTGATCGCCACTGTGATTTTGCCAAACGCCCAATTATCGGCTTGGTTATCGTGCCATGTCGCCTAAAAAAGTAGAAGAATGGCTTCACATCCAAAAACAAGCGGGTGCGCAGGTGATTATCAATGGTGCGGATCAATTTTTAGGGCGCATTGTGCAGAAAGGCGGCCGAGAAGATATTCTTGAGATCATGTGCATTGTTAGAGAACAGGGAATGCCGATTTTATGGCCAAATGGTTTAGAATTGAAAAAAACCACCTTGGGACGCGGTATCAATCGTAAATCAGGCTTGGATTTTACGCCCGATGAAGAATTGATTCAGGCCTTGTGGGGTTGGGATGGAAAAGTGGGCTGTTACATGGCTTATATCCCAGCCGAACGCCCAGTCTTCGGACAAGAAAATTATGCCAAATTACTCCCGTGGCAAGAACATTGTGAGATTATTAAGGCGATTGTGCGGACAAATGTGCCTTATATTCGTTATGGAGTCATCATTGGTTTTGCTGATGACAATGATGAAACCCTTTGCCGTCTTGAAGAGGCTATTTGGGGATTGTACGAAGAATTAATGCAGATTAATCCGTCATTGGGTTTTCAAGTTGCGCCTTTCTGCCTCTCGCCGATTCCCAGCACCGAACAAGCTGAAACCTTGCGTGAGTCTGGATTGATACGCATTGATGATCCGAACATTCTTGGCGGTATCTGGACACCCGGCGTAGATACGCACCATTTAAGCTACGGAGAAATTGCCGATTGGCAGCAACGCTTGACCCACATTGGGCGCAGTCGTTATATGACGGATGGGAGAAAGTAGTAGAGCGTATAATGCCTAAAGTTTTTATTTATCAGAATCAGAATTTACAAAATTTTAGAATTTTCCGAATTAAAGAATAAAAATCTACCAAAAACAAACGACTTGCAAAAATCAATTTTGAAAATTCTTGTGTCTGTAAATTCTGATTCTGACAACCTACTGGATGAACACGATAAAATGACTCCCGCAACACTTCCAACAATTGCTATTACTTTAGGTGAACCCGCTGGTATTGGGGTGGATATTGTGCTGATGTTGGCACGGGAAAATTTTCCCTTGCGATTGGTCGTTATTGGCAGCATTGATTTATTGCGACAACGGGCAACATTATTAGGAATAAAAGTAGAATTAATCGCGGTTACTTTACAAGATATTATTCCTCCCCATTGTCCAAATCAATTATTTGTTATTAATATTCCCTTGAATGCAGAAGTGACACCGGGCGTGTTAAATCCAGCCAATGCCGAATATGTCTTAAATACCTTGCGGGCTGCTGCCATAGTGGCTGTACACGGTTTATTTGATGCGATTGTCACCGCGCCTGTGCATAAGGGCATTATTAATGCGGCAGGCGTGTCGTTTAGCGGCCACACCGAATTTTTCGCCGCATTAACCAACACGCCGCAAGTGGTCATGATGTTGGCAACGGGCAAGCTATCCGTGGCTTTGGTGACGACGCATGTCCCCCTGGCACAGGTGTCCGCGCTTATCACGCCTGCGCGTTTGGAATCGGTCATTCGCGTGTTATATACGGATTTACAAAGAAAATTTGCCCTAAATGCTCCCCGCATTTTGGTTTGTGGTTTAAATCCCCACGCGGGCGAAAATGGACATTTAGGACGTGAAGAAATGGAAGTGATTATTCCTGTCTTGGAAAAATGTCGCGCTGAGGGTATGGTTTTAATTGGCCCTGTTGCTGCCGATACGGCATTTACCGACGCGAGTTTGACGGGAATTGATGCGGTATTGGCTATGTATCATGATCAGGGTTTGATTCCGTTGAAACAACGCGGCTTCGGAGAAGCGGTGAATATTACATTAGGTTTACCGATCATTCGGACATCGGTTGATCACGGGACGGCCTTAGAATTGGCAGGCACGGGACAAGCCAAACCTAATAGTTTACGCGCCGCTTTACACAGTGCCGCCACCATGGTGTTGCGACAACAACAAAAGGAAACCCGTCATGCGATGGATACCATGTAGTTTATTATGCAGCGGCTTATTGAGCTTAACGGCTTGTAGCGTTCCTGTGGCTTACCAACCTTGTGCGTTTCGGGTGCAATCGGGAGAATGTTTTTCTCAAAAACCGCCTGCTGATGCCGATTTAATGTTAAGCAGTCAACAAGCGATTCATTTATTACTCGCCAATGCTCAAGAATCGCTGGTGAATAAAAGAATTTGGGTGGGCGCATTAAGCGATATTAATCACTTGCATAGAAATGGCACATTAGGGCGTTTATTAGGCGAACAACTAGGTGCGGCTTTAGTGCAACGCGGGCATTTAGTGATGGATGGTCGAAAAATTTTTATGGACACCGAAGGCCATTGGCGACAAGCGGACAGTTGGCGGGGGGTAGCGCGTTCGGGGGATGCGTTGCTGATGGGAACATACGCGCTGGGTGCGGATCGGGTTTACATTACGCTTAACGTATTGAGTGTAGACCGCGCCCATTTGGTGTCCTCTTACGCTTACAGTTTACCTTTGGGCAATAATTTATTGGCGTTATTGGAGAAGAAATAATAGCGCATGAATTCGCAGCCTCAATTCCCAACTATAGCGGCCGCGAAAAACTTGACCATTGCTTGTATGTTCGCTCTTTTCGTTCTTATTCGCTCTTTCCTGCGCAGTCACCTCATGGTGTTCATCTCACTTTCGCGTTATGATCCCACTACTTTCCACTTTCCACTTTTGAGTTTCCAACCATCATGGATAAAATCATAAAACCCGTGCGTAAAGCCGTTTTTCCCGTTGCAGGTTTAGGCACTCGCTTTTTACCCGCCACCAAAGCCAGCCCTAAAGAAATGTTGCCTATTGTGGATAAACCCTTGATTCAATACGCTGCTGAAGAAGCCGTTGCCGCGGGCATTGAACAATTGATTTTTGTCACCAGCAGCGGTAAACGCACCATTGCCGATCATTTCGACCGCAATCAAGAATTGGAAAATGAATTAGAACAACGCGGAAAATATGATCTTCTGGCGATGGCGCGTCATATTGTTCCTGAGGGCGTGAGTTGTATTTATGTGCGACAACCGCAGGCTTTGGGTTTAGGACACGCGGTATTGTGTGCGCGGCCGGTGGTCGGTGATGAACCGTTTGCGGTGATTCTTGCGGATGATTTAATTGACGGGCATGAAGTGCCGTCGTTAGTGCAAATGGTAAATATTTTTGAAAAACAACAGTGTAGCGTCTTAGCCGTCGAACAAGTTCCCCAAGAAGAAACGTATAAATACGGTATTGTCGCTTCTCATCCGCTCTACGAAGGGGTGACCAGAGTCACGGATATTGTTGAAAAACCCTCACCCGATAAAGCACCTTCACGACTTGCTGTTGTGGGACGTTATTTATTAACGCCGAGAATTTTCGATTTTCTAGAGAAAACCAAACGCGGCGCAGGCGGCGAAATCCAATTGACGGATGCCATTGCGGGTTTATTGTCAGAAGAACAAGTGTTGACTTACCAATTTAAAGGCACACGTTACGATTGTGGCAGTAAATTGGGCTACCTCATGGCCAATATTGACTATGCCTTAAAACATCCCAATTTACGCGAAGATTTCCGTTTGCATTTATTGGAAATTACCAAACACTTATAATCATTTTCTGTTAAAAAAAACGCCACACACCCAACGGAGCTGCATTGATGAAGCTAGAAACCCTTGCTGTACACGGTGGTTATTCGCCCGATCCCACCACCAAAGCCGTCGCCGTTCCCATTTACCAAACCACCTCTTATGCGTTTGACGATACGCAACATGGCGCGGATTTATTCGATCTCAAAGTCGCAGGAAATATTTACACGCGGATCATGAATCCCACCACCGATGTGTTAGAAAAACGTGTCGCGGCTTTGGAAGGTGGCGTTGCGGGATTAGCGGTGTCGTCGGGAATGACCGCGATCACTTATGCCATTATGACGCTGGCTGAAGCGGGCGATAACATTGTCACGTCGAGTACGTTATATGGTGGAACGTATAACTTATTCGCCCATACTTTTCCCCAATACGGGATCAATGTTCGTTTTGCGGATTATCGTCAGCCTGATGCGTTTGCGCGTTTGATCGATGAAAAAACCAAGGCGATTTTTTGCGAATCCATTGGCAATCCCTTGGCGAATGTGGTGGATATTGGCGCATTGGCTGAATTGGCACATCGGCATGGAATTCCGTTAATCGTTGATAATACTGTGCCGACTCCGTATTTATGTCGTCCATTTGAACACGGTGCGGATATTGTTGTTCACGCGCTGACCAAATACATGGGTGGACATGGCACAAGTATTGGCGGGGCTATTGTCGATTCTGGCCGTTTTCCTTGGGCAGAACACGCGGCGCGTTTTAAACGGTTAGTACAACCTGATGTCTCTTATCACGGCGTGTCTTATACGGAAACTTTTGGCGCAGCGGCATTTATTGCGCGGGCGCGGGTTGTGCCGTTGCGTAATATGGGTGGGGCGATTTCGCCGTTTAATGCGTTTTTGCTGTTACAAGGCATTGAGACCTTACCGGTGCGCATGGATCGCTTGTGTGACAATGCTCAAGCCGTCGCCGAGTATTTACAACAACATCCCCAAGTCAGTTGGGTACAATATGCGGGTTTGGCTGGACATCCTGATCGCCATTTGGTGGATAAGTATATGAATGGTAAGGCTTCGAGTATTCTCAGTTTTGGCATTCGCGGCGGACGAGAAGCAGGCGCGAAATTTATCGACGCGCTACAATTAATCACTCGTTTAGTCAATATTGGGGATGCCAAGTCACTCGCCTGCCATCCCGCGACTACGACACATCGTCAATTGTCTCCCGAAGAGTTGGCTTCAGCGGGTGTATCGGAAGATATGGTGCGTTTATCCATTGGTTTGGAACATGTGGATGATGTGATCGCGGATATTGAACAGGCATTAGCAGCCGCAAAAGGGTAAGCAAAAATGGCAACCGTCACACAATTATACCGTTATCCCATCAAAGGATTAAGTGCCGAAGCATTACAACAAGTGTTTCTCCGCGCCCATCAGACCATTCCCTTAGATCGACAATTTGCGTTGGCGCATGAAACGACTTTATTCGATCCCAGTGAACCGCGTCATTTGCCGAAAACTGATTTTTTAATGTTGATGAAAAATGAAAAATTAGCGGCTTTACGCACGGAATATGATGATGGCACGGGAATTTTGAGCATTTACGCCTATGATAATCAAGGGGATGAACGGGTATTGTGTGCGGCTTCGTTGTACGATGCGGCGGGCGTGGCGCGGATTGAGTCGTTTTTTACCGATTATTTAGCGGGAGAGGTGCGCGGACGGGTAAAATTGGTGCGGGCAGAGGGGCATAGTTTTTCTGATGTGGCGGCGCGGGTGTTGTCGTGTATTAATCTGGCAACGGTGCAAGCAGTAGAAGAAGCGATAAAAATGCCCATTGACCCCTTACGTTTTCGTGGCAATGTGCATTTAAACGATTTGAACGCATGGGAAGAATTATCATGGCCGACAGGTCAATTAATTCGTATGGGAACGGCCACAGGGCGCGTGTTAAAACCCATTCCCCGCTGTGCGGCGACCAATGTGAATCCATTAACCGCAAAACGAGATTTGAAAATTCCCCAAACCTTATTGGCGCATTGGGGACATGTGAATTTGGGCGTTTATGTGGAAGTAATCGCCGATGGTGAGTTGGCGGTGGGCGATGCGTTTCTCACGCCATTTTAAGCAAACAGAGCAATGATAATGACCAAAATAGTCTATGAAACTCAAATAGAAACTTTACCGTTATTGCATCGCGGTAAGGTGCGGGATATTTATCAAGTGGATGATGCGCATCTTTTAATTGTGGCCACGGATCGTTTATCGGCATTTGATGTGGTGTTACCTACGCCGATTCCAGAAAAGGGCATTTTATTAACGCAAGTGTCTAATTTTTGGTTTTCTTTAATGTCAGATATTATTCCCAATCATTTGACTGATTATCCTTTAGAAAAAGCCATTCCTAATGCTGATTTACGGGCTACATTACAAGATCGCAGTGTGATTGTAAAGCGGTTAAAAGCCTTACCCATTGAGGCCATTGTGCGGGGTTATTTAGCGGGATCGGGTTGGAAAGATTATCAACAGACGGGTGCAGTTTGTGGTGTGGCGTTGCCTGATGGTTTAACGCAAGCCACTCGTTTGCCGCATCCCATTTATACGCCTTCGAGTAAGGCCGCGGTGGGAACGCATGATGAAAATATCGATTTTGCCCACACAGTGGAATTGGTTGGGGAGTCTTTAGCTGCGCAAATTAAACAAACCAGTTTAGCAATTTATCAACGCGCCCAAGCGTATGCTTCTACTCGCGGCATTATTATTGCGGATACTAAATTTGAATTCGGTGTTGATGAATCGGGACAATTATTTTTAATGGATGAATTATTAACGCCAGATTCTTCTCGTTTTTGGCCGGTAGAATCTTATGCCGAAGGGATCAGTCCACCCAGTTTTGATAAGCAATTTGTGCGGGATTATTTAGAAACTTTAGATTGGGATAAAAAAGCCCCAGGGCCAATTTTACCGCCTGATGTTTTAGAAAAAACTGCGGCTAAATACCGCGAAGCGCAAGTGCGTTTGTGTCAAAGTTGGTATTAATTGATAAGTTGTTTTTTCTGTCACAATCAGAATTTTCAGAATGAAAGAATTAATAAAATTGATTCGTTCCAATTCTGAAAATTCTAAAAATTTTGATGCAGACAAAATAAGGGCTTTATGAATTCTATCTTTAATTAAGATATTTATCTCGTTCTCACATGCTGAGGCTGTGAAAGAACCTCAGTTGTCTGTTTAGAATCTATAGCGAATTTCCGTAAACCACTCCCGCCCAGCTTTGGGATAATCGCCGATTAAGCGCGGATCGCCGGGTTCGCGGCGGTCTTCGTCGAGTAAATTGCGCACGCCGACGGCGATATTCCAAGGGGTTTTATGCGCGGTGTCTTTGTAACGCAGCGTCACGTCAAGTTCCACATAATCGGCTAAAGGCTCGCGTAAATCGTCGGCGAGACGCGCACGGTCTGCCACCCAATTCAGCCGCGTGTCGAGAAACCAGCTATGTCCCAACAGCCAATCGTGGCGCAAATACGCTTGGTAATGCGGATAATCGCCCGCTTCCATGCCGTTGCCGTCTTCGACTTTGGCGTAGGCGAAATTCGCTAACAGGCTGGATTTGTTATTGATTTTCCAACGGCTTTCGAGTTCAACACCTTGTCCTTTGAGTGTGCCGATGTTGTCGTAGGTGTAAATCGCGCCGCTGGTCGCGCCTGCCGAGGTGAGTAAACGCCGTTGAATTTTGTCGCTGATTTCGTAGTTAAACAGATTCAGCGTTAGGTTCAGGTTATCGCTGGCGCGGTAATCCAAACCCAATTCCCAGGTGGTATTGGTTTCTGCTTTTAAGTCAGAATTGCCGACTACAGCGAGGTTGCGCGGGATGTACATTTCCGCAAAAGACGGGGCGCGAAACGCCGTGCCGTACAACAACTTAGCCGCAAGGCGCGGGTTAATTTGCCACACCAGCGCAGCGCGGGGGTTGGTCGTGCTGTCGAAATCCGAATACCAGTCATGACGCAACCCCAGCGTCAGTTCCCAATTGGGCGCGAATGCCCAAGTATCTTGCGCGAACAGGTAGCGATTTTCGCGGATATTTTCAGGAATCAGCACCCGTCCCAAAGTTTCGGCATTCACCATGACTGGCACTTGCCGATTGGCTAAAAACGACCAGGGGACATCATGCAAATCCGCATACAAGTACCCTGCGCCGAAGCGCACCGTGTGGCGACTAAAACCACGATACGCCGCGCTCAAATCCAAGCGGGTTTGGCGTTGATGATAACCACTATTGTTGGGCGCACCGTAGGGCAGCAGCTCGCCGCCGCGAATCGCGCCGGGGCGGGCGCTGTGTTGGTTAAACCAATCATCTGCGATGTCGCGGTAACTCAGTTGCGCACTGGTTTCCCAGTGTGTGCCGAGTTGTGGATTATGGTACAAAAGACTGGCTTGTAGCTGGTCAATTTCTTGATATTCTTCAGGATTTATTACCAACACCGTGCCTAAACCAGCACCCGCATCACGCCGACGTAACCAGTGAACATCCATGCGCCAGTGACCTTTGACGGCGTTGGCATGAAGATTCAATTGTTGCTGTTGCAAATACGTCCGTCCTGGTGCTTCGCTGACCTGTGTGCCGGTGGCTTTGTCCAGCAAAGATTGCGCGTCTTGATGCACGGTTTCTTGATGCCCGTCGGTGTCCAGATAATCCAGACTCAGTGCCAAATCAAAGCCATTGACCTTGCCGCCGTACAATAACCAAGGGTTGTAAGTCGCATGACTGCCCATACGCAAGCCCGCTTCTGTACCCGGCATATCTGCTGCGGTTTTGGTGAGAATATTGATCACCCCTGACACCGCGTCCGCGCCGTACAGTGCCGAGCCGGGACCGCGAATGATTTCAATGCGTTGAATCATCTGCACCGGCGGCGGAGACCAACCCCCACGCCCGCCATCGGTCAGGCTTTTAACTGGAATGCCATTGACCATCATCAAGACTTCGTAATTACTGGCAGAATGCACCCCACGCACGTCGTACAGCGGCGCAAATCCTATTTCCGACAAACTGATGTGCATTCCCGGCACAGCTTCAAGGATTTCATCCAAACTGCGTGCGCCCATCGCCTCAATATCTTGCGCGGTAATCAGCGTGGTAGAAGCAGGCGCGGTGGCGGTGCTTTGCTCAAAACCAGAGGCGACGGTGACGCTTTGTTGCTTGACCAAGCCATCAAATACGTCGAACACATCGTCTAATTTAATTTCCATTTCCTGCAAATCTTCCAACGAAAGCCCGCGCAACACTTCTAAACGGGCTTTTTCGGCATCAGTCAAGGCATAAGCGGTGTTAGATAGCAGGGTAACAAGCGCAAAAATACTTATTTTTTTCATGGTGTTATCCCTTATTTGCCATTGACGATGTGTGCAACCCGCATCAAATTTGCGCCGGGTTTGAGACCTGCATCGGTAAATGCCTCTGGGTCAAGCATTAGGCGAATTTTGTTATCGCGTGGGAAAAACTGCACCATGCCGCCTCGCACGACAAAATTGTCTATATCGCTGACGGTCAATACCGGCTTATACTTCAATTCGGCAAAAATCGCCTGCAAGCGCGAATTTTCCGATGCGCTGATAAACACCGAATGACATGCTGCCACTTCGCCGACCGCCGCCACCCGGCGCACCGTGACTGGATGTTCGCCGACTTTCTGCCCGACAGTAATCACATCCAAGCGTTCGCCGAAAGGGTCAGCACCCAACACGCAAATGTCAAACGCACGGTTTTCTCCGGTGAAATGATGCGCTGGCCAGGTGATAAAAGAACTGAGATTGAACAAAAACGCGGCTTTTATTTCGTATTCTTTGGCGGCATCCAGTGCCAGTGCAGGGACACTCAAAGCCAATGCGAATATGGCGAGCAATTGTTTTAACATACTCAAGTTTCCTCACTGAAAAAACATGTTACTTGTTTGCGCGGACAAAGCAGAAGTTGAGAGTCCATACTGAAATTAACTCATTGATTATAATGTGTTAAATTTGTGAGGCTGGTTTGTGTTTTGTTTTAACGGTCAATGCGCCCGCCATAGCATTTCCATTCATTAGAGCCTATTACTGCCAGTTTTACGTTTAACAGTTTACCCTTCTATAATTTCCAAGCAATGACAAGATCACCAGTGGATTAGGAGTCAGTCATTCAATCATTCATAAAATTTTTGTCACAATCAGAATGTTCAGAATGAAAGAATTAATGAAATTGATTCGTTCCAATTCTGAAAATTCTAAAAATTTTGATGCAGACAAAATAAAGGCTTTATGAATTCTATACCAATTTTTTCAGAGTCGTATAATAATACTTTTCAAATAGGAGAGAATAATGAACAAAAGATATGAAGATTTAGAAGAGTTAATGTCAACAGGTGAGGCGAGAGAAGTGAAGCGAGCGATGGCAGTAAGAATGTCTTTGCTTGGTTTTGTGCGTGCGGAAGCGGCTTTAGCGTATTGTGTCAGTGTGCAATTTGTGGATAAATGGAAAGCCATTTATTTAGCGTCAGGGGTTGAAGGATTAAAGTTAGCGTATAAAGGCTCACCAGGGTATTTAAAGCCGCGTGAACGAGAAGATGTGATTAATTGGATACAAGAAAAGAAGACAATAACAATAGAGGAACTAAAGAGATACTTAAAAGAGGAGTATGATGTTTTCTATTCTTCAAATACTTCTTATACTAAATTATTAGAAGAAGCGAATTTAAGTTATAAGAAGACACACAAAGAGAATTCGGCAAAAGATGAGGTAAAAGTAGAAGCTAAAAAAAAAGAGATTAAGGATTTAATAGATAAGGAGCGTGAACAGATAGAAAGTGGAGAGGTAATGTACTGGATGCAAGACGAAAGCCATCAGTTGTGGGGAGATATTTGTGGTTATGTTTGGTCGAAAAAAGGAGAAAGAACGTCAATAAAGATGAGTAATTATCGCACTTCTCAAACGTGGTATGGAGCGGTGAATATTTATACGGGAGAATTTATTTTAGATAGGGCAAAGAAAGCTGATACAAAATATACGATAGACTTTATTAACTGGCTCATTTACAGATATAAAGAAGCCCGTCATGTGATTATTTGGGATGGTGCAAGTTATCATCGTTCTGAAGGTTTAAGAACTTATTTAGAGAAATTAAATGGGGGACTTCCAGAATCAGAATGGAAAGTTCGTTTATTAAGATTTGCGCCCAATGCCCCAGAGCAAAATCCAGTCGAGGATATTTGGCTTCAAGGTAAGAATTGGGTCAGAAAGAATTTTCATCGTCTATCAAGCTTTAAAGAAGTCACTAGTATGTTTGAGACCTTTTTGTCAGGTAAAGTGTTTAAGTTTAATAAAATTAAACAGTATCTTATACCTAATATCTAGCTAGATATTAGAACTTAATTTGTTTTTATATCTCACATAATTTTGGTATATCTTTAATTAAGATATTTATCTCGTTCTCACATGCTGAGGCTGTAAAAGAACCTCATTTTTCAGTATTCTATATTGAAAATCAATAAGTTACAAACGAAAAAATGGTGTTTTTAGGAGTTCTTTTACAAGCGCGACATGTGGGGAACGAGATAAACCTACGCTGGTGCAAGGGAACAAAAAACGGCGCAGACCTTCATCCGCGCCGTTTTGGATTTTTAAGCAAAGTTTACTTATTGACCAAAACCCACTACATCAAATTGAATAGTGGGTATGACTGAAGTCAACACCAAATCTACCCAATAGGTTTGATCACCAATTTGCAAACAATTAATCCGCAGATGATTCAATGCAGGTGCAGCAGGGTCTGGAAACACCGCACATTGTCCTGTTGGTATCAAATCGGGTGGATTGGGTGGCAGCAAAGTAGTCGGGTCTACTTCAAAGCGCAACGACGGATCAACAGCAATCAAATTCATCCCCACCTGATACACAGCTCCCACCTGCACACACGGCAAAAACAACTGCGGTGCTGGCGGCGTTGCAAACAGATTAAAGGTTGCGCATTGTGAGACGTTGATAACAGGCTGGTATGTATCGAAATCAAAACCACCTTGTCCGACATCATCTATAGATACATAACTGGTAGTTCCTGTTATGAGGTCAACTGTGTATAACCGCCATGAGGATTCTCCATCTTTTTGACCATAGAAATAGGCTTTATGGTTATCAGAGTCTACAGAAAACCCGGCACCCTGCATAACCCAATCAATATCAATTGTTGCTAGGCTGGAGGTTATTCCTGTGCTAGGGTCTATTGAAATTATTTCCTCTGTTCCAGAAACAGGTTCTCCATGCCAACGATAACCGATAAGTTTGTCAGGCTGATATGTATCGAAATCAAAACCACCTTGTCCGACATCATCTATAGATACATAACTGGTAGTTCCTGTTATGAGGTCAACTGTGTATAACCGCCATGAGGATTCTCCATCTTTTTGACCATAGAAATAGGCTTTATGGTTATCAGAGTCTACAGAAAACCCGGCACCCTGCATAACCCAATCAATATCAATTGTTGCTAGGCTGGAGGTTATTCCTGTGCTAGGGTCTATTGAAATTATTTCCTCTGTCCCTGAAACAGGTTCTCCATGCCAACGATAACCGATAAGTTTGTCAGGCTAATATGTATCGAAATCAAAACCACCTTGTCCGACATCATCTATAGATACATAACTGGTAGTTCCTGTTATGAGGTCAACTGTGTATAACCGCCATGAGAGTTCTCCATCTTTTTGACCATAAAAATAGGCCTTATGATTATCAGAGTCTACAGAAAACCCGGCACCCTGCATAACCCAATTAATATCAATTGTTGCTAGACTGGAGGTTATTCCTGTGTTAGGGTCTATCAGCATTATTTCCTCTGTCCCTGAAACAGGCTGCCAACGATAGCCGATAAGACTATCAGCATTAACTGGGGTTAGAATACATATAATGAGTAGTGTTATAAAATTTAGTTTTACATATAGCGCGGCATGTCTTTCTTGTGCGACATATAACGCTTGCACAATGAAAGACACGAGACGTGAGACCTGCTCGCGTCGGTGAACAATGAATACTTTAAACATTAAGGTTCTCTTTAAAAGAAAGTATAGGAAATCCAACCATCTACACAGAAGTATAGCCCCCGTCTGAGTGGGTAGTCAAGGCTCGATCTAAGCCGCTCTTGACCGGAATCGGTAGTGGGGATGTGCCGAAGGCGGTTTCCCTCGTTCCCACATGCCCAGCCTGTAAAAGAACTTCCAAAAACACCATTTTTTCGTTCGTAAGTTATTGATTTTTCCTTGTCGAATACTGAAAAAATGAGGTTCTTTTACAAGTTCAGACCCACAACCCTATTCCCATTCAATTGTCGCAGGGGGTTTACTAGAAATATCGTAGCCAACTCTGGAAATGCCGTTGACTTCGTTAATAATGCGATTTGATACCCGCTCTAATAATTCATAAGGCAAATGCGCCCAGCGTGCCGTCATAAAATCAATCGTTTCCACTGCACGCAAAGCCACCACGTAATCGTATCGCCGTGCATCGCCCATCACGCCCACCGAACGCACCGGTAAAAATACTGCAAAGGCTTGACTGACCTTAGAATACCAACCCGATTGATGCAATTCTTCAATAAAAATCGCATCCGCACGGCGCAAAATATCCGCATATTCTTCCCGCACTTCGCCCAAAATCCGCACGCCCAACCCCGGCCCCGGAAAAGGATGACGAAATACCATTTCAGCCGGCAAACCTAAGGTTAAACCCAATTGACGCACTTCATCTTTAAATAATTCGCGTAATGGCTCAATTAATTTCAACTGCATTCGCTCTGGCAATCCACCGACATTATGGTGCGATTTAATCACATGCGCTTTACCCGATTTCGCGCCTGCCGATTCAATCACATCAGGGTAAATTGTCCCTTGGGCTAACCATTGAATTGCGTTTAATTGACGCGCTTGTTCTTCAAAAATATCGATAAATAAACGCCCAATAATTTTGCGTTTTTCTTCAGGATCAGCCACGCCCGCTAATGCAGAAAGAAAACGCGCTTGTGCATCCACTTTAATCACGCGCACGCCTAAATGTTGCGCAAAAGTCGCCATGACTTGATCGGCTTCATTTAAACGCAATAAACCATTATCGACAAAAATGCAGGTTAATTGCTCACCAATCGCACGGTGTAATAACGCCGCAACCACTGAAGAATCAACACCGCCCGATAAAGCCAATAACACCGCTTCTTTGCCCACTAATTGCCGAATCTGAATCAGGCTATCTTCAATAATATTATTCGCATTCCATAAGGCTTCACATTGACAAATGTCTAAAACAAAACGTTGTAAAATTGCTTTACCTTGTAAAGTATGCGTCACTTCGGGATGAAATTGTACCCCGTAAAACTGGCGCGTTTCATCCGCCATCGCCGCAATAGGCGCGTTATCTGAAGAAGCAATGCAGATAAAATTGGGCGGTAATTGTTCCACTCTATCCCCATGACTCATCCACACTTCTAATAAGCCATGTCCTTGTTCATTTGTACTGTCTTGAATATCGCGCAATAACGCCGAATGGCCTCGCGCCCGAATTTGCGCATAACCGAATTCCCGCAGGGAAGAACCACTGACTTGACCACCTAATTGAGCAGCCATCGTTTGCATTCCATAACAAATACCCAACACAGGAATAGATAATTGAAAAACAATCTCTGGCGCATGATAGCCGACGGTGTGATCATTCACGGATTCAGGACTGCCTGATAAAATAATTCCTTTCGGATTAAAGGCTTGAATGGCATCGCTAGACATATCATAACTGTGAATTTCACAATACACGCCAATTTCTCGCACCCGCCGCGCAATCAATTGGGTGTATTGAGAACCGAAATCAAGAATTAAAATACGATGTTGGTGAATATTATTAGACATGAAATTTTCTCAAAATAACAAGATAAAACAACCGATTTGCCACTGCTCATTAATCAATCGCAATTAATTTTTTCTCAGAGGCTTTTAACACATAATCTAAATAATCTAAACGCCTTAATGACAGATCAATTTTTTCCTTTAATCCCGTACTGTCATCGTCGATAATTTTCAACAAATCTTCATAGAAAAATACCGTAAAACTATCGATATAATGCAGCGATTGATTGCGGTCGAGAATCAAATTATCTACGCCATATAAATCAATCACGCGCCCTTCTTCTTCATACCACCGATAAGCGACTTGAATAAAATGGCGTAATTGAATTTGCGCCCGCTCCAAACGACGAAATAAAGGGATCACTTCGGCTTCATTACCGGGATTAGCCACGTTAAACCATGGTTTATACGTCATCGCCATGACCAAAACATTCGGTTGGCCATTAACTTCCGTGGCCACAAAAAGCGCATCGGGAATAATATCACCTAAATATCTTTTTAGACGGTCATAATCTCGTTTTAAACTTTTAATTTCCATAAAATCACAAGGGCTGTGATGGCATTTGATCACAAAATCTAAATATTGCGTCCCTTGTTCGGTGATTAAGGTGCGAATACACTGCCACACATGGCAATGCGTGCCTTTGGTGGAAATCAGCGTGGCGGGAATCATCGGCGTATTTAAACAGCCAATTTGTTCTGAGATTCTATCAATTTCTTTACTCATCAGCGTATCATGAGGCAATTGGTTATTTTAAAAAAATTAGGGTAAATGGCCGCAAACGGGACAAGTGGGATTTTTTTGCAATTTCACCTCGCACCACTCCATTTGTAAAGCATCTAACAAGTGCAAGCGTCCTAATGACACTTGACCAATACCCATTATCCATTTCATGGCTTCTATGGCTTGCAAACTGCCAATAATCCCCACAATCGGAGCCAATACACCACTTTGGGTACACGTCTCTTGAATCATATCATCACGCGGATATAAACAGCGATAACAAGGCGTTCCCAGTGTTGCGGGGTGAAAAACGGATAATTGTCCTTCCATCCGAATCGCCGCCGCATAAATCAACGGCTTAGAAAAATCCACACACAATTTATTGATCGCCAAACGGGTGGTTAAATTATCTGTACAATCAATGACCACCGTCGCTGCTTGAACGGCGGGAGACAGCGAATGGGCATCAAAGGGAGTCGTGATGGTTTCAATTTGCACGTCGGGATTTAACGCCCGCAAACGCACCGCCGCCGAATCCACCTTATACTGTTCCAATTGGCTGCTGTCGTGAATCACCTGTCGCTGTAAATTGGACAGATCGACGCGATCAAAATCGCACAATATCAACCGTCCCACGCCCGCTGCTGCCAGATACATTGCCACCGGCGATCCCAAGCCACCTAAACCAATAATTAACGCCGTGGCCTGCAACAGCGATTCTTGTCCGCGAATATCCACTTGCGGCAACATAATTTGCCGACTGTAACGCAATAATTGTTCATCATTCATCAGTTCAAACCTACGCATTAGGTAAACAGAAACATCCGCATATCTGCTATAGTAAAGCAATCGCACCCGACATTATACTGTCAAGCATCACCTTTACACTAAGGGCGGAGTCACAAGAGGGGAATGTTAAAATGGACGTATTTTTTAATACGTCGTGGCTTATTTTATTTTTTATCGAGTTAAAACGTGAACCAGTTACCCTTAAAACCTTATTTTTCAATGATATTTACTCGTTCTGCGTGGCCGTTTTGGGTCATTGCCGTGTTGTTATTTTTGCTGTGGCGAAGTGAGTCACCTCCTGCGCCCTCCACAGTGCAACATCTGCCCGCGCCAAACGTACCGCGAGCGGTGGCGGGAGAATATCATGCGCAACCTTCAGCACCTCAAACTTCCCCTTATCGGCCGCAAAGTGCGCCCATGTGGCAAGATCGGCATGATGTCTCGCGTTACCGTCACGATCAACCTCCGCCCAGCACAATATGGAATTCCTCTGGAGTTCCTGCCCCTGAAGGCCCACGTTACCGTCCTTTAGCTCCAACGAACACAGAATTAGAGCCGTACCACACTCAACCAGTTCCCGGTATGCCTTATTATCCAGAGCGAGAATTTTCCTCTGCCCATGAGAATTGGCCAAGTAAGCCCTACATGGCACAAGCGGGTTCATCGTATCATCCACCGTTGCGCGAATCGGTGGATCATTTTGCGGCTGTTCCGCCGGTGTATGGCTATCGTCCGCCGGCAGAACCGGGGGGGGAAATGGAGTCTACGCCGTCATGGTCTCCGGGGTTTCGTTTATCGTCGCCTGCGGTGGGGGCGATGCCGGAGCCACGCCATCCTTACGCGCCGACTCCCGTGTGGCAAGCGCAGCCTTCTGGCAGTTACTACCGCTCCGAAGAGAATCGCCCACAGCAACCGCCACCCACATGGCAATCAGATTCGCCCATGGCGTTGCCTTAGCATTGGCGTGTCGAAAAACCGAATGATCAGACATGATCACATCGGTTTGTTTGGTGTTGTATTGGGTTCAATCCAAAACAAACACCCTGTTCATCAAAAGTTATCCCTGTTGAGTGATGGGTTTATCGCCCTGCCCTTGCAGTGATTTCTTCCAATAAAAAAGTGATTTAAAACCACAAAATAACCTCAGGAGGCATCATGAATGTAGAACAACAAAATAACGCCCGTTTTATCAGTCGCTTAACGCGCCATACTTTAGTATTGGTTTTGGCGGGGGGACGCGGTTCGCGTTTAAAACAATTAACGGATTGGCGGGCTAAACCGGCCGTGCCGTTTGGGGGAAAATTTCGCATTATTGATTTTCCGTTGTCCAATTGCATTAATTCGGGGATTCGTCGCGTGGCGGTTTTAACGCAATATAAAGCCCATTCGTTAATTCGTCACATCCAAAAAGGTTGGGGATTTTTGCGAGGTGAGTTTGGTGAATTTGTCGAGTTATTACCGGCACAACAACGTTTAGAGGATTCATGGTATTTAGGCACGGCCGATGCGGTGTATCAGAACTTAGACATTATTCGCAGCCATAAGCCCGAATATGTGTTAATTCTCGCGGGCGATCACATTTACAAAATGGATTATGGCCCCATGTTGGCGTGGCATTTAGAACACAAAGCGGATTTAACGGTGGCGTGCTTAGAAGTGCCGTTGGGTGAAGCCAGCAGTTTTGGAGTCATGGGAACGGATGATCAACAGCGAATCGTCGAATTCGTGGAAAAACCCGCCGATCCGCGTCCAATACCGGGACGCAGTGATGTGGCGTTGGCTTCGATGGGGGTTTATATTTTTAACACCAAGTTTTTATACGAACAATTGATTTTAGATGCCAAAGAATCTGGCTCTAGCCGTGATTTTGGTAAGGACTTGATTCCACGTTTGATTCATACGCATCGTGTGTATGCCTACCCGTTTCGTGATGTGCAGAACAATAAGCAAGCCTATTGGCGCGATGTGGGAACAGTGGATTCATTTTGGAAAGCCAATATGGAATTGGTTGATGTGACTCCTCCCTTAGATTTGTATGATGAAAAATGGCCGATTTGGACGTATCAAGAACAATTGCCACCGGCTAAATTTGTGTTTAACGACGAAGGACGGCGCGGCATGGCCGTGGATTCGATGGTGTCGGGTGGGTGTATTATTTCAGGGGCGCAAGTGAATCATTCGCTGCTGTTTTCCAAAGTCAGCGTTAATTCTTATTCCGTCCTCAATGACAGCGTGGTGTTGCCGAATGTGAAAATTGGCCGACATTGTCGCATTCGTAATGCGGTGATTGATAAGGGCTGCGAAATCCCACCGCATACCGTGATTGGAGAAAATGCCGAAGCTGACCGGGCGCGGTTTCATGTCACGGATACGGGGATTGTTTTAGTGACTCCGGAAATGTTAGGGCAGAATTTGCATCAATCGCCGGACATTTCTGAATTGCCTGAAAATTAATTGTTCTACCAATAAAAAATCGCTTGAAGCCTAAGTTTCAAGCGATTTTTTTAACGCGGGCATGGGAGAGGAAACCTATTTGATTTTGGCTTCTTTGTACTCTACATGTTTACGTACCACCGGATCGTACTTTTTAAACGACAATTTATCGGGAGTCGTTTTTTTGTTCTTTGTGGTGGTGTAAAAGTGGCCGGTGCCTGCACTGGAAACCAGTTTGATTTTATCGCGCATTGTCGCTACTCCTAACAGTTATTTTGGCCAAAATTTAGTATTTAATTCCGTTTTGGCGCAATTCGGCTAATACCGTTTCAATGCCTTTTTTATCAATCGTGCGTAAACCGTGGTTGCTCACGCGCAGTTTGATCCAACGGTTTTCGCTGGCTAACCAGAAACGATGAACGTGTAAATTAGGCAAAAAACGGCGTTTGGTCTTATTGTTCGCGTGGGACACGTTGTGACCTGACATTGGCCCTTTGCCAGTGACTTGGCATACTCTGGACATGAGGTTGTTCCTTATCAGCAAGTTGGACATCAAGCCCGCCTTTTATCCGATTTTTTCTTTTGAGACAAAGAAAAGAAAAAAATGCAGGCGAAAAAAAAGCGCACTCTTTTCTGATGCGCTTCGAGAGAGAGTGGCGGAGCGGACGGGGCTCGAACCCGCGACCCCCGGCGTGACAGGCCGGTATTCTAACCATCTGAACTACCGCTCCAAAACCGTTATAAAACTGGTGGGTGTTGAGGGACTTGAACCCCCGACATTCGCCTTGTAAGGGCGACGCTCTACCAACTGAGCTAAACACCCGCTTGTTTCGTGTCTCGATTTGAAGTTTGAAATTATACAGAGGCTTTTTTAATTTTGCAAGCCTCTGAGACACTTTTTTTGCAAAATTTTTAATTTACCACTTCTTTCAAAACTTTACCCGGTTTGAACACGGGTACTTTTGCCGCTTTGATGTCGATGGGATCGCCGGTGCGTGGATTGCGACCGGTGCGGGCTGGGCGTTCCCGTACTGTAAAAGTTCCAAAACCAATCAGTGTGACGCTGTCCCCTTTAGCCAGCGCGTCTCGAATCGAATCAATCACCGCTTCTACCGCATTCCCCGCTTGCGCTTTAGAGATGTTGGCGGCCTCAGCAACCGCTTCAATAATTTCTGATTTATTCATTTTTCCCCCGTTTAACGTGGTGTTGGATGGGTAAAATACAAAAAAGCAATGGGTTCATACCGACTCACTGTCTCTGGTTGATCGGGCGCAATCAAGCACAAGCAATGCCATCTCAACAAAATACACGGACTCAAATGGACTCAATCAGCGTTTGTTTAGATGGTTTGCACTGATTCCGCGCCTTCCTAGATGTCAGAGGAAATCAGAGACAGTGTATCAACTCGATTTGCATTGTAGCATGTTTAGTGGGTTTGCACGCTGGCATTCTGAGTTGAATCGCCACTGGGCAAGCCTTCTGGTTCTGTCACCGTGCTGCCATCTGCGGTGGGTAAGGGCGTTGGCATTTGCTGTAAGGCCAAGGCCAATACTTCTTCAATCCACTTGACGGGACGAATATCAAGATTTTTCTTAATATTTTCAGGAATTTCTTGTAAATCGCGCTTGTTTTCGTCGGGAATCAGCACCGTCCGAATGCCACCGCGTAAAGCCGCTAACAATTTTTCCTTTAAACCACCGATAGGCAGCACTTCGCCGCGTAAAGTGATTTCTCCCGTCATCGCCACGCTGGCGCGCACCGGCACGCTGGTCAGTACCGACACCAACGCCGTACACATACTGACCCCCGCACTGGGGCCATCTTTTGGCGTTGCACCTTCGGGGACGTGAATGTGCAGATCGTATTTTTGGTAAAAGTCGTTTTCAATGCCCAAGGCTTTGGCGCGATTGCGCACGACACTCATGGCGGCTTGAATCGACTCTTGCATGACATCGCCCAGTTGTCCCGTGTAAGATAATTTGCCTTTACCGGGCATGACCGCCGCTTCGATGGTCAATAAATCCCCACCCACTTCTGTCCATGCCAATCCGGTGACTTGTCCGACACGGTCTTGTTCTTCGGCGCGACCGTAGCGGAAGCGTTTTACACCGAGATATTTTTCAATATTGCGCGAACTCACAGACACTTTGCGCACATCGGTTTTTAACAGGATTTCTTTAACCACTTTACGGCAAATTTTAGCAATTTCACGCTCTAAATTACGCACGCCCGCTTCACGAGTATAAAAACGGATAATATCACGGATTGCCGTTTCAGCAATGCTAATTTCCGTGGCTTTAAGTCCGTTGTTTTTAATTTGCTTTGGCACGAGGTAGTGCATGGCAATATTAATTTTCTCATCTTCGGTATAACCCGACAGACGAATGACTTCCATCCGATCCAATAACGGCGCGGGAATATTTAAAGTATTCGCCGTGGCCACAAACATCACTTCTGACAAATCATAATCCACTTCTAAATAGTGATCGTTAAACGTATGATTTTGTTCAGGGTCTAACACTTCTAACAGCGCAGAAGACGGATCGCCACGGAAATCCATCGCCATTTTATCCACTTCGTCTAACAGAAAAAGCGGGTTACGTGTTCCCACTTTGCTGAGATTTTGGACAATTTTACCGGGCATAGACCCAATGTAAGTCCGACGATGGCCGCGAATCTCCGCTTCATCGCGCACGCCACCTAATGACATCCGCACAAATTTACGATTGGTAGCGCGAGCAATCGATTGTCCCAATGAGGTTTTACCCACGCCCGGCGGGCCAACCAAGCATAACACGGGGCCTTTGAGTTTTTTCACGCGCTGTTGTACTGCAAGGTATTCTAAAATACGTTCTTTGACCTTTTCTAAACCGTAGTGATCCGTTTCCAGTACACTTTCGGCTTTGCTCATGTCACGGCTGACTTTGGTGCGGCGTTTCCACGGCACAGCTAAAATCACATCAATGTAATTGCGTACCACAGTGGCTTCTGCGGACATGGGCGACATCATTTTGAGTTTATTCAACTCGGCAATGGCTTTGGCTTTGGCCTCTTTAGGCATTCCGGCCTCTTCAATGCGTTTGCTCAGTTCTTCGATCTCATTGGGGGCATCTTCCAATTCTCCCAATTCTTTCTGGATCGCTTTCATCTGTTCGTTAAGATAATACTCGCGTTGGCTTTTTTCCATTTGCCCTTTTACGCGCTTACGAATGCGTTTTTCGATTTGTAACAAATCAATCTCCGATTCCATCAGCGCAATCAAATGTTCCAAGCGTTCGCGTACATCCACGATCTCTAGGATTTTCTGCTTTTCTTCCAGTTTAATCGCCATGTGTGCGGCAATGGTGTCAGCAAGGCGACTGGATTCGTCAATATTGGCCAGAGAACTTAAAATTTCTGGTGGCACTTTCTTATTGAGTTTGATGTATTGATCAAAATGTGTGGTGATCGAACGCGACAACACTTCGACTTCGCGTTCATCGGGGATCACCTCGGCCAATGGGGTAATTTGCGCGGTAAATAAATCGTCCATGGACAGAAAACTGAGAATTTTCGCCCGTTGTCCGCCTTCGACCAAGACTTTAATGGTGCCGTCGGGCAGTTTCAGCAATTGCAGAATACTAGACACCGTTCCCACACGGTGTAAATCGTCAACTTCGGGTTCATCTTCGGCGGCATTGCGTTGGGCGATTAAGAGAATTTGTTTATCTTCGGTCATGGCCTTTTCTAAGGCGCGGATCGATTTTTCTCGTCCCACAAACAGGGGGATTACCATGTGGGGATAAACCACTACGTCACGCAGTGGCAGCACCGGCAAAACCATTCGCGGCGCATCAATCACGTCAGAGGTTTTGTCATCGTAGGGCATAGGGGTATCCTCGTTAAAGGTCAGAGACCATGCGGCGAGCAAACCTGATGGCAATAAAAAGGGCAGATCGGGTCATCTCATGAATCATGGCCAAGGGATCAAGCTGCAAAGTGCCAAAAGTGAGTGCGTGAGCGCGTTGTGGTTCGGGGTTATGTCGATGCCACTGGACTTGTGCGCAGGGACAGATAATAGGAATACAGTAAGGCATGTTAGCCCGCGCTTCAAGAATAATGGGCAAATGTAAACGCGGTTGGTTTAGGGACTTGTGTATTATTTCAGTGTAACAAGACATTGATGATGGATTGTAAACAGATTTCGTCTCCCCCAGTCTGTCTGGGTCAGAAAGAAAAGGGGAGTAGAGAAAAATCAATGATTCTGAATTCTCTATCAATTACGCCGCATTTTGGTACAGCACTAAGGGTTTAGATTTGCCCTCGATCACCGCTTCATCCACAATAATCTTAGCCACGTTTTCCATACAGGGCAGCTCATACATGGTGTCTAATAATACCGTTTCCATGATGGAACGCAAGCCGCGTGCGCCAGTATTTCTTTCAATGGCTTTACGCGCAATGGCACGCAAGGCTTCTTCCCGAAATTCTAACTCGACATTTTCCATTTCAAACAAGCGCATATATTGCTTGGTTAGCGCATTACGCGGCTCGGTGAGAATCTGTACCAATTGGGCTTCGTCCAGTTCGGTCAAGGTCGCCGCAATCGGTAAACGTCCGACAAACTCAGGAATCAGACCGTATTTGATCAAATCTTCGGGTTCAACGGCACGCAGTAATTCTGAAATGTTCCGTTTATCATTACTGCCGCGCACTTCGGCCGAAAAACCGATCCCACTTTTTTCGGAACGCGCCCGCACCACTTTTTCTAAACCAGAAAACGCCCCCCCACAAATAAATAACATTTGTGAAGTGTCCACTTGTAAAAATTCTTGTTGGGGATGTTTACGCCCACCTTGGGGAGGGACAGAAGCCACTGTGCCTTCGATCAATTTCAGCAAGGCTTGTTGCACCCCTTCACCAGAAACATCGCGGGTAATCGATGGATTATCAGATTTGCGAGAGATTTTATCGATCTCATCAATGTAAACAATGCCTGTTTGGGCTTTTTCTACGTCGTAATCGCATTTTTGCAGGAGTTTTTGAATGATGTTTTCCACATCTTCTCCCACATAACCCGCTTCCGTCAAGGTCGTGGCATCGGCCATGGTAAACGGTACATTGAGAAACCGCGCCAATGTTTCAGCCAATAAAGTCTTACCGCTCCCCGTAGGGCCGATCAGTAAAACGTTACTTTTGGCAATTTCCACATCGTTGCGTTTATGCTTACTTTCCAGCCGTTTGTAGTGATTATATACGGCGACAGAGAGGATTTTTTTCGCTAACTCTTGACCGATCACATACTCGTTGAGATGTTGGTGAATCTCATGGGGCGTGGGCAGATTTCGATGATGGTGGTGTGCTTGTTCTTGAATTTCTTCTCGAATAATATCGTTGCACAACTCCACACATTCATCACAGATGAATACGGATGGACCAGCAATGAGTTTACGCACTTCATGCTGGCTCTTACCGCAAAAAGAACAGTAAAGCAATCGATCATCACTGCCCGATTTGCCTTTTCGTTCGTCAGGCATCGCAAGCCTCCTCGTTTAACAGACGGGTACAATAAGCATCGCTATCGATAAATATCGCCATAAGGGGTTATTTATCGGTTTTTTCGAGTTTGTCCGTTTTTTCGGCCTTGTCCAAAATGGCTTGGCGACTGGTCAACACGGCATCCACTAAGCCATATTTTACCGCTTCTTCAGCCGTCATAAAATTATCGCGTTCGGTATCGCGCTGAATGGCCTCTAAATTTTGTCCGGTGTGTTTGGCCAAAATGCCACTTAAACGTTCGCGGATGCGCAAAATTTCACGGGCATGAATTTCAATATCGGTCGCTTGTCCTTGAAAACCACCCAAAGGCTGGTGGATCATCATACGCGAATGGGGCAAACAGTAGCGTTTACCGGGATGTCCGCCAGACAGCAACAAAGCCCCCATGCTGGCCGCTTGACCAATGCACAAGGTGCTGACGTTAGGCTTGATAAATTGCATGGTGTCGTAAATGGCCAAACCGGCCGTGACGACTCCGCCGGGCGAATTGATATAAAAATGAATGTCTTTGTCTGGATTTTCAGACTCTAAAAACAGCAATTGCGCAATAATCAAATTCGCACTGTAATCTTCAACCTGTCCAACCAAGAATACGACGCGATCTTTAAGCAAGCGCGAATAAATATCATAAGCGCGCTCACCACGAGATGACTGCTCAACCACCATGGGAACTAGCCCGCCCGCAGCACGAATGGGGTCTGGAATGGGGTTATTCATTATGTTTTATCCTGTAGCAACTAGAGGTGATTCATAACAAGTTTTTTGTCTGAACCAAAGTCACTGATTAAAAATGCACTGTTGATTCAGACCATACAGACAAAGCGGTTATTTTTCTCGCTTCACGTCATGTTGCTAAACGGTTTCCATTATTTTGGGATTGGCTAATTCCATAAACTGGGTGAATGACATGGATTCATCAGTCACTTGCATTTGTTCTAAGAGCCAATCAATGGCTTGTTCTTCCAACACGGAACTTTCCACTTGTCTCAACACGTCACGTTCACCATAAATGTAGCGCACAATAGACGCAGGGTCTTCGTAAGTGGAAGCGATTTCTGTAATGTGTTCTTTCAAGCGTTCAGCCGACAGTTCAAGACGATGCACACGAATCAACTCAGATAACAGCAATCCCGCGTGGACGTTTTGCATGGGTTCATCTTCTCTGACCATATTTTCTTTAATCGTGTTGACGATTCTAAGATAGTCGCTGCTGCCGGGTGCGGCACCCAGCCCCCCTAATTTCTGAAGTACCACTCTGGCGAGTCGATCTCTTTCCTGTTCAACTAAGACTTTGGGAAGGTCAATTGGGTTGAGTTCGCGCAATTGTTTTAGCACGGAAGTCCGTAAATATTTCCGCAAGGCTTGTTTTTGCTCGCGCTGCATATTTTGGGTCACTTCGGTGCGCAATTCGGTCACATCACCACTTTCAACCCCCAAAGAGACCGCAAATTCTGCATTCATTTCTGGCAGAACGGCTTCTTTGACAGCGTGAAGGGTGACTTCAAGCGTTAGAATTTTACCTGCGAGGTCTGGATTATCATATTCTAATGGCGCGGGGAGATGTAAAGTCCGCGTTTCGCCGGGCATAAAGCCCCGCAACGCTTCGGAAAATCCTACCGCCAATCCCTCTGAGTAAGGCAATAGCATCTCTTCTTCTTTAACGACATTGTCTTCAAAAGGTGAGCCGTCTAACGTCGCCACGACAGAAACAACGACTTTGTCTTGTTCGGCGGGAGAACGAGCCACTTCTTGCCATTTTGCGGCTTGCTGACGTAATTTAGCGATGACTTGATCCACATCAGCGTCATCGATCTGCACCACAGGACGAGTCACTTGTGCTTCACGATATGCGATCTCTCCCAATTCGGGATAGACTTCAAATACGGCTGTGTAAGATAAATCCTCACCTCTTTTCAGTGCGGGAAGTTCGCTATTCAATTCAATCTCAGGTTTGGAGACAGGATTGAGCGATTGTTCTTTTAAGGCTTCGCCCAAGCTGTTGGGAATCATGGATTCCAGAACATCAATATAAATCTGTTCCCCATATTTTTGTTCTACCAAACGCATGGGGACTTTACCGGGACGAAATCCGTTTATTTTTGCGGTGCGTGCAACGGATTGCAAACGGCTTTGTACGGCTTTTTTAATATGCTCATTGGCAATCCCTACCGTTACGCGTCGCGTTAGGGCGTTGACCTGTTCGATGGACACTTGCATGTCTTGACCTCGTTAATTGAAAGTGTCTTCACGCATTGCCGTCCGGTGCAGAGTTTGGAATGTTAAAGGGTGACATGGGGTGGTGCGAAAGGAGAGACTCGAACTCTCACAGGTTGCCCTACTGGTACCTAAAACCAGCGCGTCTACCAATTTCGCCACTTTCGCATCCGAGAGAAGTCAACTGACAGGAACTAAAAGCACATACATGAACAGACTATAGTGACTCAGTGGATGAAACTGAGTTTATTTTTAAGAAAACAGTGGTGGGCCGTGTAGGTCTCGAACCTACGACCCGCTGATTAAGAGTCAGCTGCTCTACCAACTGAGCTAACGGCCCGCAAAGCGCAGTATTATAATCAATTTTTTTGCCTAACAGCAAGCATTTTTGCAGCATTTACCCCACAAACGAGAAAATAACCGCGATTTTCTGCTTTAAAATGCCATTAAGCGGATTGTTTCACCAAATGTTGGTATTTTAACATCAATTGATCTTGGGTTTCCGCATAATTGGGATCCAGCAAGATACAATCAACCGGACAAACATCAACACATTGTGAGGTTTCATAATGCCCGACACATTCTGTACACAATAGCGGATCAATCACATAAATCTCTTCGCCTTGGCTGATTGCGCCATTGGGACATTCTGGTTCACACACGTCACAGTTGATACACTCATCAGTAATATATAAGGCCATAACAACTTCCGATAAAAATAAATACCACAGAAAAATAGTTCTATGGTCTTTTGCCGACTTCACATCATTGCTTCGTGAGAAATGTAGCAGAGTTCACGACCAGTGTCGATTTTTTTTTCAAGTTACTGGGCTGGAAAACGCCGAATCAGCAAATACAAGGCAATGACCGTAAAAAATACAAACCAGACCAAACTCCAGCCCGCAATCGATAAGCCTAAAAATTGCCATTGTACCTCTGCACAATCGCCAGAACCTTGCCATAAGGTTTCAATGGCTTTGAGCAGTGGAAAATGACTGACAATAAAGTCAAAATCCGCGCCACAAGACGGCACTTGATCCGCAGGCAAATGCTGCAACCACACTTGTCGTCCCGCAATCGTTGCGCCGCCCACAGCAAATAATAACGCAAAAAACGCATTGATTCGGTTCAATATTCCCCGCGATCCGTGCAGCACGCCCAACAAAGCCACCACGCCCAAACCCATGTAAAATAATCGTTGCGCCATACACAAAGGACAAGGAATCAAACCCTTGGCATATTCCATGTAGTAGCCCATGCCTAACAAGGCAACACAACTGAGAAAAATAACCCCGTAAATCGCACGTGGAGAATGGGTCATTCGCAGAAAAAAATCCATTTTTCTCTCCTAAGTAGAAATGCAAATATTCCAGATTATTTTCGTTTAGGTACTTAAAGAATAAAAAATCTGCTGAAAATAAACCACTGGCAAGAATCAATTTTGCAAATTCTTGTGTCTGTAAATTCTGATTCTGACAAAATAACGATTCTCAGGTGTTCCTACCCTAGCGAGGAACACCTTAACATCAGATGAAATCAACAACAAAACGGATCCGTTTTAATAATCGTCTCATCACGTTCCGCACCCGTAGAAATCATCGCAATAGGAACGCCAACCAAAGACTCTAATTTTTCCAAATAAGCCCGTGCCGCAGCGGGTAAATCCGCGTAATGACGCACGCCTAATGTAGAACACTGCCAACCGGGCATTTCTAAATAAATGGGTTGACAGGCCGCTAAACCTTCAGCACCGGGCGGAGGAACTTCAACCACTTTTCCATTGTATTTATATCCTGTGCAGATTTGCAAGCTGGGTAATTCATCTAAAACATCTAATTTAGTGATGCAAAGTCCAGTTAAACTATTGATTGCTTTAGCCCGTCGCAAGGCCACCGCATCAAACCAACCACAACGACGCGCTCGCCCAGTCGTCGCACCAAACTCATTACCTCGTTTCGACAAATGCGCGCCAACATCTTCCATTAATTCAGTCGGAAATGGCCCCGAACCCACACGAGTGGTATAAGCCTTAGTGATACCTAAAACGTAATCAATATCACAAGGGCCAATGCCACTTCCTGTTGCTGCACCACCCGCTGTAGTATTAGACGAGGTGACAAAAGGATACGTACCTTGATCAATGTCTAACATTGTGCCTTGCGCGCCTTCAAACAATACAGATTGACCGGCAGCGCGTAATTCAGATAACTCATGGGGAACATCTGTGACTAATGGCGCGAGTTGTTCAGCCATCGCCAAAGTTTCATCTAAAACTTTCGCATAATCAACTGGTTCAACTTTATAATAATGCTGTAAAGCAAAATTATGATAATCCAACACCGTGCGTAATTTTTCCGCAAACTGTTCTGGATGCTGCCAATCGTGTACACGCAAGCTACGCCGTGCCACTTTATCCTCATAAGCAGGACCAATACCGCGTCCTGTTGTGCCTATTTTATCCTGTCCACGTGCCTGCTCGCGGGCTTGATCCAAAGCCACATGATACGGTAACAATAGCGTACACGCATTACTAATGCGTAAACGCTCGGCGACTTCAATGCCCCGTTGGGTCAACTTCTTGATTTCGTCCAACAAAGCCGATGGTGACAACACCACCCCATGCCCAATAAAACAACGCACCCCTTCCCGCAAAATCCCCGAAGGAATCAAATGTAAAACAGTTTTTTCATCTTTAATTACTAACGTATGACCCGCGTTATGTCCGCCTTGGAAACGAGTCACGGCAGCGACACGATCAGTGAGTAAATCAACGATTTTGCCTTTGCCCTCGTCGCCCCACTGCGTGCCAATAATGACCACATTTTTACCCATAAGTTGTCAGGTTCTCCGATTTTTTAAATTGTAGATTAAGTCTATATTCACCCAAAAATGCGAGAATTGTCCGGGTAAATCAACCCAGCGTCAAGCAAAAAACACTCACTTTAACCACTCATCTTGTTTTAATAAGGTTAAAGTCGTGTTTATAGCCGCTTCAATATCTGGAGTTAATGGCAAATAAGGAAGTGTTGCTAAATGTTCGGGATTGATCACAATACCGTATAATTTTAATAAACGCGGTAATTGTCCCAAACTATCCGCTAATGCCAAAACATTCGCTAAAGAAAAACCATGACTAGAATAAACCGAATTCACTTGTCTAATGGCCGTCCCTGACCAACACTGTACCGTACCGACAGGCAGATTTTCTGCGGCCACCGCATCAACCAGAATCACCGCATCATAACGCGCCAACAGTGGCAATAAATCCACCATCGGCACAAGACAACACACCGCCGCTGTCACAGACAACTGCTGTGCTTGTGCCGCTTCTACCACGCGCCAACCCACCTGATCATCCCCATAAGGCGAACCAATGCCAATTAATGCAATTGTTGCAGAAGATTCCAGTGACATAAACAGTTTAATTATTCGATTAATAACGCTGCTTTAGCAATCAAATATAAGGCTTCATCGAGAATGGTTTTTAAAATATCTCGTTGCTGCTGTACATTCAGTTGAATTTGCGCCTGAGTGCCATCGGGAGATTGGAAATTCAGTTGAATTTCCCCTTGTTGTAACCACTCATGCACCAAATCTAATAATTGCGCTCTGGTTCTTTCACCCGTTAAATGAGGCAATAATTTATGAGCAATCACATTTTCTATGTTCACCAATTCACAGCGTAAATTCGTGACTTGACGCGCTATTTTGGCTTCTTCGCGTGCTAAAGGCAGAACTTTCGGCGCATCGCTGACTGTCACCACAAAACCAGAAGCCAACACATTCGCTTCAATTAAGCCGGCGGTATAAGCGCGTAATAAAGTCGAAGCCAAATGTTCTATATCGTCAGCATTAGACTCTGGATAGGCTTGGCGTGTTAATTCTACCACTTGATTAAAAGGAATAGCTTTTGGCCAATTTTGTTGCAATAAAGTTAAAGCCGTTTGAATAAAACCATGACGAGTGTCTATCGTACCTTGCGCGTTGCTAAATTGCGTGGGATTATCGGTTTTAGCGGAGAGAGAAGAGGCAATGGCTAAACCTTTTATTTGTTCTGGTGTTAAGGTACGATTTAACTTTACCGTTTGCCGACATAATAACGTGTGGCGAAAACGACGATTACGTAATATATCTAATTGCTGTTCTTGATATAAAATATCTCGGCTTAATTGCTGTACCGCTTGCACGGCCGCTTCAGGCAATTGATTGGGCAGCATACTGTGCAAATAAATATCGCCCACGTAATTTAAACCATATCGCTGCACCGTTTCCACGAATTCATGGAAATAAAACGCATGATTATCCAATTCTAAAAATTCGTGAAATAAATAAGAATCAGACAATTGACTGAACAATTGCAATTCGCTGGCTAATAATTGGCTGTGGGCATCTTGACTGGCTGAACTGGCTTGTAATAGCAAATGCAGGGTTTGGCGTAAAATAGCGATTTGTTGCGTGGTATCGTTGACGGGGCGTGTGTAGAATTGAATTAAATCGCGTATCGTGTGGCGTAAATGCGAACCGGGTAAAGTATTATAGCTGATGTAAGCCATACCGTGTTCTGATAGCGCGTGTTGACAAATGGTTAAAACTCGGGCGCGCACCTCCGCCGCCACCCAAGAATATAAACCGTGAACAATAATATAATCAAAAGACCCTGCTTCAACTTGAAAATCTTTTATATCTTGCTGTATTAAACGAATATTATTTAAACCGAATTGTTGTAAACGCTGTTGTCCTATTTCAATATGTTTATTAGACAAATCAATGCCAACACATTGCGCATTGGGCAAACTGCTGGCAATCGCGGTTAAATTGCGTCCATCTCCACACGCTAATTCAAGAATACGCGCTGTGCGCACATCCGGCGGATTCACCCCAAACAGCGTGCCAATTGTAGCAATACGACTGGGGTGGGTATAAGCCAACGGATCAGAATGGTAGGGCAAAGTATCGTAATGTTGCATTACAGAATGAGTCATGACAATTCCTAAGCAATTGAACAAAAATAAACTAAACACTATAGCAAAGTTGTTTTGTTTGTAAAAATTATTTTGCTGAATTGCCGGATTAGCGTGGCTTACTTTTTTATCGCTTTTCTTCAAGCTGCTGTAAAATATAATCCACCAAATCGTTAAAACTCTCTACATTGACCCATCCTCGCGGACGAATGCCGTAATAAGTTAATACTTGTCCCACGAAATCATCCGCTTCATCATGTTCATCAAATAATAAACCTAAAATCGGTTGCTTAAATTCCGTTTCTGTGAGGTGCGCCCCTTGATAGGATAAATAATGGTTAATTAATGCCATCACTTCTTCACGATTCATGGCGTTTCTCCCGCTGAATGAGATGTGACATTTAAGGCGGCTAATTCATCTTCACTGGCCAATTCTTCTGGCCAACAGCCCGTCGGCGGTCCCAATAAATTATCCTGATCTTTCTGCTCAAAACGCACTAAATACAGCGTTAAAGACGGTTGTTGTTCCAAATGACCCACATTGACCACGACCCCACGTGTCCCCACAGTGGCAATCATTGCCCCTTCAGGTAATTCAGGAATACTCCCTTCATCATTATACAAATCCACTCGCGCATACACCACATCACCCGGTTGCAATTGTTGGACTGACATTGTCTTACTCCTTACGATAAGATAAAAAATTTGTTGCCTTTGCGACAAAATACCCATTAAGTCTGCTTTGCGACAAGCGAATAAAAGGATTATTGTGTTATTTTAACCTTGAAAATCAGTCAATTAATTCAAATGATTTGACTGGCATATCCCTTGCTAAAATCGATTCTAATTTCTATCGAATGCAAGCCATTTGCCATTATGCCTAACCCTTCAGCGAGGAGAACCCGATATGTTGACCTTAACCGATAACGCCATTAAAGCCGTTGACCGTTTTATCCGTGGATCAGACAGCCAAGTGGCTGGATTACGCATCATGATCACCGGCGGCGGTTGCTCTGGTTTTCAATATGGATTACGTTTAGAAGAAGACGCAGGCGATGACGATACAGTGATCGATTGTGGCCAATTCAAAATCTTAGTTGATCCCATGAGCGCGCCCTTGTTAAGCGGCGTAACGGTTGATTTTATTGATAGCATTGATGGTTCAGGATTCAAATTTGAAAATCCCAACGCCACCTCTAGCTGTGCTTGTGGTAGCTCTTTTAACGCGGGTTAAAAGAAAAAGCGATTTTGCAGCGCGTTTTTATTCTCGTCATCATCTAGTTTTGGGAGGCAGAGCCTTATGTGGGATTACTCGGATACCGTTAAAGAACATTTTTTTAACCCAAGAAATGCCGGTGCCATCAACGATGCCAATGCCATTGGTGATGTCGGATCGATTTCGTGCGGAGATGCTCTGCGACTCACGCTAAAAGTTGATCCCAATACCGATGTTATCTTAGAAGCAGGCTTTCAAACGTTTGGTTGTGGTTCTGCCATTGCGTCTTCTTCGGCCTTGACTGAAATGATTAAGGGTAAAACCGTTGATGAGGCCTTAAAAATCACCAATCAAGACATTGCCGACTTTTTAGGTGGATTACCTCCCGAAAAAATGCACTGTTCCGTGATGGGACGCGAAGCCTTACAAGCCGCTATCGCCCATTATCGCGGTGAAGAATGGTCAGACGATCATGAAGAAGGCGCGTTGGTGTGTAAATGTTTTGCGATAGATGCCGTGATGATTGAGAATACAGTGCGCGACAATCAACTGACTACGATTCAAGATGTCATCAATTACACCAAAGCCGGCGGCGGTTGTTCTTCTTGTCACGAAGCGATTGAAGAAATTTTAACCAAAGTTCTCGCCGAACAAGGACAAAAACCCGATTTTTCCCAACCCACCGAACAAGTCGTTCCTAAGAAACCCTACGCCATGACCAACTTACAACGTATTCGCCGCATTGAAATGATCATCGAATCCATCCGTCCCCAATTACAACGGGATCGCGGTGATGTGGAATTGGTCGATGTGGAAGGCAACACGGTTTATGTGAATATGACCGGGGCTTGTGCGGGTTGTCAGTTGGAAATGCAGACTTTAGGCGGGATTCAACAGCGTTTAATGGAAGATTTAGGCGAAGTTATCCGTGTGATTCCAGCCAAAATGCGCGAACAGCAGCAATTGGCGCAAATTCAAGGGGTGTAAAGCATGACTGATGCGATTTACTTGGACAATAACGCCACCACAATGGTCGATCCCAGCATTGTAGAGACCATGCTGCCTTTTTTCACGGAACAATTCGGCAATCCCTCTTCCATGCACAGTTTTGGTAATAAAGTGGGTTTTGCGGTAAAAAAAGCCCGCCAACAAGTGCAAAGTCTTTTGGGGGCGGAGTTTGATTCGGAAATTGTGTTTACTTCTTGTGGTACAGAATCGGACTCAACGGCGATTTTATCGGCTCTGAAAGCCTATCCTGAGCGTAAAGAAATCATCACCACTGTTGTAGAACATCCTGCCGTTTTAACCTTATGCGATCAGTTGAGCAAAGAAGGTTACAAAGTTCACAAGTTAAGCGTCGATGATAAAGGGCGTTTAGATTTAGATGAATACAAAGAATTGTTAGACAATAAAGTGGCGATTGTTTCGGTCATGTGGGCGAATAATGAGACAGGGACATTGTTTCCTGTAGAACAAATGGCTGAAATGGCACACGCGCATGGGGTATTATTCCACACCGATGCGGTGCAAGCGGTGGGGAAAATTCCTGTTAATTTACAACAGACTAAAATTGACATGTTGTCATTATCGGGTCATAAGTTGCATGCGCCCAAGGGTGTTGGTGTCTTATATTTGCGGCGTGGCGTGCGTTTTCGTCCTTTGTTACGTGGTGGGCATCAAGAGCGCGGTCGTCGTGCAGGCACAGAAAATACGGCCTCCATTGTCGCCCTCGGACACGCTTCAGACATGGCCGCCGCACATTTAACCACGGAAAATACTACCGTAAAAGCAATGCGAGACCGTTTGGAAGCAGGAATTTTGGCCGCAGTGCCACATTGTTTTGTCACGGGAGATGTGGACAATCGTTTGCCTAATACAGCCAATATTGCGTTTGAATACATCGAAGGCGAAGCCATTTTAATGTTATTAAACAAAGCGGGCATTGCGGCATCCAGCGGTTCTGCATGTACTTCAGGCTCATTAGAACCGTCGCACGTCATGCGGGCAATGGGTATTCCCTACACCGCAGCGCATGGTACGGTACGTTTTTCTTTTTCTCGTTACAATACCATGGCACAAGTGGAACGGGTTATTGAAGTTGTTCCCCCGATTATTGCGCAATTACGTAAATTATCACCTTATTGGGGCGAAAATGGCCCCTTATTAGAACCCGATAAGGCTTTTTTACCCGTCTATGCGTGATGGAAAAAGCCATGTCGATAGAAAAAAGCAGCGTATCGAGAGATAGGCTGCTTTTTTTGTTTGAATTAGAATTTTTGGAATTGATGCTTGCAAGTTGTTTATTTTCAATCGGTTTTTTATTCTTTAATTCTGAAAATCCTAAAATTCTGTCAATTCTGATTCAGTAAGTCGTTTGATGAGAATTTGGCTTGCAAGAAGTAATAATATCAAAGCCTTGCGCGATGGCTTTCTCAAAAAAAGGCTGATGCGCAAACAAATCATCCCCTAATAAAGTGGCTTGCCATGAACTGTAATATTTACCTCAGTTGGACCAACGCGCACCAACCGAACGTGACCGTTGTTGACGCGGCCGTAGTAGTTGCCACCACCACCATTGAAATTCACGCTCCACGCGTAGTCTGGGTAGCCCGCAACAGGGGAACTAGACCAAACGAACGATCTAGATGCGTCAGGAAACGCTTCTCGCACCAAGGTTGGACTCTGATACCCACCCTCACACATTCCGCCATTATTCGGAAAATAAGCAGGCTTTCCGCTGCTACAGTAAACCAAACCACGTAGTTCCTCAATGGTTGGGAATCGCCAGTTACTATGTCCTGCAAAATCAATCTTTAGTTTCTGTGCATCATCCCAAGCCCATTCCTGTGATCTTCCCTGACAGCGTCCATTGTGCCATTCCTGTCCAATTAGGCAGCGCATCCACTGGAGATTGGTTTGAATATCGGTGACGGTGCCGTCGCCGTGGTCTCGATAGCGGTCTTTGATTAAGCTTTCTACCTCAGCAACCTGTGATTGCGCCCAGAGACCATGACTGACCATCAATAAAGACAAGAAAATTATAAACATACGCATTGTAACCATCTCCTGATTAAAGTTATTACACAGTCATCTCCAATAATGCTCAACAAAAACAATTTAAATGGATGATGTGATAACAATAATATCCTTAACGCGACAAACAGCCAAGTGAATTTTTTAGAAGCGCGAGTTAATCTACTGGAAAACGATATTACGGGCGTTCACCAATTCATCAAACAACGCCAAAACATCGTTAAAAAAAATAACCTGACCGATTTTAATTTCTGTCAGGTTAATATACCAAAATGATGTGATTCATAATCAGCATTGTCAGATTAATTCTGAAAATCCTTTAATTCTGAAAATTCTGATTCAGACAAAAATTTTTATGAATCACTTAATTTTGTTATATCTATAATCATTTGTTGAACAGTCTGAATCAATATGGGAATATCATCACGGCAAAGATTAAATAACTGTTCGCTATCCACATCAAAATAACCGTGTGCAATAACATCTCTAACCCCTTTTACCCCTTTCCAATCAACTTGCGGGTAATGTATTAAAAGCTGTCCTTCTGTTTTTTGATCAAGCCGCTTAAACGCTTCTCCCGCTGCAATCAATATCATACAAATTGCATCAAGCTTATCTATTCCTTCTTCAGATTGCGAAAAATCGGTGGCGGTTTTGATACCAGCAAAACGCCTTGGAATTCTTCTGAGAGCATTCAAAATTGTTTCTAATTGCTCAATTATATTTTCATTTTTCTTAAACATAAATGGCTTCACTAATAATGTGTGCTTTGAGCTTGGGATTCATTGAAGGGCGAAGTCTAATTAAATCAACTCGACAGTGTAAAAGCTCAGTTAATTCTTGTTGTAATCTTGCGGTGGTTAATAAATTAGGGGTATCCGTTTCAAAAAAAATATCAATATCGCTGCTTGAAGTCGCTTGATGGCGCGCATGAGAACCAAAGATGCCCAATGATTTTAGGTGGTATTGCTGGGCGTATTGTTGTTTAAATTGTTTTAATTGAGTAAGAATGGTTTCTGTATTCATGATGTTTAAATGGGATTTATAAACGGTTTAAATCAGATTTTCGCTCGTAACTTATTGATTCTTCGTTATCAAATACTGAAAAAATGAGGTTCTTTTACAGCCTCGCCATGTGGAAATGCCGTCATATTTTTTTGTCTGAATCAGAATTTACAAAATTTCAGAATTTCCAGAATTGAAGAAAAATTTATCTCCTGAACGGGTTAATTCTGAAAATCCTCTAATTCTGAAAATTCTGATTCAGACAAAACCCAAATTCAACCAAAAAGCGAGCCTCAAAGAAAAAATGCAAATCACTGTCCGCCGCGCACCAGCCGCACATGACGGTTGCCGTTGCGGTAGTAGTTGTCGCCAAAGCCATCAAAGAAGTACACGTTCCACGCATAGTCAGAACCGCCAGAAACGGGCGAACCAGACCAAACGAACCATTCAGGCGCATCAGGAAACGCCTCCTGTATCAAGGTTGGACGTTGGTAGTCACCCTCACACACTTTGCCATTATTCGGAAAATAAGCAGGCTTCCCGCTGCTACAGTAAACCAAACCGCGTAGTTCCTTAATGGTCGGGAGTCGCCAGTTGCGATGTCCTGCAAAGTTAATCTTCAGTTCCTGCGCCTTATCCGAATTCATTTTCTGCGGCTCTCCCTGACAGCGTCCATTTTGCCATTCCTGCCCAATTAGGCAGCGCATCCACTGGAGATTGGTTTCAATGTCGGTGACGGTGCCGTCGCCGTGGTCTCGATAGCGGTCTTTGATTAGGTTTTCTGTGGGTATTAATGCTTCTACGGGTGGAGGCGGCTGAGGAATAACCGCTTGTTGTGTACTTTTTAAAATCTGCTGTTCTAACGCCTGCAAACGTCGCAAGACTTCCTCATTATTTTGTTGTCCTCCGCCCATCTGCGTCTGTAAATTCTGGAGTTGCTGCATTAATTCTTGCTGACTCGGCAAACACTGCCCAAAACAAAAATCGCCTGTATAAGACATGCCAATCCAAGGTTCTTGCTTATGATCAATCTGTTCAGCGGCTATCCGCACTTTTTGTGCGGTTTGTTTAAAAATCTGCTCAATTGTCAAACCACCCTGCTGCATTGCCGCCAACAACTCTCCTGTGTACAGTCCATTACGCCCGCCATTTCCATCCGCTGCCAAACCGCCCGCCTGTGTTGCATACGTAATAATCGTCCCCGATGGCGTACCCATCTCTGCCAAACCTGTTTTGGCACTGCGGAAAAAACTCCGAAATGGATTATTACGACAGGCATCTAACACCACAATATTTAAATGGGTTTGCTTTGATGCCATCACATCCAATACCCATTGTGCATTAATGGCGCGGTGCTTAATCAATGTGGAATCAGGAATATCCGTTTTAACAGGAATCAAATAATTTTGCTGTTCTGCGTCCTGCATGGCATGACCCGCATAAAAAAACAAGCCCACACTCCCTTTAGTCAGGGCTTCTTTAAAATCCAATACCGCTTTTTCCATTTCTTGGTGATTCAAATTCAAAGTACGCAACCGCTTGCGTCGGTCATCATAACCAATCACCTGAAATCCATAAGCCGACAACATCGCCGCCATATCCAAAGCATCATTGACAGGATTACGCAAAGGGTCATGCGTATAATCTGCATTACCAATCACCAACGCAACCCGTGATTGCGCCCAAAGTGAAGCACTAGCCATCAATAAACACAAGAAAATCATAAAAATACGCATCGTAACTGTCTCCTGATTGAAGTGATTATGCATCCATCCCATTTCCAATAAAACAATTCAAACCGACAATATGATTATATTCAAACTTAATATATAATCTAATGTACTCATTTATACAACGGAGGTCAATCATGATAAATCGTTCATCTTGCTTAGGGCTAATGATGTTCCTATGGTTTCATTCTGCTACCACATTCGCCATTGTACCTGCAATTGCCTTAAAAGCACTGGAGACCCTTGCAATTAGTGCAGCAAGCGACGCAGTTGTCAGCTATTTTTCGCCTGATAAAACTCCAGAAGAACTCAACAAAGTACGGCAACAACTAGAGCAAGTTAAACAGCAATTAGCCGCGAGTAAACAGGCAAGTGAATATCCCTCGACAAAAGAATTTGCGCAGATTGAACAATTGATTACTCAAAGCGATAATATTCTTAACGCGATAAACAGCCAAATGAATTCCTTAGAAGCGCGAGTTAAATTGTTAGAAAATGACATTACGGGCGTTCACCAATTCATCCAACAACGCCAAAGCACAGACCCCACCCCAAGCGTAAAACAAGCGGCTCAAGCCGTAGAGCAAGCGGTGCAACAAGCCAGTTTACAATTTGACATCAGCTACGGCTATCGTCCTAAGCATCAAGGTGATATACGCCCACTCACCAATAACGCCATTTTAAGCAGTGGAGACAGCTACAAAATCACATTTACCCCAAAACAAGACAGTTACGTGTATATTTTCCAAATTGATGGCGGCGACAACGTCACTCGTTTATTTCCAATGGAAAAAATGGGCGATGTCGTGGTCAACAATTTCAACCCTGTCAAAGCCAACCAAACCTATCACATTCCCAGTCCAAACCAATCTTTTAAGCTGGATAACGTGACAGGAACAGAAAAAATCTACTTTATCGCCAGCCAACAGCAAGATATACAGTTAGAACAATGGAATAAACAACAACCCGTTGTACTCGCCATGCGTAATTTACAACAAGCCATCATGACTCGTGGCCCTGCGGGAATCGTCGATGATCCCAAACAAAGCGGCTACCACACCATGACCACTGAAGAAGACAATCAATTCAAAATTGACCGTAAACATTTAATGGGTCTCTGCCAAAAAAATGGCTGTGTGAATGTACTAAGTTTTGAACATCGTTAAAAAAATAACCTGACCGATGTTAATTTCTGTCAGGTTATATACCAAAATTAAGAATTAAAGAATTTGCAAGAATCAATTTTGAAAATTCTTTAATTCTGAAAATTCTGATTCAGACAAAAGATGTTTTATCAAAAAAAGGAAACTATTGTGAAAACTATCCGTCCCTTTTTTATTTTAACTTTATTTTTTCCTTTGGGCAGTTATGCCGAAACGCCCGCCTTAAATTTTCCCAGCAATGCTATCGACATTGAACAAGCCTTACAAGCTCCGCCAAAATCAATTATTTTTCGTGGTTTTAATCCCAATCCTACAATGCGTGGGGTAGAAGAAATCGTCAATGACCCGCCTAAAGTGGGCGCAAAAATCCTATTTGATTACGATTCCGCGACCATCAAACCTGATTCTTACCCCTTACTAAAAGAATACGCAACAGCCTTACAAAATGGGCTTGCGGATGCCATTATCACCATTGCAGGTCATGCCGACAGCGACGGCGAAGCGGATTACAATCTTGACTTATCGCGCCGTCGTGCTGAGTCGGTAAAAACCTTTTTAATCAACAATCACAGTCTACCCAACCAAGCTCCCCAACGCCTCCGCGTCGAAGCCCACGGCGAACAACAACCCATAGACACCAATGAAACTGAAGAAGGAAAAGCCCGCAATCGTCGAGTAGAATTTATAAGAATAGGGACTTGGAATAAATAGAGTTGTGGTCTCAATTAAAATCAAGTAGTTGTGTTTAATCGGAAGTTATGTAGTCCTGCACAGCAGGACAAAATTTTATCATAAAAATCAAGGCAGTGGATTCTCAATCGGTCTGATAAAATTCTAAATACCTTTACTCCGCAAATTGCATTTTCCACAACAATACGCTTTGAAGATAGAATTCTATTCTCCTCTTTTTGTTCTCGAGTAAGCGGCTTATTTTTGGATTTCTTGTGAGGAAAACACACCGATTTACAATCATATTGTTTATCCATACCTAAAAAACCTAAATCAACTAAATTAGACTCAATAAAATATTTTTTATCTGGAGAAAGCATTTTCTTTAACACGTTAAAATCATGGCATTTACCATTTACAGGATGGCTTATATACAAAATTTCTTTAAGTTCATTAACAATCATTAACATCTTTACTGTGTGAGTTTTTTTTTACCCGAATAAAATTCCTTTTGGATTTCTTTATCCGATGGACGTTGTATATCTTGCTCTGTCACATCAATAATCAACTCCTCTATATCGGAAAAATAAGCTTTAAAATCATCGATATTGTCTATGTCTCTGGCAGGCATATGCTTTAAAACACACAAGGCATGAGTTAAAATACGCAAGCCTAATCTCTGCGTTTTCTTGGCGTGAGAACCATCCATACCTGCCATCACACCTAAAGCATCATAAGTTAAACTTTGCTTTAAACGGGTTAGTGTAAATAACAATAATTCTCTCTCGTTATTAATGCAGTAAGTGGCTTTATCATTCATCAATCTTGATTTGAGTGTTGAACCTTGTAAAGTGAGATAAGATTGTTTAAAAACTTCCAGCAGTATATCAAACTGCTTTGCATCCAGAGCGATTAAGGCTCTCCATTGTCTGGTTGTGTTTTTATTTGTCAGATTGAAATTCATTTTGATACTCCTTTTTGGAATCGGTTGATACTGGGTTTTTTTGATACCACAAGTCTATTGATGAACTCTTTTTACTTAATTCTATTTAATCTTTTTATAGTGCGGATGCTATAGTTTGCATTTGAAATAAAACAGGGATAGACCGCACCGATCTACCCCTGTTTTTTTTACGCGCCTAATTTCTACGGCAATCTAAACAACCATTGACGGCTGTCATTGGGGTAAATGATTTCGTAATCACCAAAACCATCGCCATTTTGATCGGCGATTGGGCGTATTGTTAAACGTCCCGTATTCAATCCCGCTTGCCCCGCCAATACCACGTAATCAAATACGCCGCGATAAGTCACCACACCTTGTTCTGTCCACAACGGAATCACGGCTGAACCGTCATTGTGTAAAACAGCTTGTTGTTGGTAAGAATAGAGCCGTATCGCGTCGGGATAAGCGGCCGCAGGGTATAATATTTGGCGGTGATACACGTCATCATTCGCGGCTTTGCTGATAAAAAACACTTCGGGCGTGGTGTAATTTAACACGGCAGCAGCTTGACTGCTTCCGTATTCGGAATCACTGGGATAAGGCAATTCGGCAGTTTTTGCCGCTTGCGTGGCGAAAAAATCCACCTGCTCAGGAATGGGAACGTAAAACACACCATCTCCCCACATCACTTGGGTCAAGTCATACTCGGCCAATATTCGCCGCATACTGCGCAAGGCACGCATAACGGGTTTAGCCGTGACTTCGCGGTGGGTTTGGGTGACAAAGACTAAACTGCCATCGGATTGTTCACGGAAACCCAGCGGCGTTTCCCGCACACATTGCGCGGTTTGTGCGGGATTTGCGGCTTGACACCATTCGATATTGTATTGCGTCACGCTTACTGGTAACAAGGTACGCACCTGGCCGTCAGGATCAGTTAAAGTCAATAATCCCGTGTCAGGGTCTTGCGTGAGGGTCGGCCATACCGTTAAACCTTGTGATAAGGCTTTCTGCATTAAATTGTCTTGAATCACGCCCACAATGCCATTGGCTGTATTGTATTCTAACACATCAGTCATGAGATTTAAGGCGCGCATTCCGTCGATGCTCTCACTGCCTAAAACGCCTAAAATCCCTGATAAATCAATGCGAGGCGGAATCAGGCCATTGGCTTTAAAACGCACTCCCGCGCCTAATTTCACCGCGCTGCTCAACACCGTTCCCGCGCCAATGTCGAGATGAGCGAGATAACTGCCCGTTTCTATCGTGACTTCTTGTAATAAGGGCGGGCGATTCGTAGCGGTCAAGGCGTGTGGATTGCCGCTGAATGTACCCCGTAGGCGGCCATCTTCTTTGATGATCGTATTGGGTTCAAATGTGACTCCAAAAGCACTGCCGTCGATTAAGCCAAAGTTTTCTATCGTGCCACCCATCGTACCACCGATAACAACCCCATTGGGCATGACTCGCGCATCGCGTAATATTTTGCCCACGTTGCGATAACGACAGTCAATCACAGGCGGTTCACAAGGTGGCTGTTCATCGTCAATAATGTGAATGGTCGCCACATGTGGCACGCCGACAGCCGCACCATTTAAGCCCGTTAAACGCACTGAAAAACGACGTTGTCCATCGTAAATACTGTTGTCGAGTATGGGAATGGTAATTGTACGACTCACTTCGTCAGCCATCCATGACAATTCGCCTTGGGTGTTTTCGTAGTCGCGGCCGGCGGTGGCCGTGTCGTTGACAGTTTCATAACGAATTTTTGGCGTGGTTAAGGGACTGCCTACGCGGATCAGGTTTAAGGTGATCGCGCTTGCATTTTCATCACTACTGTATTCGCTTGCGTCGAATTGCACCACGCTTTGGTCGTAAATTTCCACCCGCGCCACAGGAATCGCACCAAGTAAGCTATTAGGTAATTCAGGTTGTCCCAAACGCACCAGAAAACTTTCTTTTCCTTCAGCAAATTTGTCTTGTGAAATGCCGATGGTGAGCGTTTTCGCCCCCATTTCGCCATCCGCCCAAATTAATTCTGTGCTGGTATTTACAAAGTCGTTGTAATTCGCTGTTTCCAATTCAATCGTTATCGGCACGCGCAACACGCCGCGATCACTTTGCAAACGCAACACGCGCAAAGTCACATTGCCTTGTTCTTCGGAGACGCGATAAGTGTCTGCTTCAAATTGGACACGGCTGGGCATTTCCGTTGTGGGAGGCGTGACGGGATTTGTTCCTGCAATCAAGGTGATATTGGCAACAAAAGGCGTAGCCAGACGAGTGTCATCATTCGGTTCGCTCAGGCGTAAACTAAAATGTTGCCGTTGCGTGGTGGTGTTGGGGATAAGGGGAATGAGTACGGTACGTTCTCCCACATCGTTTTCTGACCACGTCACGACGGTATCCGTGGCAGTGTAGTCTTTACCCGCAATCGCGGTGCCGTTTTGCGTCTGCACGCGCACGCTGACAGGACGCGCCGCGTTGCCTTCTCGTTTTAACACCACGGCCGCTTGAGCTTGCAGCCGATCTGCATTGTAGTTTGTTTCGGTAAAACGAACCACGGCATAATCGGCATTGGTGGCAGGATTGCTGTATTCATCTAAAATACGCAAGCTGATCTCGCGTTGACTGCCCAATAATGCGCCATTTGTGGGATTTTGTAAGGTAAATACGGCCGTTTCTACGCCTTCTTCTTGGTCATCGGTGAAAAGGGCAACGGGTAAATGTCGCACACTTGTGTCGTTGGCCGGCCAGTTTAAGGTGTCGAGTTGTGGCGTGTAGTCTTGGTATAAGGTGGCTGTGCCGCTTGTGACGGCAATTTGTACACTTACCGCTTCCGTTGCCCCGCCTAAACGCGCCACTTCAAGATGCGCCATGCCTTGCCCTTCGTAGGCTTCGACCACGGGCGCAGTAAATTGCAGCAAGCCCGCGCCTGAAACGGGTGTGTTAATCAGCTCAATTTGGGCTTCGACGATGTCGCCGAGTTGCAATTTATCGTTGTTAGGTTGTGGATTTTGCAGGAAAAAGAAGAAATCTTCTAAGGGTTCTTCTTCTAAATCCATGTGAATGGGTACGGTGACAACGCGGTGTGTGCTGTCGCCGTCTGCCCAGTGGAGTGTGCCGGTGATGGCTGTGTAATCTGTGCCTGCAGTGGCCGTGCCATCACGGGTTTGGTAGTCCACACTGACCGCGCCCCGACTGCTGGCCGCACGCGTGATAATCATATCCAGTTGGCCATCTAATTCGTTGGCAGTATAACGTGCCGTGGCAATTTGTAAGCTGCTGAAGGGCGCAAGATCGAAAATTTTGATTTCGATACTTTGATTTTGTCCAAAAGTCGCGCCGCCTTGTAGGTCTGTTAATTCAAGGCGTACCGTTTCGATGGCTTCGGCTTCGTTGTCTTCGTTGAGTAAGAAGGTGAAAGTTTTGGGTTGATCGTCGCCATTCGCCCACGTCAGACGTTGCGTGGTGAGTTGGTAGTCGCTGGCTTGGGTGGTGAGGTCTTGGATATTAAGTCCTACACTGATTTCGCCCGCGCTGCCATTTTCTCGTAAAACAGTAATCGTTAAGCGGTCGCCTTCCGTGCCTGCATCGTGCGTGAGGGCAAATTGGAGTTGTCCTACTGCGGCAAAGTGGGCGCGACAGTTGACGGCTTGCGTCACGGTCAATGTGCCATCGTCACAATCGGCATCGCCGCTAAAATGGGTGTGTATCCAGCCTGTTGATGCGGTGGCGCGGAGTTGTACGGTGTTGTTTTGACCAAATTCGTGCGTGCAAGTGTCCGTACAAGCGTTGATACCGCTGGGCGTGCTGTCAATTTGTCCCGTGTTGCTTGGGTCAATGGTGACGGTGACAGGGTATTTAGGTAGATCGATAAAATGCGCTGTACAAGTTTGGTTGGTTTTTAAAGTGAGTTTAAATGGGTTTTGTGTTCCCGTGCAGCCGCCGCTCCAGTGGCTAAAACGGGAGTCGCTGTCGGCGGTGGCTTGTAAGCTGACGGCGGTATTTTGTGAATAGCTGACGCAATCAATGCCACATGTGCCTTTACCCGTGGCGGGGTCGAGTTGTACGCGCCCTTTGCCGATGATTTTAGTGGTGAGGTCGGCGGTGGGTTCGGGTTTGAACAATGCCGTACAGCTACGATCCGAGTGCATGATAAAGCTGGTGATCAAATTGGTGCTGGTGCTGCATTCTTGCCAGCGGTCGAAAACGTAGCCTTTATTGGGGACTGCGGTGACTTCGACAGCGGTATATTCGGTATAAGTGGCACTGCATTGGCTGCCACAGTTAATATTCGTCCCCGTGACACGGCCACCCGCACTGGGAGTCACGGTGACTTTTAGGGTGTATTCGGCGGGGGGTGGGGGTGGTGGCGGAGGGGGTGGCTCAACACATGCGGCCGCGGTTACATTAACTTCATTACTGGAAGTTGACCCCCCTGCATTAATGGCAGTAACCCGATAGGTGTATGTATTATTACACGCCATTGTGTTTGTAGTACTTAATACATTTGCAGCAAGGGTAGCAATTGTACTATAACTGCCGCTTGTTTTTCGCTCTACAGTATAACTGGTTTCTGTGTCACTGTCTGTCCAAGTCAAGTTTGCAGTTGTCGTTCCTGCGCCTGTGACTGCCAATGATGGTGCAGAAGGTGGGGTTGGACAAGCTAATGTGGTCACTTCATGTTCATTTGTATAAGCAGCAGAAGAACCCTGATTATTGACGGCTTTTATTTTGTAAGTATATGTGGTTGCACAGGAAAGTGTACTGTCTGTGTAAGTTACTGTGGCAGTGGCATTTGCATTTGTTGTTGTCAATTCGCTGTAACTGCCCGCCCCAATTTTTCGCTCAATAACAAATCCTGTTTCATCGCTGCTGTTGTCCTTCCACGTGAGCTTAACGCTGTTAGCGGTGATGTCACTGGATGTTAAGTCTGTGGGATTGGCAGGGACAGTGGTTGGACAAGTGGATGTTGTGCCTGTCACCACATCGCTGTAATCTGAACTAACCGCACCTCTTACCGCTTTAACGCGATATTTGTAAGGGGTGTTGCAAGTTAATCCTGTGTCTGTTGCGGTAACTACACCTGTACTAACCGTGGTAACTTCGGAAAAAACACCCGCTGTACTGGTTTCTCGCTCAATAACAAATCCTGTTTCATCACTGCTGTTGTCTGTCCAGCTTAATGTGAGGCTGTTGACGGTTTGTGCTGTGACGGTTAAGTCAGATGGGGCAGTTGGTGGAGGGCAGGCTTGTGTTGTCGCACTTGCCGTTACCGAAGAAGAGCTGCCCGCAGCATTTCGTGCCAGAAGAGTAAATGTATATGAAGTATTGCAAGTCAAGCCCGTAATGCTGTCTGATTCTGTATTTGCAGCTAAGGAACGCTCTGTTGTTCCATCAGGACTCCACGTCAAAATAAAGTTGGCTTCATTATCACTGTCATCTTGCCAAGTTAAACCAATTGCTGTGGGTGAAGTGGCTGTTGCAGTAAAAGTAGAAGGTGCAACAGGTGGAGACAAACTGGCAACCACATTTCCCGTTAGGGGAAAACTAAAACTGGATTTGTTGTTGTCATTGGTGTTGAAAGAAAAAGAACCGCCCGTGTATGAAGTGGCGGTAGATGTATTTAGAGAAATGGTATAACTTAATGTTCCGTTAGGCGCGACAGTGGTGAGATTATCTGTTGATGTAAAACCTGTTGGTAATCCACTGATAGTATTAAATGTTAAATCCGCAGCCCCCGTATTTTCTACCATCAAAGTCACGCTAGAACTGCCGCCAATAGCAACTGTTTCTAACTCAAGCGTTGTTCCTGTATTAATTTCATTCCCATCTTTTTTCACAACAATTGTCGGCAGCGGCAATTCATGCGCGCCAATATCGCACTTTCCACCTTGTGGGCGTGAGATATTTAAATAATCTTTATCAAATGGAGAAGTGCCACAACCATTTGTTCCTGAATCTATTGCATTTAAAGCAGGATTGGGGGGCGTTGTAGGGGTGCTTGTTAGGGTTGGGGCTGTGGAGAAAACATTTGCAGCAAGGTTTGCCGCGGTGATGGTTTGGTCGCCTGTGCCAGTGCTGGGGCAGCCCGTGCCGTTTCCAACAAGATTGTAGCCTTGGGAGGTAAAAGTAGCTCCACTAAAAACCTCACAATCCATTTTAGCCGCAGTCGTCCCACCACTATTCCCAGCAACTATTGTATTTTTGATACTGAAACCTAATCCTGTATGGGAAAATAACCCGCCGCCATAATAGGTAGTTCCACTTGCTGAATTTCCTGTTATAGTGCTTCCAACCACATTAACAGTCGGTTTTGGTGTTCCGCCACCATATCGATAGATACCTCCGCCACTTCCAGCACTATTCTCCATGAAGACAGAATTGTTAATATTCAGTGTACCATTATCAATATAAATCCCCCCTCCCCGATTTGCTGTATTGTTTCTTATCATTGACCGATTAATGATCAAAGTCCCTGTTCCAGTTTTACAGATCGCGCCACCGTTAGGATTTATAGGAGAGCTAGAGCAACCATGACTTGCAGTTCCACTTATGCTTCCCCCCTCCAAAGTCACATCACTAAAAGTCACATTTCCCGAAGTAATTCTAAATAATCGAAAAGTATTATTTCCAGAAATAATCTTATTATTCCCATTAATCGTTGTGTCTCCACTGATAGTTATTGTTCCCGTCAAATTCACAGTTGTACACGTCGCATCAGCCAATTTTTCCTCAAGCGTCGTCAAATCACCCGCATCACACGCCGCCCTCGCTGCGCCACTCCACCCCAGCAGCCAAACCAACACACTCATAAAAAAAATCTTATTTAAAAACAATGCCGTTTTCATGATATTCACTCTTAACAGAAAAATTAAATTATTCTCAATATTGAATCAGTTATAGCATAAGTCCATCAATAATCAACTATTTCTTATTTATTCCCCATTCCAAAAAAAATCCCCAGTCCCTGCGAACTGGGAAAAATCATTAACTGGCGCGATCTTCTCGACGAGCAGTATGACGGAATTTCTGATAAGCCGCACGCGGAGAAACACCACTGAAATAACGCGGCATTATCGCTTCAATACTATGCGGTTCAATGCCTAAACGCATCAAATCATTATCTGTACACACACTGTCCGTTTGCAACGATAAATAATTATCCGTAGAGAAAGGTTTAGAAGGCACTCTCTCAAAAACTTTCGCCTGTAATTGCGCCAAAGAATCGCTTAATGCAATCACCTTACGTTTCACGCCCAATAACTGCGCCGTATAAGTCACCAATTCCCCCAAAGAATAAACTTTAGGGCCACATAAACCATAACTTTGTCCATAATGGGCAGGCTGACACAAGGTTTTGCACATCGCCGTCACCACATCATCTACCCACACAGGCGCAAATTTCGCCTGCGCACACGCCAGCGGGAAAAAATAAGGCGTAAATAACAATAACGACGCAAAACGATTAAAAAATGAATCATCTCCACCAAAAATAACCGACGGACGAAAACTGGTCACATTCAAGCCTGAATCATGCACCAATTGCTGCGCTTCACCCTTCGTTTTTAAATAAAAACTGCGGCCATTTATTGCATCTGCATTTAACGCGCTCATGTGCAGCAAATGCGTCACTTTATTTTCCTGACAAGCCGTAATAACTTTCTGCGTCAATTCCACATGCGCACGACGAAAACCTTGCCCATCAAATCCCGATTCATTTAAAATCCCCACCAAATTCACCACCGCATCACAGCCCGCCAACGCTGCATTTAACGCCGCCTGATCGTACACATTAGCCGTCACCACCTCCGCTTCGGGTAGCACTAATAATTCACGATGATCTTCCCGTCGCCGCGTCAACACCCGCACCTGCCAACCTTGTTTCACCAAGCGACTGGCCAAATGCTGACCCACAAAACCCGTACCACCTAAAATTGCAATAGTGTGCATCATCATTATTCCTTAAAAAAATGAAAAAATAACGTCTAAATTATCGCCTAAATATTCAGCTCAATTGACTTGAAAATAACAGCAAAAGATAACAACTTATATAACGTAGATAAAAAAGCGTTATCTACCAAACCTACTCCATAATCGCCCCATTAGTCGCTCATATTGCCTCATTTTTACAACAAACCGCAATAAAATACAATCTGATTCACCGAAAAAAGCAGCCGTGTCAAAAAAACCTTGTTAAAATAATCGCGCAAAACCAATCTAACATAAACACACGACAACAAAATACATTATTCTAAATCCTAACCCGTTGTCCCCACTTGCTAACGTCGCTACAAATAGAGTACAACTCGAATGGTCACGCCAATCATTTCTCCTGATTCAAACTCCCCCCAAACCACGCCATCGCCCTTCTACATCGTTGGAATTGGCGCGTCTGCGGGCGGTTTAGAAGCCTTAGAACGCTTTTTTGACAACATGCCCGCCAACAACGGCATGGCTTTTGTTGTTGTACAGCACTTGTCGCCCGACTACCGCAGCATGATGGTAGAAATTCTCTCCAAACGCACCCCCATGAAAGTCATTGAAGCGACCGAAGGAATCGAAGTAAAACCCAATCAAATTTACTTAATTCCACGCAATAAAAACATGACGATTTACCACCGTAATTTATATTTATCAGACAAAGATCAAACACGGGGATTAAACTTACCGATAGACATTTTTTTTCACTCATTAGCCCAAGATTTAGGCCCTTATGCGGTGGGAATTGTCCTGTCAGGCACAGGCAGCGATGGCACGCGAGGCATTCGCGCCATTAAAGAATTAGAAGGCATGGTCATGGTGCAAGAAAATAGCAGCGCAAAATTCGACGGAATGCCCAACAGTGCCATTGCCACAGGATTAGCCGATTATATTTTACCCCCCGACAAAATGCCAACCGAATTATGTAAATTTATTCAACACCCTTATGTCGCCTTAAAATCAGAAGTTGATAAATTTACTGATGACGATACTTTAGGCAAAATCATGGCTATTTTGCGCACTGAAACAGGTGTGGATTTCAGCGGCTATAAAATCAATAGCGTACAACGTCGAATTCAACGCCGAATGAGCATTAATCAATTAGAACAAGCAAAAGATTATGTCCGCTTTTTACAACGTTCACAACAAGAAGTGCAATTATTATATAAAGAATTATTAATCGGTGTCACTAAATTTTTCCGCGATCCAGAAGCATTTGAAAGTTTAAAACGCATTGTATTACCGCGTATTATTCAAGAAAAAAGTCCTTATGATTCAATACGGATATGGGTGCCTGCTTGTTCAACGGGCGAAGAAGCTTATTCAATTGCCATGATGTTTGCCGAATATTTAGAAGCCCAAGATCAATTATTAAACGTCAAAATTTTTGCCACCGATATTGATAAAAACGCCATTAGCTATGCCAGCAGTGGACTTTATCCTGAGAGCATTGTGGCTGATGTCTCTATGGAGCGATTGCAACACTTTTTTATCAAGAAAGAAAACAAGTATCAAGTCAATACCCGATTGCGCCAAATGGTGATTTTTGCGCGGCATAATTTACTTACCGATCCACCATTTGCCAAAATGGATTTAGTCTCTTGTCGCAATCTGTTAATTTATATTAAGCCCGAAGTGCAAGAAAGACTATTAACATTTTTCCATTTTTCTTTAAAACATCAAGGCTTTTTATTCTTAGGCAACAGCGAATCGATAGGCGAAAATACTTACTTATTTTCCTCGCTCGACAACCACCATCGCATTTACCAATACAAAGCAGGTTATAAATTACCGTTACCGTCAACCACGCGTGATCATCCTTCGCAATCTATCCCTAGAGAGCGGCGTAATGATTTATTAATGCTGCACGAAAATAAACCGTCCTATCCTAGCTATCCAAACTCCCAAGTGTTATCGCAAAAACGCTTGGCAGAAATGATATTAACGTCCTTATCTGAACGCTATATTCCCACTTGCATTATTGTTAATGAAGAAAATGAAGTGGTGCATACGCTCGGCCCTGTAGAAGAATTTTTGCGCGTTCCTCGCGGTGAAATGAATTTCAACTTGTCCCGCATGTTACAAGTAGAATACGCCAGCGTGTTAAGAACCGCCATTCACAACGTTTTGCAGCATAAAAAAGAACTGATTTATGATTTTTCCTCTCTCGACATTAGAGAAAATAAAAGCAAAATCATTAAATCTCACGTTTTCCCTTTATTCCCAGAAACCATAGAGCCGCAATTAATTGCGATCACTTTTGAATCGCAAGAAAACTTTAACATCGAAGCCTATAAAAAAGTCGATGTCAATGCCGATTTCACGCAACACGTGAATGATTTAGAAAAAGAACTGCAATATACCAGAGAAAACCTGCAAGCCGCTATTGAGGAATTAGAAACTTCTAACGAAGAATTGCAAGCCACGAATGAAGAATTATTAGCGGCTAATGAAGAATTGCAAAGCACCAATGAAGAATTGCAATCTGTGAATGAAGAATTAGTCACCGTCAATTCCGAATATCAATATAAAATTGAGGAATTAGTCGATGTCAATAATGACATTAATAATTTACTCAGTGGTTCTCACGTGGGGATTTTATTTTTAGATGCTGATTTGCGCATTAAACGCTTTACGCCCAACATTACCAACGAATTATATTTAATGGAATTCGACATTGGGCGACCAATACAACATATTTCTCACAATCTCAAATATGATAATTTTATCAGCGAGATTAAAATGGTGATTCGCAAACAAGAGAAATATGAGCGAGAAATTGAAAGCAAAAGCAATCGCTGGTACACCGTGCGTTTAATGCCTTATTTAACCACGGAAAACCAAGTACAAGGCGTAATGATCACTTTATCGGACATTACCGAACAGCGTAAAGAACGTCAGTCGCAATTATTTTTAGCAGCCATTGCCGCGGCATTAGACGATGCCATTATTGGACAGAATTTAGATGGTTTAATTATCAGTTGGAATCAAGCGGCCAGTAAAATTTTTGGTTACGCGCCTGATGATGTGTTAAATCAACCGATTGATATTTTAGTGCCACACGAATTGCGTAAAGAAAATGACGCGCTCTCTAAAAAAGCCTTTTCAGGTGAAATCACCAAGCAATTTAATACCGTGCGTTTAGGGCGTAATGGTCACTTAGTTTCGGTTAAAATTGACATTTTACCGATTGCAGATGAAAATAAAATTTATATTGGTTGCTCATGGATTATTCGCGCCCCGCAAACGCAATTATTAACGACTCAAAAGAACAATAGCGAAGCAGACCATCAATTAGCCTATCAATTGTTAGAAAATTCAGTGGCGGCAGTATTGGTGGTGAGTCCAGAAGGCGTAATTTCTTTCGTGAATCAACAGGCTGAAGAAATATTTGAAAAGCCTAAAGAAGCCTTAATTGACAGCCATTATGAACAATTGCCATGGGTTGTTTCCGAAGGCACAGACGATTCGTTAGAAAAATCGGCTGATGTTTCGGAATTATTAAACGATCCACAGCCGTTTTATAATCAACACCGTTTACTGTTATGTCAGAATAAAAAAATTCTGCATTTAAGAGTAAATGGTGCGCCCTTATTAGACAAAAATGGAAAAATTTATAGCATTATTTTTTCACTCGTGGAATGTGCTGAGAAAAAACCTTAATTATCCCCACATTTCTTAAAAAATACCCCATGGAGAGTATGGATTGCAAGCCGCTGCTGAATATTCATTGATGCTTATGCGTTTATTGCGCTCATTTTGGTACAGTGTGCGCGGGCGTTTAATGCTTTATTTTTTTACTTTATCACTGGTTTTAATTGCCGTGATGACCGTGATTTTATTAAATCAAGGCAACTTGATTTTAAATAAAAGTACCTATAATCAATTACAGCATTTAGCTGAATTGCATTCTATTTATTTTGAAAACTTATTACGACAACAGCAACAACAATTGCAATGGGCTGCTGAAACAACGGCATTAAAACAAGCAATTAGCACTGAAGAATGGGAAGAAATGCAACAGATTCTAAACCATTCAAGCCAAAACTTTACCTCTGCCAGCGCACAGTTACAATTAATCTTAAAAAAATATCCTGAAACTCCCGTCAGTGCCAATCACATAATGGCTTTTCTTCTCCCAACCGATTCTATTTTTACCCACTCACAATTCATTGTACAATTGCCTTATTTATATCAAACCATGCCCGTTTATCAAGAACAAGAAATAGTGGCTGTGTTAGCTGTTCGGATTAATGGGGAATTATTAGCGCGGAATCTATCACTTTCTTTCCCTAAAACGCATTTTCATTTACAGCAAAATTTACCAGAATCCGTCAATTTTATTAACGAAAAAATTTATCGCACAAAAGATGCTAAGAAAGGCGAATTATTAAGTAGTTGGCATCCATTTATGCAGAACCGCTTATTATTGTCCGTCTCTATTCCTGTGGAAGCAATTCCTTATCTGTCACTTAATATTATTATTATCGGGATTGCTATTACATTAGTTATCTTAATTTTAATTATGCTGTTTTCTTACCGCTTAATAGAGAGATTAATTAGTCCTTTATCTGATCTCATGAATGTCGCTCGCCACATCGGTAACGGTCAATTTTCGCAACACTTTCAACACAGCCAATTGAAAGAATTTGATCAATTAGGTGTGGTACTTAATCAAATGTCTAATCGTTTGCAACAAATGGTTCATGATTTAGAACAACAAGTGCAAGAACGCACGATTTTAAGTCAGGCTTATGAGCGTTTTGTGCCGCGACAATTTTTAAAATTATTGGATAAAAATAGCATTACTGAAGTAAAATTAGGCGATCAAATTGAAAAAGAAATGACTATTTTATTTTCTGATATTCGTGATTTTACTCAACTGTCAGAAATGCTCACGCCACAAGATAATTTTGATTTTATTAACAGTTATTTAAGCGCAATGGAACCCGTGATTTATCAACATTCGGGCGTGATTGATAAATATATTGGTGATGCGATTATGGCTTTATTTCCCGGTAGCGCAGATGATGCCGTTCAAGCCGCGATTGATATGATTAAATGTTTGCAGAAATTCAACGCGCAATTAATCCAACAAGATAAACCTGCTATTAAAATTGGTATTGGTTTAAATACGGGGGAATTAATGCTGGGTATTGTCGGGGGAGAAAATCGTATGGATGGAACAGTGATTGCGGATGTGGTGAACTTGGCTTCCAGAGTGGAAGATTTAACTAAAATTTACGGTTCTTCTTTGCTTATTACCACAGAAACTTATTTAAAATTAGCCGCTCCACAGCATTATCACATTCGCCTTATTGATGCGGTGCAAGTGAAAGGAAAATCGCAAACGGTGACGGTTTATGAAGTTTATGATGCGGATGCGCCTGATGTCGTGGCATTAAAAGACGAAACGCGAGAAGATTTTGAAGTGGCGATTATGATTTATGAGAATGATGATTTTGAAGAAGCGCGAGTTTTATTTCACGATGTTTTAACCCGCAATCCTGCGGATCAAGTGGCTAAAATTTATTTAGATCGTTGTAATGAATCATTAAGTGCTTTAATGCCTGCCATGCCAACAGTATTAATTGTTGATGATACACCATTTGCATTAACCACATTATCCGAGTTATTAAGCAATAACGGTTATCAAGTATTAACTGCGGATAATGGTTTAGATGCGCTTCAATTAATTGAAAGCCATCGCCCGCATTTGATTCTATTGGATGTGATGATGCCAGAAGTGGATGGTTTTGAGGTGTGTCGGCGATTGCAATTGCAGGCGCATACCCGACAAATTCCCATTATTTTTATCACGGCATTGTCAGAAACAGGCAGTAAAGTCAAAGGCTTCCAAGTAGGTGGCGTTGATTACATCACAAAACCTTTTGAAGTAGAAGAAGTTTTAGCGCGGATTAAAACCCATGTTTCGATTCGGCATTTATGCCAGCAATTAGAACAGAAAAACCGTACTTTAGAACTCGATAGAAAAGAATTATTAGAGCGATTACGGCTATATAAAACGGAGCGTAAAATTTCTTTTTAGTTCTTTTTTTAAAGGTAAAGTAAAAATATGAAACAACGTACTTTTGAGCAAAAATATCAAGCCGATTGGCAACAATTAGAGCATTGGCTCACTGCACTTTCTCATAAAAAAAAGCAAAAAATAACTCAACAAGAATTAGAGCAATTTGCTTATTTATACCGCCAAGTGTGTCAACATTTGGCTTTGGCACAATCTCGACATTACAGTTCTTATTTAATTGATCGGCTTAATCATTTAGTCTTAGCAGGACATCAATTATTATATACGCGTCGCTCTCGTTTTTTCTATACCAAAATTAAGTCATTCATAAAATTTTTCTGTCAGAATCAGAATTTACAGAATTTTAGGATTTTCAGAATTAAAGAATAAAAAATCTGTTTAAAATAAATGACTTGCAAGAATAAATTTTGAAAATTATTTAATTCTGTAAATTCTGATTCTGACAAAATAAAGGTTTTATAAATCACATCATCTTGCTATATCAAGCGGGACATTTTTTAATAGAAACATTCCCGCAATCTATACGTGAACATTGGCGATTAATCGCTTTATCAGCTTGCTTATTTTTTGGCAGTTTTTTCATTATGTTTGTGAGCGTTAAATTAAATCCTGCATTAATTTATAGCTTAATGGATTATGAACAAGTGGCTGAATTTGAAATGATGTATCATCCTACTAATGAACGGATTGGAGAAAAACGGGATGCAGACAGTAATTTTATGATGTTTGGCTATTATATTTATAATAATATTAGTATTGGTTTTCGTACTTATTCATCAGGTTTATTATTTGGTTTGGGGACATTATTTTTTATTCTTTTTAATGGGATTTTTATTGGCACAGTAGCGGGTTATTTAAGCCAATTAGGTTATGGCACGATCTTTTTTTCTTTTGTTTCTGGGCATAGTGGCCCTGAATTAATTGCCATTGTGATTGCGGGGGCGGCAGGTTTAAAATTAGGGCAATCATTAATTGCTCCCAAACGTTATTCTCGCCTACAGGCTTTACAGCAAGCTGCTCGTGATAGTTTACCCCTAGTTTATGGCGTAATAGTCTTGTTATTAGTGGCTGCATTTATTGAGGCATTTTGGTCTTCTATGATGAATATTGCACCTATTATTAAATATATAGTTGGCTTATCATTATGGTTATTATTACTGCTTTATTTTATTTTAGGTGGGCGACATCGTGGAGCTTGATCGCATCAGTTTGACAATACGTCCGCGAGGGCATTGGGAAGCTATCGATTTGGGCTTAACGTTGCTGCAAACTTATGCCCGTTCTTTTTTTCCCATTTGGTTTGCGGTGGTTTTACCTATTATTGTTGTTATTTATTTTGTTTTTTTAGAATTTTCTCCTCCGTGGTTGGCTGCATCTTTTATTTGGTGGTTAAAACCATTTTATGATCTGGTTTGTTTGCATTTCTTTAGTCGCGCTGTCTTTAATGAACTGCCTACTATTCGCCAAACTTGGGCGGCATTACCTTCGTTAATTTTCAGTAGAAATGCTTTAGCTATGCTGACATTTAGACGTTTTGATTTGGCACGTTCTTTTAATTTGCCCATTGCTCAATTAGAGGGTTTAACGGGAACAGCACGGCGAAAACGGGTTAATTTATTACAAAAACAAACCCGTAGTTATGCGGTTTATTTGACGGTTATTTATTTGCATTTTGAATGGTTAGTTTACTGTTCTTTAATTCTTTTATTTCTGCTTTTTGTGCCTGATATTTATGTGGACAGTATTTGGGAACAGTTAATGGAAAGCGAAACAGACACGGCATTTACATTATTAATTATGCTGTTTAGTCTTATTGCTTTGACGATTATTGAGCCGCTTTATGTGGCAAGTGGTTTTGTGCTATATTTAAATCGTCGCACTCATTTAGAAGGTTGGGATATTGAGCTGTTATTTCGTCAAATTGCGAAAAGAATGTATTCGCCTTTAATGGTTTTCGGGGCTGCGATTATGGTGTCTGCGCTTATTTTTCCTCATTCTCCTGCATTCGCTTTGGAACAAGAGCAGGCAAAAATTAATATTCAGCAAGTTTTAGCTGATCCTGATTTTTCCACCACTGAAACTCGTTATCGTTGGGTTTATGTGGGAGAAGTAAAATCGTTAGAAACACCTATTTCAGATGGAGTAGATTTTTCTTTTTTAGCATGGTTATTTAAAACCTTTGTGGTTTTAATGGAATATTTAATTTGGTTGGTATTTTTTCTGTTAATTATTGGATTATTATTTTATTATCGACGTTATTTATTAATGCTGCTTCATATTTCAGTAAAACCGCCATTGGTGGTCGAAGAAAATGCGGCAGTCACTTTAGTGCAGCACGGGCATCACCACGCCCATTTGCCGCTCGATCCCGCGCACACGGCATGGCAATGGTGGCAACGAGGAGACACGCATGCCGCATTAAGCCTGCTCTATCGCGCCGCGTTGCAGCAAACGCAACGGCGTTATTCGTTGTTGATTGAGGACGGTCGCACTGAGGATGAATGTGTGCGTTTGGTCAAGCAAGCCGCACCCGTAGAAACAGGAAATTATTTTGCGCAATTAACGCGCTTTTGGCAGCAATTGGCTTATGCCCAGCGCGTTCCTAATGACAGCGTTATTAAACAATTGTGTGAAGATTGGAAATTGCATTTTTAAAGGATTTATTTTTATGTATTTGGTCGCTTAATATGATTAAAAAAACAATCAGTCATCAAAGCAATGATCGATTATTTTTACCTAATTTTTGTAATGTGCGCACGGTGTTTGTCACTGTGATTTTTGTGCAGTTATTGGCCTTTATTTTAGTTCTGTCTTTACTGGGTCGTCCTCATTATGGATTTAATTACCTGCAATATCGTTTTTTCGGTGATTTGGCTTTAACCTCTTTATTTATGCACTGGGTGGCTTTATTAAGTCTTGGTTTATTGTGTTTATTGCGGCGTTGGTTAATTTTATTAGACAGTAATTTATTGGCAGCTTTGTTTAGTTATGCTTTAATTTTGACAGTGACTGCGGTGGCCAGTGAATTGGCTTGGATTTTGCGGGAATATATTGTTGATCAAGTGAACTTTTCTCTTTTTCCTTTATATCAATTATTATTTAGAAATGTTTTATTGGTTGGATTGGTGTTGGTGGCTATTTTTATTCCTTTGGCTTATTTTAAATGGGTACGCTTTCATTTGCTGTTAATGATATTTTTTGTTTCTCTTATTGCCACTGCTTTATTTACGGAATTATTGCATTTATTTTCTGTGAGAAACAACGAATTTTGGCCTTATGTGTTGCAACATCAACTGTTTTTATTGCGCAATTTAGCCATTAGTGCCATTGTGAGTGCGATTGCTTTGCGTTATTTTTATATGCGTAATGAGTGGAAATTAAAAACCGTCGCTCATGCCACGTCGCGTTTACAGGCATTACAGGCGCGTATTCGACCTCATTTTCTCTTTAACAGCATGAATACCATCGCCAGCCTGATTCGTTGCGACCCTGAACGCGCTGAACAAGCGGTGGAGGATTTGTCAGATTTGTTTCGTGCCAGTTTGTCGCATGGTGGGCATTATGTTGATTTGGCAACGGAAATAAATTGGTGTCAGCAGTATTTGCGGGTGGAAGCCCTGCGTTTGGAAGATCGCTTGCGAGTCGATTGGCAAATTGATAATGTACCCAAAGACGCGCTGATTCCTCCCTTATGTTTACAACCACTGTTGGAAAATGCGGTTTATTATGGTATCCAGCCTGCCACCGAAGGCGGAATCATTCATGTTACGGGATTATTTGATGGACGTGATATAAAATTAGAAGTGGAAAATTCTTTACCCGAACAATTTAATCTTGATCATAAAGGCAATCGAATTGCGCAAGATAATATTCATCAAAGATTACAGGCTTGTTTTGGATATTCTGCGGGATTAAATATCACGATTGAACCCGATAATTATCGCGTTAGTCTTCGTTTTCCTTATCACACTGAGTTGCCCTCGTGAAAATTTTATGAAAATTGTTATTGTTGATGATGAACGTTTAGCTCGTGATCGGTTACGCGCCTTAGTCCATGAGATTGGTTTGGGTGAGGTGGTCGGTGAAGCCGCGAATGGGCGCGAAGCTTTGAGTGTTATTCATGCTTTGCATCCCGATGTGGTGCTGTTAGACATCCGAATGCCGGGAATGGACGGCATGAGAGTGGCTGAGGAGTTGGAACAACTTGCGCTTGCCCCCATGGTGATTTTTACGACGGCTTATGGCGATCATGCTTTGGAAGCCTTTGATAAACAAGCGATTGATTATTTATTAAAACCGATTCGTAAAGATCGTTTAGAAAAAGCCTTAGCCCGCGCCCACACCTTATTACAACCGCAAGCGACAGATGAAGAAGGCGAGAAACGTCCAACCGCTCGCAGTCATATTAGTGTCACGATTCGTGGTGAATTGCGTTTAATTCCTGTGAATCAAATTTATTATTTTATGGCCGATGAGAAATATGTCATTTTGTATTGGGCGCAAGGTGAGGTATTGATTGGTGAAACATTAAAGGATTTGGAGCGAGAATTTTCAGGGCAGTTTTTACGAATTCATCGCAGTAATTTAGTGTCAATGGTGCATATTACTAGCTTGGTTAAAGACAGTGAAGGACGCAGTTATCTTCGTCTTAAAGGTCGCACGGAATTGTTAGAAATTAGCCGACGACATTTACCCGAAGTGCGCAAAATTCTTAAAGACATGCGCGTTTCTGGGGCATAATAATGATAAAATAACAATTAAAATGGATTAATTTTTTTTGATTTTGCTTTTTTAATGGCATGAGGACCTGTGAGTGAAAACAACAGCAATACGTTTGGTGATAATGGTGGCGGGTGTGGCACTGCCGTCGTGGGTTTATGCCGATAACCCGTTGGCAATCCAAGATTTTCAAACGGCTTTGGCCGCGTGTGAACGGGGTATTCAAATGGAAATGCCACGCAGTCGGGGTTCTTTACGCATTATGCAGTCGTTATCAAAACGTTATCAACGCAATATGCAAAATGCCTTAGCAAGAATGCCAGCCTTGAAAGATTCAAACCGCTTATATAGCGGTGATTATTTTGTTGAAACCAGCTTTAGTCAAGCCTATCAATCGTGTGAAACAAATTTTGTTTCGCGGGTTAAAGAAGCAGAATTGGCAACTGAGAAAATGCTGGCTCAACGACAAGAAAAACAGCAAGAAAATCAAGCCCTGCTAGATCAATTGCAGCAAAAACAAGCGATGATTACGCCTCATATTGAAGTGGCTATAAAAAATCATTGTATCCCCATTATTAATCAAGCGGATTTGATTCCACCTGAAGCGAAAAATAATTATTTTCAGGCCAAGCAAAAGATTTTAGAGTTAGACCCTGAAGCGGTTAAACAATTTTATACTTTTGCGATTAAAGACAGCATTACTCAAGAATTGATTGATGAGAGTAAGCCTTTGGGTGTTTGGTTTGAAACCTGCGAGGCCGCTTTTATTGCTCAAGAAAACCAGTCTGCTCAAACGGTTAGCGGAGAGATGATGGACGATGAGGAAGGCCCCATGCTGCCTCCCAGTTTGCGCACGCCCGCTTTACCTGCTGATCCCGCGACGACTGCTGCTCCTGTTGTGCCTGCCGTTCCCGTCACTGTGCCGCTGGAAGATGAGCCAGAAGACATGGCGGTGGATGAGGAGGGCGGGGATGAAGAAGAATATCAAGCCGCTTTGACCACCGTAACTGGTGATAAAAAAACGGTATTGACGCAAATGAAACGAATGCCTGATTACGTTAATAATGATGATTATGATCTGGCTAAAGCCAGTTTGTGGCAATTTGAAAGTCCTGACGCGGATCGTTGTGAAGTGTATCAATTTCAAGGCGACACGCAAGTGAAGAAACAGGATATTAATAGTGAATGTCCGCCGTTTTAATGTGCTTTAATGCAGATTAAAGAAAGGGATGTGAAAAATGTTAAATGGAATTCGCCCTGATTGGTCTGCACCGGCTCATGTTCATGCGTTAGTGACAACCCGTCACGGCGGGGTAAGTACACCGCCTTATGCCACATTAAATTTGGCGCATCATGTCGGTGATGATCCCGCGAATGTGGCGAGAAATCGGCAGTTATTGCGCCAATTATTACCTGCCGATCCCTTTTGGTTAAATCAAGTACATGGCACGCAGGTGACGGCTGTGGATTATGCACGACAAACGCCCACCGCGGATGCCAGTTATACGCGAGCCGCCAAGCACGTCTGTGCCATATTAACCGCCGATTGTTTACCTGTTTTTTTCTGCACACCAGACGGGGATCAAGTGGCTTTGGCGCATGCAGGGTGGCGTGGTTTGGCTGCGGGCGTATTGGAAGCCACGCTTAACTGCTTGACTGTCAAAGCAAAAGCAGTAAAAGTTTGGTTAGGAGCGGGCATTGGTGCGCAAGCATTTGAAGTGGGAGACGAAGTGAAAGCAGCATTTGTGACACAATCTAAGGTGTATGCAGCCGCGTTTCGTCCCGCTGATCGACCACACCATTGGTATGCGGATTTAGCCGAATTGGCACGTTTACGCTTACAAATGTGTGGCGTTTCTGAGATCAGCGGCGGAAATTTCTGTACTTATTCCGAATCTGACCGCTTTTATTCTTATCGTCGAGACGCAAAAACAGGACGAATGGCCAGTTTAATTTGGTTTGAATAAGCGTTCATATTAAACAAATAATTAAACCAAACTTTTTCTACAATAATAATCTAATTTTTTACCTAAAAAATGATGGTGAATTTGTAAATATTCATTACGCGCTAATAAGCGTTGTTGTAACTGATATAACGTTAAATGGGTCTTTACTCGTGCCACCACTTCCTCCATTTGAAATGGCTTAGTGATATAATCCACGGCACCAATTTGGAAAGCCTCAATTTTATTTTCTACCTCCGTTAAAGCCGTGGTAAAAATCACAGGAATGTTAGCCGTTTCTGGATCATTTTTTAATCGCCGACACACTTCAAAACCATCCATATAAGGCATCATAATATCTAATAAAATAAGGTGTGGTTTTGCCGTTTTTACTAATTCTAAAGCGGCTTCTCCGCTGCTTGCCATTAACATATCAAAACCATGACGGCTTAATATTTCATTCATAATTAATAAATTTAACTGCACATCATCTACAGTTAAAATAATAGGCGTTTTTCTTTCTGTCAACGCTAAAATCTTTTTCGTTTCATGCACGTAAATAGCCGCTACCGTATCATCAGGATTTTCCGTTAACACTTGCTCAAAATGCAATAAAGCTTGGGCAAATTCTTCAGCCTGAAAATGCTGCATGGCTTGAGAAAAAATAGCTTGAGTTTGGCGTTTTAATGTTTTTAATGCGTCAGAATCCGCATCATAAACTTCATACACGGTCACTTCAGAAGATTTCCCTTTCACCATAACACGCCCCACTAAACGAATATGATAATGTTCAGGGCGTTTTAAACGGCAATAAGTATGCTCAGTAATTAATAAAGGTACGCCGTAAATTTTCGTTAAACTTTCCACCCGTGCCGACAAATTAACCGTGTCTCCAATCACCGTCGTATCCATGCGACTTTGCCCGCCAATAATGCCTAACATTAATTGTCCACTATTCAAACCAATTCCAATATGCACTAAAGGATAATCAATAGAAGCCAATAAATCATTATAACGTCTTAATTGAATCAACATTTTAATCGCACAAGAAACCGCATCATCAGGATCATTAGGAAAGATCACCATAATGGCATCGCCAATATATTTATCAATTAAACCATGATGTTCAATAATAATTGGCTCCATTTGTCCCAAGTAATGATTCACATAATCAAAATTTTCTCGTGTCGATAATTTTTCAGAAATGCTGGTGAAATCTCGAATATCAGAAAATAACACGGTCATTTCGCCTTCGGTTTGATCGCCCAGCGTGGTGTTAAGCACGGTATCGGTATGGAGTAATTTTAAAAAACCATTCGGCACAAAACGCTCATAGGCTTGATTTAATTTAACAATTTGTGCTGTGGCTTGTTCAATCGCCAAGCGTAATTCCCGCGGTGCATTAAACAGCGTAAACACCAAAAATCCACCAAAAAACGCCAGCGTAAACCCCGCAACCCACAACCAAAATGAAATAGGCGCAAATACCGGCCAACCGTGTAAGGGAACGCCCGCCAATCGCCAATCCCCATTGGGCAACTTCACTTCCAATACCACAGGTTGCTGGGCAAAAATCGTACTTTTTCCCCAGAAAATTCCCCCCGCTGGCCCCTGCGCATTTTTCCCAATTAAGGCGTAAATAAAATGCGGATGTGACTGTGCTAATCCTGTTTGTTCTAAAATAAATTGCCGCGAAATAAATACCGCTAATAAACTATTTTCTCCATCAGGATAAAATAAAATAAAACGACTGTTTTCACTGTCAACAATAGGCCCTGCCATCCAAATTTGCTTTAATTGTAACGCCTGATCAATTAATAACTGTTCATCTGTACTAATCAATAATTGGTCTTTAGGATAAGCGAAAATTTGCTGTTGTTTTTGGTAAAATAAAATCTGAGCAATAGCAGTATCATTATTAAGAATACTACGGGTAAATAGCGTTAAATCTTCTTGAGAAAAATGACCTTGTTGCGCATTTAAATAACCACTAATCGCACGCGCAACCAACAATTTTTGCTGCACCGCTTGCTCTAAACGCAAACGAACGCCTTGCAAATGTTCTGTCACAAAGGCACGCACTTGCTGCTGGTGGCGATCACGCTCCATGTAATCAAAGCCCCAAGTGATTAAAAAAACCGAAATCACCGTAATAACACCCATTATCGCGGGCATTGATAACAAAGGACGCAACTTGTGATAAGAGCGAATGAGTTTCAAGAGACCAACCTATTGTAAAGTTGAAACGTAAAAGTATTAGGCAGCATTATCTTGCTCTATTTTTTCTTGCAATGCCCTATAAAGAGACTCAAAATGGCTATTTTGGTGCATTTCTGGCGTTAAAGTATTCATATTGGCAATAATGCTGATTAAATTGGCAATGGCAGCGCGAATAGCGGTGTAATTATCTATAGATTCTCGAATGCCTTGCAAATTAGCCGCGCTCACTTTTTTCATGGCTTGTTCTAAGCGCGTAATTTCCTGTTCCCAATGCACAATATAATCAATCAAAATCACAGGATCATAAATATTGGCACTGGATAACACAATAGGAAAAATTCTATCAACAAAATCGCCGTGTTTAGCAATTTCTACTAATTCAAACATACAGTTTTTAGATTTGAGATATTTATCACTCAATATCACAATCACATAATGTCCGCGCCCAATTTGCTGCATAAATTGCTTAATATCACCTTTATAACCCAGATGCTGTTTATCTCGAATTATCTCGATATTGCGCTGTGATAAATCGGCTTGCAATTGATTCACTAAACGCTCATTCTCCTCGCTGTCTTTTTCATTCCACGCATAAGAAATAAATACTTGTGCTTTATCCGATAAAATAGATGAATGAGGGAGTGTATTGGAAACCGTATTGGACACAGGGGGCGCAAGCAATTCAGTGGGAGATTGTAAAGCCTCAAGCGTGGAAAATGACACATTCGGTCTTAGTGCTTTGGCATGGGCTAATAATTCATCTAAACGCCCCTGTTTATCACAAAAATGAATTAAATCAAAAAGTAATTTGTCACGTTCGGCAATTTCTAAATTATCCACCTCCAACCCTAAAGCATAAAAGAAAGATTTGATTTCTGTTTTATCAAATTCTCTTTTGAATTGAACGCGCAAATCATTTTGTTCTTTTAGTGATAAATGGGGCATGATATTCTCCAAAATTAAAAGCGTTAATCAGCGGCGGTTTCTTCATCCACTGCATTTTTTACCGTATCGGCTAATTGTCGTGCTAATGTTTCTACTTGTTGGGCATTATCGCCTTCGACCATCACGCGAATCAGCGGCTCTGTGCCAGAAGTACGTAATAACACGCGACCATGTTGGGCTAATTCTGTTTCTGCTTGTTCCACAGCCGCTTGTACTTTCGGCAAATTTTGTACTGCCATTCGGCGGGAAATAGGCACGTTAATTAAACGCTGTGGATATTTTTTCATTCCACTTTTTAATTCGTGTAAAGTTTTGGCTTGAGAAACGGCAATGGCTAAAATTTGCAACGCAGTGACAATGCCATCGCCTGTTGTGGTGCGGTCTAGGCAAATAATATGCCCAGAAGATTCGCCACCCAATAAGCCATCAATTTGCATTAATCGCTCTAACACATAACGATCACCCACAGGCGTTCTTTCAAATGCAATCCCTTGACGTTTTAAAGCATGTTCTAAGCCCAAATTACTCATCACCGTCCCCACAACTGCACCGCGTAATTGTCCCGCTTGATAACGTGCTGAAGCAATGATAAATAATAATTCATCACCGTCCACAATTTCGCCTTGATTATCCACCATAATTAAGCGGTCGCCATCGCCATCTAAAGCAATACCCATATCCGCTTGATGATGCAATACCGCTTCGCGCAAAGCCGCAGGCTGGGTTGCGCCCACGCCATCGTTAATATTTAAGCCATTGGGTTGCGTGCCTAATGTCGTGACATCCGCGCCTAATTCTTGAAAAACATTCGGCGCAATATGGTAAGTGGCACCATGCGCACAATCAACCACTAATTTTAATCCTTTTAAATTAATAGAAAAAGGGATGGTACTTTTACAAAATTCAATATAACGCCCCGGTGCATCAGCAATGCGTTCTGCTTTGCCTAATTGTTCTGGCTCTACGGTGGTTAATGTTTTCTCTAATTCTGCTTCAATAGCCAGCTCAATGTCATCGGCTAATTTAGTGCCTTGATGTGAGAAAAATTTAATGCCATTATCAGCAAATGGATTGTGAGAAGCACTCACCACAATGCCCGCTCGCGCGTGAAATGTGCGGGTTAAATAGGCAATTGCCGGCGTGGGCATCGGTCCCAATAGAGCGACATTCATGCCCGCTGCGGACAAGCCCGCTTCTAATGCCGATTCCAGTAGATAACCTGAAATGCGAGTATCTTTTCCAATCAATATCTTACTGCGTTTACCATTCGCCAACACACGCCCCGCTGCCCAACCCAATTTTAAGACAAACTCTGGCGTAATCGGCGCAATACCTACCTGTCCACGAATCCCATCTGTACCAAAATATTTACGTTGTTGTTGCATATTAAATGACCCAAAAAAACAAAACTGCCTTAAAAATGGCATTAAACCGTGAAATTGATTGACGTACTTGTGTCCATCGCGTTATTTTACACTGAATTTGATCACTTGTTGGGTCATGAAGATTGTCATTCTCCATAAAAAAAGGTTTTTACCATGCGCATTCGTTTATCACGTCAGGATTTTGATTGGGCGGTTCAACAGGGTTTAATTCAAGCCGAACAAGCTAAGTTATTATGGGAAGCATTTCAAACTCGTCAACCTGAACGTTCTCGTTTTGATTTTGTCAATTTAGCTTATTACAGTGGTGCGTTATTAATCATTGTGGCGATGGCGTGGTTAATGACAGAAACATGGACTTCATTAGGCAGTACAGGGCTTTTGGGAGTGGCTCTTATTTATGCGTTTATTTTTGCCAGTTTGGGTTATTATTTTTGGTTTAGTCAGCAGTTAAAAGTGGCAGGTGGATTATTATTTACTTTAATGGTAATTATGACTCCATTAGTGCTTTATGCGTTATTTCTAATTTATTATCCTGAATTGCAAGATGCTCATTTTTATCGCGCCATGAGAGAAAATTCGCTCGATCTTTGGATGACTTTAGGCACAATTGCTGTGGCTACGGTCACATTATTATTTGTGCGTTTTCCATTTTTAGTGGCACCGATTGCATTTTGTCTGTGGTATATTATGATTCAAATTATCCCTGATTTTTTGGGAAAAGTAGAATTTTCTTGGGGAGAAACACAGAGCATTAGTTTATTTTTTGGATTATTAATGATTTTAGTGGCTTATTTAATCGATCAGCGGACTAAAGAAGATTTTGCATTTTGGTTATATTTATTTGGTACTTTAGGTTTTTGGGTGAGTTTGACCTTAATGAGTTCGGACAGTGAATTAGAATATTTTGCTTATTTTATGTTGAATGTAATTTTAGTGATTATCTCGGTGTTATTACAGCGGAGAATTTTTATTATTTTTGGTGCGATTGGTATTTTTATTTACTTAGGACATTTGGCGTATGATTTATTTGAAGATTTATTATTTTTCCCCATTACGTTAAGTGCGATTGGTTTATTGATCATTATTATGGGCGTGCAATATCAACGGTATCGACAACATATTGAACAGCTTATTTTAGCCTCTGTGCCTCAATCATTGCGCCCCTTATTGCCCAGTGAACGCAAAGAGAATTAAAACACGATTATTTTTCTTAATCAGGATATTATTATGCACGTGGATATGTTAATTATTGGTGGTGGAATCAGCGGCTTAGGCATGGCGTGGCATTGTCAAAAAGCGGGTTTAAGCACTCGCGTGTTAGAGCAGCACGCCCAAGTCGGTGGCTTAATCGCTTCGCGCCAACAGCCTGAACAGACAGGGGATTTTTGGCTAGAATTGGGAGCGCATTCGGCGTTTAATTCTTATCAAGAATTATTAGCCATCGTTGCCGATTGTCAATTGCAATCACTGATAACGCCTAAAAAATCACCGCCTTTTAAATTTTTTAAAGCAGGCAAATTACAAAGTTTATTAAAGCAGATTTATTGGTTTTCTCTCTTGCGGGCTTTACCGCGCCTTTTTTCTTTATCAAAAGAAAACTTGAGCGTGCAAGATTATTATACGCAAATTATGGGAGAAAAAACTTATGACGCGCTGATGCAACATGCTTTTAATGCGGTATTGTGTCAAGATGCCCGCCATTTTCCTGCTGATTTATTATTTCGCAAACGGGCGCGGGCGCGAGATACGGCAAAAAAATTCACGTTCGCCGCGGGAATGCAACATATTGCGCGGGCATTAGCAGAAACATTAGAAAAACGCGGGGTATTATTTCATGTAGAAACGCCTGTGATTCGCTTAGAATATCGGGATCATCAATTTGAAATCACAACCGCAGATCAACGCACTTTCTCAAGCCGTTTTCTTACGCTGGCTACGCCTGTAGAAACCGCTGCGCAATTATTATCATTTTCTTTTCCTAGTTTAGCCACATTATTAAGTCAAATTAAAATGGCCACCGTGCATAGTGTTGGCGTGGCAGTGAGAAAAGAAGAGGTGCGTTTGCCCATTGTTGGGGGAATTATTGGTGCGGATTCGCCTTTTTATTCGGTGGTTTCGCGGGATTATTTATGGGATGCACGTTATCGGGGTTTAACGTTTCATTTTAAAGCTGATTTTAACGATCCTTTAGCTCAAGAACAATTGATTGCGGATTTATTGGGTATAAAGCCATCACAATTTTTATGGCGGGATCGGAAAATAAATCAATTGCCCGCATTAACGGTTGATAATCTCTTTGATTTAGCCCAAATTACGGCACAATTACAGCATTTACCTTTGGCCTTAATTGGGAATTATTTTAATGGCGTATCGATTGAAGATTGTTTAGTGCGCACACGCGGAGAATTTCAACGATTGCAAGCGCAAATGGGAACTTTGAATTAAGCCCCATTTAAACGCCTAAATGGTTCTTTTATTCAAGGAGAATCTGGACGAAAACGAATGGGTAAGCGCAATTGGAACACCGACCCCTCGCCGTGTTGGCTTTCTACGGTAATTTTTCCGCCCATCATGATGGCAAAATGCTGACTGATCGCCAATCCTAAGCCCGTGCCACCGTATTTGCGCGTGGTTGACGGGTCGGCTTGAGAAAAGGCTTGGAATAAGCGCGCCATTTGCGTACCTGTCATGCCAATTCCCGTGTCTTTAACTTGGAATTCGATCCACGCTTCCTCCGAAGAAACAACAATTCGCCGCACGCTTAATATCACTTCGCCGCGCTCGGTGAATTTGGCAGCATTACTGAGAATATTTAATAAAATTTGCTGCAATTTAGACGCATCTGCATACATATCACCTAAAGGTTGATGATAATTTAATTCTAATTGATTTTCTCGTTTATCCATTAATGGTTGCACGGTATTAACGACTTGCATTAATAATGTTTCTATAGAGAAATTCTCAGGGAAAATTTCCATTTTTCCTGCTTCGATTTTAGAAATATCCAATACATCATTAATTAATCCCAATAAATGCCGTCCTGCACTGTGAATTTTATCTAAATCAATCACAGTGGCTTCATCGCCTGATTCGGCCGCATCTTCGCGTAAAATTTCACTATAACCAATAATTGCATTGAGCGGCGTGCGCAATTCATGGCTCATATTGGCAATAAATTGACTTTTCACTAAATTCGCTTCTTCGGCTGCTTCTTTAGCGCGAGATAATTCGTCAGCCCGTTCTTCTAATTGTTTAAACAACACGCGACTTTCTTCAAAAGCCAAAGCAATGCTAAAAAAACAAGGCCGCCATGATTGCGGTAAATCGGGGGGTAATGTGAGGCCATGTCCCATGTTTTGCTGTTCAATAAAATCAACCAATAATTCTACAGGTTTAAAAATTTCACGATGCAATAACCGATTGGTTAATAATAACATGAATAATAAAGTCGGTAATAATAATAAAAATCCCCAACTGGCACGAGTTAAAGCAGTAAGAATAATAGAATAACGCGGCAACCAAAAAATAAAATACCAATCATTATCCATGATTGCATAAATAATTAATGCGTCTTGTTGATAAAATAATTGTTTTTGTGCTTGTTCTAATATATCGGATAAACGCAACGCATCAGGTAAAAAAGCAGCAGATTCTGGCCATGGATTGCTTCTGTTTTCTCCCGTGATTAATACTTCACTTTTTTTATTAAGAATCATCACATGTCGAAACTGAGAACTAAACCAGTAATTTTCATATAATGATTCTTTTAAAAAAGGCAAAAGCAATTCTAAAGAAAAATCTACCGCAATAATCCCCCGAAATTGATGATTATCATAAATGGGAATGCTGGCGTTAATGAGCCAACGTTTTAAAGTATCTTCAAAATAAGGCGCAGTCCAAGATAAAGTACGAGTTGGATTTATCACAGGTAATGCGGCTTGATAATGGGCTTGTTTTAATAAATCAGGATGATAATGAAATTGGCTAGAAGCCAACCAAGGATAATGATTAACAAATTGTTGCGCCGATAGGTAATAAATCCGCTCCAAAGCGGGTAAACGCTTTTCAATGCCTGAAAATAACGCATTGAGTTGCAAAGCCACTTCTATATCGCGGTAAAATTCACGAGAACGATATTTAATATCTCCAATTCCCGTTAAATTACCAATATTGCTTTTATGAAAAGGAGAAGAAGGATGGTCTAAATGAAACAAATGACGATCCGCTTGATATTGCAATTGTCTTTGTAAAGAAGAAGGATAAAGTGGATCAGGTAACGTCTGAAAAAAATGCGTGGTAGTGCTTTGTAAATGTTCTAATTGTTGTGCAATCGATTGTAAAAAAGTATTGAGATAATTAAAACGTTCCGTAAAGCGCGTTTGCAATAAATGCTGTTCCGCATAATAAAGTGTTTTATATTGAATATAAAACAGCCCTGCGGACACTAATGTAACCACAATAACTGAGGCTAACATAATGTATTTGTAGCGAGTTAAAAAATTCATAATGACACAAAGGACTCAGCACACAATCCATAAGATAATGTAAATCATCTCTGGCGTTAGGGTGAGTGACGTTTATTTGGTGGTATTATTTTTTGCAAGGTTGAGTGTGCAAAGGTGAATATTATTGTTGTATCACTTTATATTGTAGCAAGAATTGACGCAAACGGCAGTATTTTCTATGAGATTGGGATAAAAAAACAGCCGTTGCCGATTAGAGGTGAGCAATGGGTAGAGAAAATAAGTCTATTCTCGAATCAAAGAAACAGAGAAACTCAAAATAAACAAAATCGTCGCCATCACCACAATAGAAGGCCCCGCAGGCGTATCGACAAAGTAAGAAAGACTTAATCCACCCAACACCGCAATACTGCCTAAAAAAGCCGCTAAAAAAGTCATCCATTCGGGCGTTTTAACCCAATAACGGGCAGCCGCCGCAGGAATAATCAGCATAGAAGTAATCAGTAAAATACCCACAATTTTCATCGCCACCGCAATCACTAAAGCCAGCATTAACATCAGTAATAAACGCATTTGATGAACCGCAATGCCTTCGACCTGGGCTAATTCTTCATGAATGGTAATGGACAATAATGCCGACCAACTGCGCCACAATAAAATTAACACCACCATTCCGCCGCCATATATCCAGTATAAATCAATATGATTAACTGCTAATAAGTCGCCAAATAAATAGCCATGTAAATCTAAACGAAATCCTTCTAAAAAAGATAAAGTCACTAAGCCTAATGCCAAAGTGCTATGGGCTAAAATACCCAGTAAAGTATCCGATGCTAATTTTTTTTGATTTTTTAATAATCCTAATAATAAAGCCAGCATGAAACAAACTAAAACAATGCTGATAATTGGAGTTATTTCTAATAAAATGCCCAATGCTAAACCCAATAAGGTAGAATGCGCTAAGGTATCGCCAAAATAAGCCATTCGTTGCCACACCACAAAACAACCTAATGGCCCCGCAATCAATGCTACCCCCAAACCGCCTAATACGGCTCTTATCATAAAATCATCCATTATTTTGCAGTGTCCGTAGGTAAAGAGAGAGAATGTTCAGCACAATGATGATGGTGTTGATAAACTGCTAAATCACGAGCCGCCCGACTGTCAAATAAATTTTGATAAGCAGGGTGTTGGCTGATGGTATCTGGAGAGCCTTCGCAACAAATATGTTGATTTAAACAAATCACATGATCCGTCGCTGCCATGACTAAATGTAAATCGTGAGAAACCATTAATACGCCACAATGTCGTTGTTCAGCAAGGCGATTAATGAGTTCATATAATTCATATTGTCCCACGACATCGACACCTTGAATTGGTTCATCTAAAACCAGTAAATCTGGTCGCCGAATTAACGCCCGCGCCAACAATACCCGCTGCATTTCTCCACCCGATAAAGTGCTTAATAAAGCCTGCTGTTTATCCACTACGCCCACTTCGGCTAATATTTTGCTTATATCTGCTTTATATTTTTCATTATTTAGCGTTAAAAAACGCATCACGGTTAAGGGTAAAATTGGATCCAGTGTCAAACGTTGCGGCATATAACCAATGCAAATCGGATGATGCCAATCAATTTCGCCTGATTTTGGTTTAATTAAACCTAAAATGACGCGCACTAAAGTGGTTTTTCCCGCGCCATTAGGGCCAATTAACGTCACAATTTGTCCACGTTGAACCGACAGCGAAATATTTTGTAAAATAAATCGCTGTTGTAATTGAACAGTAATATTTTTAACTTGCACTAAATAAGAAGATAATTTAGACGTTAATTGAATCATGTTTTATTTCTGTTTTAACTTGGCAATTTGGACAATAGCCAAATAATTCCACGGTAGATTCTGTTAAATTAAATTGGGCTTGGGCAGTGACTTCTTGTAATTCTTTCGCAAAAGAATCGCTGGCAAATTCCACCGCATTGCCACAAGCCCGACAAATGAGAAAATAAGCATAATGAGACTGTTCTGCATGAAAACAGGCAATAAAAGCATTTAACGAAGAAATCCTGTGAATAAATCCTTGTTCTAACAGAAATTCTAAAGCCCGATAAATGGTCGGCGGGGCAACTCTATGTCCTTCTAATTGTTGCAATTGTTCCAGTAAATCATAAGCTCCTAATGGCTTATGACTCTGGCAAATTAAACGCAACACCTGTTCACGTAAGGGCGTTAAACGCGATTGCCGTTGCTGGCATAAACGCGCCGCGGTGTCTAAAACATGTTGCTGACAATCATCATGATTATGCGGAAATAGTCCCGTGTGAAGCGAAAAAGAAGTCAACATAAATTTGCCTTTATTCATTACTCCAAGCAAGCCAATAATTGACTCGCCACATTTTGTAATAGCGACGAATAAGCCACTATGCCCGCTTGCGTCAAATCGATAGACAAGGGGTCTAATATGCCCGCTTTGGCCGTTGTTCCCTCAATGATCGTGGTGACTAAACTGGATTTAAATTGCGGCTCGCTAAAAACACATTGCACGTGCAATTGCTTAATTTTTTGCCGTAAACTTTGCAAGCGTTTGGCACTGGGGCGATTTTCTGGAGAAATTGTGATTGATCCCACCGCATTTAATTGATAGTGGTTTTCAAAATAAAAATAAGCATCATGAAAAACAATATAAGGTTTCTCACGAATCACTTGTAATTGTTGTCGTAATGTGTCGTCTAATGAAACCAAATGCAGCACGGCTTGTTCTGCGCGATGGTGATAATCCGCTGCCCGCATTGGATCAAGCATTGCCAATTCCTGTGCCACTCGTCGCACAATCCGCTTGGCATTTTCTGGAGACAGCCAAATATGCGGATCAAGCGTGTTTTCTTCCGCCACATCTTCTCTTTTATCGTGTCCATGATCAGCATGATGATGGTCGTGATCATTGTGTTTTTCCCACGCCCCACCTGCTCTGGCCGATAAACGCAGTAAATCGGGATCATTTAATAAAGCAACTGTTTTAATATCCGTCGGTAAATTGGCTAATGGTTTGGCTAAAAAACCTTCTAAAGATTCCCCTACCCAAATGATTAAATTTGCTTGTTGCAATTCACGCATTTGCGAGGGTTTTAAATGATAAGTATGCGGCGATTGATTGCTTTCTACCAATAAAATAGGCGGATTTTCTTCAGGTAAAACACTGCTTACCAAAGCCTGTAATGGCGCAATACTCACCACCACTTTGGGAACGGGCGTTTTATCCGCAAAAACAAACGTCGGCAGCAAGCCAAACAACGCAGTAATAATAAAATATTTCACAACATGTACTCCATACGTTAAAAAATAGGTTATAACATAATGGATAAAATCCGTTTACACAAGAGACGGCAAACACAGCCACTCACTATGGGTAAACTGCTATACTGTTGATTTTGCTTTGCTCGCATTTTCTTTAATTTTTTTAGGTTTTGACCATGATAAACAACGTATTGACTCGATGGACAACTTTTGTAGTCGGTTGTATTGTCGGGATTTTGGCTTACAGTAACGCTGTGGCCGCACCCAGTCATGACAATCTCGATCGCGCTACTTTAATCAATAACTTACCTTTTAGTGAACGTATTAATGTCGCCGCGGCCACCCTTGAGACCGGTGAATTAAAACCTTCTTGCTCTGGGGATCGCGTGGGGGGAAGTGTATGGTATCGTTATGTGACGTTTGAAGAGCGCGAAGTCACTTTAGACACAATTGATTCAGATTACGACACCATTTTATCGGTATGGCAAGGAAATACACACCCTTTGTCTGAGGTGGCGTGTAACGATGACAGTGCAGGTTCACCCCAAGCACAATTGAGCTTTACCGCTAAACCTAATACGGTTTATTTTTTTAATATCAGCAGCTTGCCACAAGATGCGGGTAGAAATTTGGTATTAAACGTGGCTCAAGCCCAACAGTTGACCAATGATAATTTTTTCTCTGCGGTGGTGATTCCTGCCAGTTCTAGCATTAGTTATCAACGCCAACAAATTGTCACAGCAGCCACATTAAGCCCAGATGAACCTCGTCCCAGTTGCGATCCAGACATTGAAAGCAGTGTATGGTATCGCTACACCCCAAACCAAACACAAAGTTTAGCCATTGACACCGCTGGCTCTAACCACGACACCAGTTTAACGATATGGAGTGGACAAAGTTCCCCAACACGAGAAATTGCTTGTAGTCGCACTAACGGTCTTGTTTCCCAAGCGGCGTTGCGGGCTGAATTAGAAGGCGGAGTCACTTACTGGTTACAAGTGGGTGGCCGCTATTTACCCGAAACGGGAAGCGGTGCTATTTTACAATTAAGTCTTAGAATTCCTGTTTCCAATACCAATGTGGATACGGCGCGTAGTGTCACAGAACCTTTGCCTTATCAAGTGCAATTAAGCAGTGTAGGGACAGATTTTAGTGGTATCTCTCCGCGTTGTGCGTTGGATGAGTTGGGGCATGATGTTTGGTTTGAATACACGCCAACGGTCGATCAGCGTAATATACGTATCAATACGGTAGGCTCTCGTTATGACACCTTGCTGGCCGTGTGGACGATGCAAGACGGAAAATTGACCCAATTGGCTTGTAATGACAATTATGTCACGGACAGCTTCAGTCAAGTGACCTCACAAGTCACCATGAGTCTCACGGCGAAAACCCGCTATTATTTGCAAGTGGCTGGAGTCATGGGTGCATCGGGAGACTTGGTATTGACGGTGGGAGAGCCGGGACGGCGCGATTTTGTTATCACTCGTTCGCCGGTCAATCAAACCATTCAATATCAAGAAACAGCGACTTTATCGGTGCGTATTGGCCCGATGGCGGGGATTAGTTACGTTTCTGAACCGTTGGTTTACCGTTGGTATCAAGGTAAACGCGGCAACACCACCCGTCCTGTGGGCGAAAATTCTCCCCGCTTCACAACCCCCGCTTTGGAAAAAACCACTCAATATTGGGTGCAAGTGAGCAATACAACTGGTGTACAAAGCAGTGAACAAGTGACCATTACTGTTGAAGGGGGTCCCGTTCAGCGTGATTTCCTGATCACGCGCCAACCCGCAAATCAAACCATTCAAGTCAATGAAACGGCTACCTTATCGGTGCGCGTGGGGCCTGCCACTGCGCAAACTCAAATGTCAGAACCATTAAGTTACCGTTGGTATCAGGGCGCAAGAGGTGATACATCAACTCCTGTTGGGGAAGACAGCAATAATTTTGTCACACCTGCTTTAACCCGCACCACAACCTATTGGGTACAAGTGAGCAATGAAACCGGCAGCCAAAACAGCAGTACCGCGCTGGTCACGGTCGAAGGCGAACTTCCTCCGCCACCAAGTAATGGCACGGGCGTGAATACATCCTTGGACATTTTGGAAACGACTGCAAATTTCACAGGCTTTTTTATCAAAGCCGCCGATCAGCAAACCGCACGCGAAGTATCTCAAAATGAAACCGTAGAAATATCCTTTATGATCAACACGGATACGCGCCATGTGGGCGAATTGGCCGACGTGATTTTAGTGGGCATTTACCGCACCCAAGAAGGGGAAGGCATTTACGTTTTTGATGCGAAAAATGGCACATGGCCGATTTGGGACATTACCTTAGAAGGGTTAAAACCCATGCAAGCCGATGTGACTTTAGGTGCTAATTTAGCGATTCCTTTATTTAAAGGGGAATTGCAAGGATTGGTGGGTGATTTTACTTTCTTTATTGGTTATGTTCTCAAGAGTGATGGTTCATTATTCTTTGGTACAGAGCCATTAACTTTTACCGTTACGCCTTAATTTTTTCTAAGGCTTAATTTTAACAGGGGATAAGGTCATTTTATAAAGATGATTTTATCCCTATTTTTAGTGATTTTATTTTAGAATTTAAGTAGTTAAATAAAAATATTCAGCTATTAAAAGTGTTCATAGTTTCTGCATTTCTACCGCCCCCCAGCCCCCTCCTGCTAGGAGGGGGAGAAAGAGGTTATTTTTATGGTTAAAATTTAACAAGATAACCTCATCTCTTTCCCCCTCCTAGCAGGAGGGGGGTAGGGGGGCGGTAGAAATGTGAAAATTCTGAACGCTTTTAATACCTTAATATTTTTATTTAACTACGCCCTGAGGCGATTTGGTAATGAATACCAGATTACTTTTGTTTAACTACTTGAGGAGAAATAGATTATGACTTCAGATTCTTTTTTACAACGCTGGTCAAAGCGCAAACGCGCCGCGCAACAACTCCCTACGGATTCTTCTGAAACGCCGCCGATTATTGCGGATACGACGAAATCCCCAGCGCAAGTGACGACGACAGCAGACACGCAGGAAAAACCGCTCACAGACGCGGATATGCCGTCCCTAGACAGTTTAACGCCGCAAACCGATATGCAACCGTTTTTTTCGCAGGGAGTCAGTGAGGAATTGCGCCGCGAGGCATTTCGGGCGTTATTTAAACAAGCGCAGTTTAATCAGTGTGATGGAATGGATATTTATGCGAGAAATTATAACGATTTCAAACCATTAGGCGATATTATTCCACACGATATGCAACGATTTTTTGCCCGCGAAGCCCAAGCCACAGCCGAAGCAGAGTCAGCTATTCCTGCGCCTTTGCCTTCTGAAACCACTACGGACACCTCAACTCAGCCCACAATTGCTCCCGATGAAAAAAGTATGAAATGATTCATCTTTATTGTGTCTGAATCAGAATTTCCAGAATTTTAAAATTTCCAGAATTGAAGAAAAACTATTTTAAGAACGGATTAATTCTGAAAATCCTTGTGTCTGTAAATTCTGATTCTGACAAAATAATAAGAAAAAATGCAAATCACTGTCCGCCGCGCACCAACCGAACGTGACCATAGCCGTTGCGATAGTTGCTGCTGCCATGACCATGCTTGAAACCCACGTACCACGCGTAGCCTTCGTTGCCCGCAACAGGGGAACTAGACCAAACAAAGTGGTGTTCAGCAAGCGCATCAGGAAATGCTTCTTTGACTAAGGTTGGACGCTGATACTCACTCTCACACTTTTTGCCGTTATTTGGAAAATAAGCAGGCTTTCCGCTGCTACAGTAAACCAAGCTGCGCAGTTCCTCAATCGTCGGGAGTCGCCAACCACTATGTCCCGCAAAGCTAATCTTTAGTTTCTGTGCTTCATCCCAATCCATTTTCTGTGCTTCTCCCTGACAGCGTCCATTTTGCCATTCTTGTCCAATGAGGCAGCGCATCCACTGGAGATTGGTTTTGGTGTCGGTTTTGGTGTCGGTTACAGTGCCGTCGCCGTTGTCGCGGTAGCGGTCTTTGATTAAAGATGTTTTAGATTCAGCCTTTACCAATTTTTCTTCCATTACCTTTAATTCTGTCTGCAAACTTCGCAACTTATTTTGGCAAGCAGACAAATCCGCTTTTGAAGTATTTAACGCAGTTTCTTGCTGTTTAAAGCGAGATTGCAAGCCATTATAATTATTTTTATAGCTTGTTAAATCCGATTGGCATAATGACAATGATTTTTCAGCCTTATCAAGTTGATTTTTAGCTTGAGATAAAATGGATGATGGTTCTGGATTATTGACAACAATTATGGGCTGCTTAGTTTCCCAATAAGCCACATTTAAAATCAACACAGATAATAATCCAAAACCCAGCCAAAATCCCCAGCGAGAAGGTTTAATCACCGTTTTAATGACCACTGAATTATCAGACAAACCCAGTCGATTATTCCAATGTTGAATAGTTTTTGCGTTTAAATCACGTAATTGTGGCCAATGTCTAAACAATTCATCAAAACGCCCCACATAACCACTATTTAACAAATAATCCTCTTCACAAACCCGCAAAGCTAAACCCACAACCCGTTGACTTTCATGATGATAAACCAATCCACCACTTTGTCCGCGCCCTTTTAAACAATCCGAAATAAACATATTTGGATGCTTTTCTGGAAAACTTAATAGCTTCCCTTCAGTAATCATAAAATTATCTTGCGGATAACCCAAAGCAACAACCGATTGGGAAAGATTTAAAATATTCACCAAACCCAATGGCACATAATCAGAACTGGGTTTTTCATTCCACAATTTTAAAACCGCAATATCAATTTCTTCATTTCTAAAACATTTATCCTCTTCTAATCTGACACGTTTTTTACCATAAATACTATTGCTAATATAAAGCTCATTTCTGTCTGCATATTCCCCAATACAATGATAGGCAGTTAATAAATAATCAGGGGTAATAAAAAAAGCCGTCCCGACACTTTCTTTTCCTACCCAAAATCTAACCGTGGCGCGCTCTAAAAGACGTGTTAATTCCCCTTCTGCAATCGGCATGATTTACCTCTCAAATTGATACCAGATAATTCAGGATAGCACCTTATTAACAAGTGCTATCCCAATTTTCAAAACTCCCTTAATCCCCACAATCCTGACACAGAAAATCTAAAGTGTGCATCAGCACTAAAGCTGAAACCACCACAGTGGTATGAGTGGGATGAAGCACTGGCACAACAAATATATCGGCAAAAATCGCAATGGCCAATTCTTGTTGTGCGTGGGGAACGCCGCGTGTTTTTTTCCAATACGAACACGCCGTTTCACCGCCTTTTAAACGGCTTAACTTAACCTTACAGAAAAAATCGCGCACCTCATCTTGCTTACGCAAATTTTTCAGCCACTGCGTTGCCATCGCCTTCATTTCTTCAAGAGACGGCAATTTACCAATTGGCCGAGCCTCATCCCATTCTTCTTTTAACACCACTTTACGATAAAAATCTTGATACAACTTCGATTCATCCGCAAAATACGCTGCAATTAATTGCTCATCAGTCATCATTTCACTCCTTTATTACCACTCACAAAATCGCGTCAATATAACTGTATTTTTTATCAAATTCAACCACACCATAGACTCTGATGGCTTTACCTCACTCATAAGAAGTATCACCACAGAATCAATAGTGCCGAATTATAAAGGGAATAATAAAGAGAAAAGAAGGGGAGAAAAGAATTATTTTTACTCTTAAAAAAGAGTCAAATAAAAGACATGAACAACTTAATATTGAAAGTCAGCAGCAGAATCATTAAGATGGGAGATAGGGGATAATTTTTATTTAACCCAATACCTCCCATTTTGCGTTTATTTCTCGCGGAATTTATCGTGACAAGATTTGCAAGTTTTGCCTGTTTCAGCAAACTGTGCTTTGATCTTGTCTAAATCGCCTGTTTTAGCGACTTCTAATAATTTTTCGCTTTCAGTGGCTAAAGCCGCATTTTTGGCTTTGAAATCGTCCCATTCTTCCCAAATATTGGGTTTTGCGCCCGTTTTAACGTCCATACTGAGCATGTCGGTTTCTGGAATAAAGCCTTCTAAAGCCATCTTGCTCAATGCGGCTACGCGCTCGGCACGTAGTGTAAAGCTGTCCGCGTCATAACTGGCTTCGCCTTTAACCACTTGTGCCATCGGGGCAAAATTCCCTTTGATGACTTGGTAAACACTTTGGCGGTATTCGACAGCATCTTTTTTGGCATCATCTGCCCATGCGGTGCCACTCAGCGCAGTTGTTAATAATAGCCCAGAAATCAATGTGTTAGCCACTCGATTCATTAGAAAAATACTCCTTACTCAGTGTTAAGATTAGCGTCTGCCATTTCTCAAGGGCAATTGCCCAGTGTTAATATGGGGATGATAAACTGAATTTCAAAGGGAAATTGTACAACATTATTATCGCCAAAACAGAGCAAAAACAAAGTGAATTCAATTTTTTTTCCATTAAAAGCAGGGATTGGTTTGCGTTCGGTGCATTATCAGGCATTATTAGAAACGCGGCCAGCGGTGGGTTGGTTGGAAGCCCACAGTGAAAATTATTTCAGTGCGGGAGGGGCGACGCTGCGCTGGTTGACGCGACTACGTGAATTGTATCCTTTGAGTCTGCATGGGGTGGGTTTATCGTTGGGTTCAACGGATCAATTCGCCGTTTCTCATTTGGAAAAATTAAAACAATTAATCGCTCGTTTTGAGCCTGTATTGGTGTCAGAGCATTTGTCATGGTCATCTGTAAATCAGCGATTTTTTAACGAATTATTACCGCTACCTTATAATGAAAGCACATTAGCTTATTTAAGTCAGCGTATTGATCAAGTGCAGCATTATTTAGGGCGACAACTATTAATTGAAAATGTCTCCAGTTATATTCAATTTAAGGCTTCTACGATGCCTGAATGGGTTTTTATTCGGGAATTGGTGCAACGAACAGGTTGTGGTGTTTTATTAGATATTAATAACGTCTATGTCAATGCGTTTAATCATGGATTTAATCCAGAAACTTATTTAGCGGCAATACCTAGTGATGCGGTCAAAGAATTTCATTTGGTGGGATTTGAGAATCATCATGAATCATTACTGATTGATACCCATAGCCGAACCGTAGCTGATGGCGTTTGGGAATGGTATCAAAAGGCTTTAACTTATTTCGGTGATATACCAACTATTATCGAATGGGATAATGATATTCCTGAATTAAAACAATTAGTTAATGAAGCTGAAAAAGCAGATAATTATCGGAAAATTTATCATGAACGCACCCAGTGAATTAAAACAATTACAAGAAAATTTTGCCGATTTGATCTGGAATTTTTCAGTCGAAAAAGCCGATGATTTTTCTGACTCTGCCTTAACCGCAGAAAGTGCAAATGGATTAATGATTTATCGCAATAGTATTTTTGGTCTATTAAGCGATGCGTTAAGCCGCATTTATCCTGTGGTGCAACGATTGGTGGGCGAGCGTTTTTTTTACGTGATGGCTAAACACTATGTGCAGCATTATCCGTCTTATTCTGGCGATTTACACGAATATGGTGCGTTTTTTAACACATTTATTACCCATTATTCTCCTGCACAATCACTGATTTATTTACCTGATGTGGCGCGTTTAGAATGGGCGTGGCATTGTGCTTTTCATGCGGCGGATTCTGATGCTCTTCAAATAGAAGCATTGGCACAAATTCCTGTTGACCAATCGGCATCATTACGCTTTCATTTACATCCATCGGCGCATTTATTGGCTTCTGATTATCCCATTCAACGTATTTGGCAAGTGAATCAAGACCATTATCAAGGCGATAAACACGTTGATTTGGCGCAAGGGGGGGATTTATTATTAATTTTGAGACGAAATTTTTTAATCGAATTGCATCGATTATCTCCAGCAGAATTTACCTTACTTTCTGCATTGCAAAATGGAAAAACTTTTGAACAAACCTGTGAACAAACATTAGCCGTCAATAAGCATTTTCATTTAAGCCATTATTTATACTATTTTATACAAAATAATACCATCACTGCTTTTTCCCACGATTAACCTGCCATAAGGAATAATAAAATGTCAAAAGATTCAATAGACACTCGCCTGCAATTAGACACACCAGAGCGTATTGATTTTGCTAATCATGTTTTGCGAGTTTTGCGTTATGTCATTGCCACCATTCAATTGGAAAAACGCAAACAATGGAGCAGCCAAGATTTAATTGATTTATTAGACAAAATGATGCTAGAAATTGCACAAGGCATTACCGAAGAAGATAAAATTCGAGAACATCGCTTGCGCATGGGGTTGCACGCATTTAAGCAGGGCATGAGTCGAGATAAAAACCCTTATCCCACTGATTCTCAAGAACATTCATGGTGGGATACGGGATGGCGTGATGGTGAGCGCGCCGCTAAAAAAGCCCAGTTAAAACCCGTCCCCGAAATCGCCGCAGAACATCGACAAAAACCGCGCTGTTATTACCGTGTTCAGCTTCAAGATCAATCAGGTACAGTCGAATGGAGTGCCGCATTACACATGTATGTGGCGGCGGGCGGCGGCACACTTTACGATGATTACGACGAAGCCGAAAGTTTAACTCGTCATCTGCAACAAATGGCTAAAACAGGTGTGGTTTCTCTACTGGTTGTAGAAGCCAATACTGAGAAAAATTAACGCCATTCATTGGCTTGATCGTGGCGTTTATTTTAATTTATTATTAGGCAATTTTTTAATAAAAAATGAATACTATTTATAACTTAGAAATTCAGCGGGGTTATCCCTTACCTTTAGGCGCAACGTTATTGCCAAATGGGGTTAATTTTGCTGTTTTTTCTAGTTCGGCCAGCAGTGTTTCATTAGTGTTGTTTGCCCCTAGAGAATATCGTTCTGAATTTCGTCGTGAAATTCGCTTGCGTTCTCGCATTCATCGCACAGGTCACATTTGGCATGTTTTTGTAGCAGGCATTGGTATTGATTGGGAATATGCTTATCACGTGGCTTATGACCCGAATCATGCGCCTTCATTTTTGCATTTGGAACGGGAACAATTACTGCTCGATCCTTATGCCAAATTAATTCAAGGTCGCCCAGAATGGTCTGTACCTCAACAAGCCTCGCGTCGCCGCATTTTTGCCAGCGGCGTGCGGCGTGGCGTGGTCGTCGCCGACCATTATGCGTGGGAAGCTGATCGTCCGCTTCATCGCCCTTATGCCGAAACCGTTATTTATGAATTACATGTGCGCGGCTTCACCCGACACCCCAGCGCGCAGGTTAATGCAAAAGCAGGCACTTTTGCCGCTTTAACCGAAAAAATCCCCTATTTACAACAATTAGGCGTGACCGCGGTTGAATTATTACCCATTCACGAATTTGACGAAGCTGAAAATCCACGCCGCAATCCGCAGAATGGCGCATTTTTAGCGAATTATTGGGGATATAGTTCTATTAATTGGTTTGCACCTAAATTGAGTTATGCCGACAATCCACAACAGGTATTAAACGAACTTAAAAGTATGGTTAAAGCCTTTCATTGTGCGGGCATTGAAGTTTTTTTAGATGTGGTTTTTAACCATACGGCTGAAGGAGATCAACACGGTGTCACGTTTTCTTTAAAAGGATTTGATAACGAAGTTTATTATTTACTGACTAAAGACAAAACGGCTTATTTAAATTATTCAGGTTGTGGCAATACTATTAATGCCAATCATCCTGTCGTGAGCGATTTAATTATTGATTGTTTGCGTTATTGGGTATTGGAAATGCACATTGATGGTTTTCGCTTTGATTTAGCCTCTATTCTTTGTCGCGGTCAGCAGGGAGAAGTGTTGCCTTTACCGCCTTTAATTCAGCGTATTGCACAAGACCCTATTTTGGCACAAACTAAGTTAATTGCTGAAGCGTGGGATGCGGCAGGATTATATCAAGTGGGACAATTTCCTTGCCCACAACGTTGGGCAGAATGGAATGGTCGCTTTAGAGATGACATTAGACGTTTTCTTAAAGGCGATGGGGGGCAGATTATGGGTTTAAAAAATCGCCTGATGGGCAGTCCTGACTTATATCATGCGCCATGGCGCAGTATTAATTTTATTACTTCTCACGATGGTTTTACTCTTCATGATTTGGTCAGTTATAATCAAAAATATAACGAAGCTAATGGTGAAAATAATCAAGATGGCGATTCGCACAATAACAGTTGGAATTGCGGCCAAGAAGGAGAAACAATTAATACTCGCATTATACAATTACGGCAGCGACAAATGAAGAATTTTTTAGCCCTGTTATTTCTTTCGCAAGGCACGCCCATGTTAGTGGCCGGAGATGAATGCGGGCGCACGCAATTAGGCAATAATAATGCGTATTGTCAAGACAATGAAATCAGTTGGTTTCATTGGCAATTGGTCGAAAAAAATGCCGATTTATGGCGTTTTTGTCAACAATTAATTCTCTTACGCCGTCATGAAACATTATTTCAACAGAATCAATTTTTATCTGAACATCATCGCCATGTTCCTCATGTGCAGTGGCATGGGGTTAAATTATCTTGTCCTGATTGGTCTTGGGAGTCGCGTTCTTTAGCGTTACAATTGCGTTCTGATGAAGGTTATTATGCGGCACATTATTACTTAATTATTAATGCGTTTTGGGATAATTTAACTTTTGAATTGCCGCCTTTACCTTCTCGACAATCGTGGTATCGTTTTATTGATACTTATTTAAGTGCGCCAGAAGATATTGCGGCTTCTTTACAAGAAACGGTTCGTTTAACGCAACAAGATCATTATGCGGTATCTGGCCGTTCGGTGGTGTTGTTGGTGGCGCGGACGGAGTAATTTTTTAATTTTACCTTGTTTTTGATTACTTATGGAAAATATCCGTGAAATTCGCAGTTTTGTGCGTCGCAATAGCAGAACCACCGATGCCCAACGACGTGCTTTACAACATTTTTGGTCGCAATATGGCATTGATTATCAAGAACAAATTCTTGATCTCAATGCCGAATTTCAACGCACCGCGCCTAAACATATAGAAATCGGTTTCGGACGCGGTGATGCGTTACATTATTTTGCTTGTCATTATCCTGAATGTGATTTTTTGGGGATTGATATTCATTTGCCCGGTGCAGGGCGTTTGTTGCAGCAATTAAGTGATGATGCTTTGTCGAATGTGCGTGTAATGACCGAAGATGCCGTGAAAATATTAACCCATTGCATTGCACCTAATAGTATTGAACGATTTTATGTGTTATTTCCCGATCCATGGCCGAAAAAAAGACATCTTAAACGGCGTTTAATTCAAGCTGATTTTGTTGCCTTAATTGCCAGTCGTTTAAAAGTGAATGGTGAGTTTTATTTGGCGACGGATTGGGAAGATTATGCGTATCAAATGCTGAATGTTTTAGAAGCGAATGCGTGTTTTCAAAATAAACTGGCACCGCGTTGTTTTTTGCCGCGTTGGCGGGTGGATCGTCCTTTGACCAAATTTGAACAACGAGGACAACGTTTGGGACATGGCGTGTGGGATTTGTGTTATGTCAAGCGTGAGAAAAATTGGGTAGAAAAGTAAAAATTCTGAATGTTTTTATTTAACGACTTATTCCAAAAACCAACCCCCCAACGCAACGCATTGGGAGGCGGGCAATTTCTAAATCAAATGGACAAAACTCACGAAGCCGAAGCAGGCGGATGTGAGGGTTGGAATTCCTGTTGAATCACCGGATCATCTTCAACGATCACCTCGGGAGATTTTGGCGCAGAAGCTGGCGGTTCTGTGGGAGTGGCGGGGGATTTTTTCATGAACCGTTTGCGCGTAAACGCATAGTACATGACAGGAATCACGATTAATGTTAATAAAGTCGAAACAAAAATTCCGAAAATTAACGCCACCGCTAATCCACTAAAAATCGGATCGTCCAGAATAAAAAATGCCCCTAACATTGCCGCTAATCCCGTTAAAACAATCGGTTTTGCCCGCACTGCGCTGGCATTCACCACCGCATCGGCAAAATCCATTCCTTCATCGACTTGTTGGTTAATAAAATCAACCAATAAAATGGAATTGCGCACAATAATTCCCGCTAATGCAATCATCCCAATCATCGATGTCGCCGTAAATTGCGCTCCCAATAACGCATGACCCGGCATCACGCCAATAATCGTTAAAGGAATCGGTGCCATAATAATTAATGGCACCAGATAAGAACGGAATTGCGCCACCACTAATAAGTAAATTAAAATCATCCCAATCGCATACGCAATGCCCATATCCCGGAACGTTTCAAATGTCACCTGCCATTCTCCATCCCATTTAATGCTATAACGGTAAGGATTTTCAGGTTGTTGAAACAAGTATTGTTGCAAATCATAGCCCTCAATAGGACTGTCTTTTAAGACGGCAAAAATATCAAACATACCGTACAAAGGACTGTCTAATTTACCCGCCATATCTCCCGTGACAAAAGCAATGGGCAATAAATCTTTATGATAAATCGCATTTTCCCGTTGACTTAAACGCACTTGAGCAAATTCAGATAAGGCAATTAAATGGCCGCTTTGACTGCGCACGCGCAAATTTTGCAATTGATCCACTTCAGCCTTTTCACCGGGTGCGAACGTTAAACGAATGGGAATGGGATATTTCACATTATTTTCATAAAGAAAAGTCACATCTTCACCCCGCAATACCGTATTAATCGCAGTCACCGCGGTTTGTTGTGACACACCCAAACGCGCCGCTTTGGCCTGATCAATCTCGATAATTAATTTAGGCGCAGGCGATTCCACACTGTCATCCACATCAACAATATCTTTTGTATTTTCAAATACTTGCCGCACTGCTTTCGCCATGCGCAATTGTCCTTCATAATCCAAACCATACACCTCCGCCACCAACGGAGCTTGTACGGGAGGCCCCGGCGGCACTTCAACAATTTTCACATTCGCCCCCAATTCGCGCCCAATCGCCTGCAATGGCTCGCGTACACTAAAGGCGATTTCATGACTTTTACGGCTGCGATGATGCGCATCCACCAAATTCACTTGAATATCCCCAACAATCGCCCCTTTCCGCAAATAATATTGCCGCACTAAGCCATTAAAATTAATCGGTGCCGCCATACCAGCATAAATCTGATAATCGCTCACTTCAGGGATTGTTTTTAAATGTTCTCCCAACGCATTTAATACCCGCGCCGTATGTTCCACACTGGTGCCTTCGGGCATATCAACCACAATTTGGAATTCCGATTTATTGTCAAAAGGCAACATTTTTAAGACCACATGTTGCGTCACAGCCAATAACATGGAACCCACAATTAAAGCCAAAACCCCAAATAGCATAAGCCAACGCAAAGACATATATTTTAAAAAAGGTCTAATAATCGCATTAAAAAAACGATAACCCAGACCTTGTTTCATATCGATGTGATCACCGTGACCGTGTGCGGCATGTTCGGCGGCTATTTTCTTAAAAAACTTATAACTTAACCACGGCGTAAAAATAAAAGCCACCGCTAAAGAAATCAACATACCAAAACTGGCATTGATCGGAATTGGACTCATATAAGGCCCCATTAATCCCGTCACAAATGCCATCGGTAATAATGCCGCAATTACGGTAAATGTCGCCAAAATGGTAGGGCCGCCGACTTCATCCACGGCTAAGGGAATGGCTTCTAATAAATTCTTTTTCCCCATTTGCATGTGACGATGAATGTTTTCCACCACCACAATCGCATCATCCACCAAAATGCCAATACTAAAAATCAATGCAAATAAAGACACCCGATTTAAAGTAAAACCCCACGCCCACGACGCAAATAAAGTGATTAATAAAGTAATCACTACCGCCGCCCCCACAATAATCGCCTCGCGCCAACCTAACGCCAATAAAACCAGTAACACCACAGAAAGCGTGGCAAAGATTAATTTACTGATTAATTTTTGCGCTTTACTGTTTGCGGTTTCACCATAATCTCGTGTGACAGTGACTTGTACATTATCGGGGATAAATGTGCCGCGCAATTGTTCAAAACGTTCTGTCACTTGGCGCGAAATTTCTACCGCATTGGTACCGGGTTGCTTACCAATCGCCACGGTCACCGCAGGAAAATCTCCTGCGACTTCAATGCCTTTGCTGTCCAAGGCGGGGCCTGTGTGAAAAGACACATAACGCTCAACCTGATCCGTGCCTTTTTCCACCGTCGCCACATCGGATAAATACACAGGATGTCCATTGTGCATCCCTACGACTAAATTGGCCACTTCTTCAACTTGGGTGAGAAAAGTACCGGCTTGCACCAAAATTTCCCGATCATCCCGCACGATTGATCCCGCGTCTTTAATGGCATTGCTGATGCTCAGGGCATAACGTAAGTCATCAATTGTTAATCCGTAGCCTGTTAAGCGCACCGGGTCTAACAATACGCGGACAATCGCATCAGAACCACCAATGGTATAAATATCCCGTGTGCCTTTGACCCGTTTTAATTCAGCTTCAATGGTATGGGCGATTTTTTGCAAATTACACGCGCCACATTTGGGATCATCCGTCCACAACGTTAAAGTGACAATCGGCACATCATCAATGCCTTTCGGTTTTACTAAGGGCTGTCCCACACCTAAATGCGCCGGCAACCAATCTTGGTTTGAATACACTGCGTTATATAAACGCACCAGAGCTGACGTGCGATCTTCGCCCACTTTAAATTGAATCGTGAGAATCGATAAGCCCGGATAAGACACTGAATACACATGTTCTAAGCCTTCAATTTCAGAAAATTTCTGCTCGGCGGGTGTACTCACCACTTGTTCAACTTCTCGCGCCGATGCACCGGGATAAGGAATAAATACATTGGCAAAAGTGACATTAATTTGTGGTTCTTCTTCTCTGGGCGTAACCAATACCGCAAAAATTCCCAGTAATAAACCCACTAAGGCTAATAATGGCGTAATTTCTGTGGTTAAAAATTGTTTGGCCGTACTTCCCGCAATTCCCAAACGAGAATGATCAGGCGTATCAATGGATTCTGTGTGATGTTCATTGAGCATGGGTAGAAACCTTTTGTCCAGCGCGTTGTTCTTTCAACAAAATAGCCGCGTTCAAGGGGTCTAACGCCACCCGCTCTCCTTCGGATAAACCCGATAAAATCTCAATCTGATCACCAATAATTTTCCCCAAACGCACCTGACGCATGGTTAATTTACCTTGTTCATCAATGGGATAAACCGCTCTGACTTCGCCCCGATAAGCCACAGCCTGATGTGGCAACATCAAACGCGCTTGTTGTCCCAAAATAAACTCCGCTTTAACAAACATTCCGGGTTTTAAATCAGGAATATTTTTAGGTAATTCCAAACGCACCCGAAAATTATGTGACTGGGTATCCGCTTGGGGCAATACGGTAATTTTCTCTACTTTATAACGGGTTGGCGTGTCAGGCAGATTAACGATAATACTGGCTTGATCCTGTTGACGCACAGCCGCCGCTCGACTTTGAGGAATACTGGTCACAGCCCGTAATTGATCAAACGAATACCCTGACATGATTAAACGTCCGGGGGCTGCGCTTTCTCCCAATTCAATATGCCGCTCTAAAACAATTCCGCTATACGGAGCTTTTAATACAGTGTATTGCAATTGTTCTTCAGCGCGTTTAATGGCGGCTTCTACAGAACCGACACGGGCTTGTGCCACGCGAAGTTCGGCATTCACGCGATCCATTTCAACCGCGGCGATGGCTTTGCGGTCGTAACTGGCTTTGACTCGGTTATATTCGCTTTGTACGCCATTTAAGTGAGCGCGGGCTTCTCGCAATTCTGCATTGGCTTGTGCCAACGCGCTGCGATGTTCGGCATCGTTTAAGCGGACTAATACTGCGCCTTTTTTCACTGTGTCATTGACATCAAAATTGACTTCAGTGACTTGTCCGCTGGTTTGTGCGGTTAAAGTGGCGCGATGAACGGGTTCAATCAGTGCATCGACGGTCAATGTGTCGGGTAAAGACTGCCGTTCAGCCACTGCCGTATCCAAAGCCCACACCAACAAGGGCATCGCCCACAATCCCCCTCCCCACAGCATCAAGCGCAAATAGCGGTTTAAAATTCGCAGATAGCGGATAAACATGTCACAACTCCTAAGTTTTTAAAAAATTTAATAATCATGTAAAAAAATTCATGCTTCGCAAGGTAAACAAGAGCAGTTAAGATCATCCAGAATATGGAAATATTAGTGAATTCTAATCTATTTGCAAGCGAAAATTTTGCATTGCAGAACTGGAGGGGAATGACTTGAAGAATCTATACTGTATTATAGAATATAAAATTTTACGTTTACGACTTGTTTTAAAAGTAAGCAATAAAATCACTTGCCAAATAAAGCAAAAATCGTTTAGAGTTTGCCTTGTTTTCAAAACAGCATTAGTAATACTATTATTCATTGCTGTTTTAAGCAGTAAATAAAAATTTAGCACATTTATTAGAGTTGTGGTCTCAATTAAAATCAAGTAGTTGTGTTTAAGCGGAAGTTATGTAGTCCTGCACAGCAGGACAAAATTTTATCATAAAAATCAAGGTAGTGGATTCTCAATCGGTCTGATAAAATTCTAAATACCTTTACTCCGCAAATTGCATTTTCCACAACAATACGCTTTGAAGGTAGAATCCTATTCTCCTCTTTTTGTTCTCGAGTAAGCGGCTTATTTTTGGATTTCTTGTGAGGAAAACACACCGATTTACAATCATATTGTTTATCCATACCTAAAAAACCTAAATCAACTAAAATATTAGACTCAATAAAATATTTTTTATCTGGAGAAAGCATTTTCTTTAACACGTTAAAATCATGGCATTTACCATTTACAGGATGGCTTATATACAAAATTTCTTTAAGTTTATTAACAATCACTAACATCTTTACTGTGTGAGTTTTTTTTTACCCGAATAAAATTCCTTTTGGATTTCTTTATCCGATGGACGTTGTATATCTTGCTCTGTCACATCAATAATCAACTCCTCTATATCGGAAAAATAAGCTTTAAAATCATCGATATTGTCTATGTCTCTGGCAGGCATATGCTTTAAAACACACAAGGCATGAGTTAAAATACGCAAGCCTAATCTCTGCGTTTTCTTGGCGTGAGAACCATCCATACCTGCCATCACACCTAAAGCATCATCAGTTAAACTTTGCTTTAAACGGGTTAGTGTAAATAACAATAATTCTCTCTCGTTATTAATGCAGTAAGTGGCTTTATCATTCATCAATCTTGATTTGAGTGTTGAACCTTGTAAAGTGAGATAAGATTGTTTAAAAACTTCCAGCAACATATCAAACTGCTTTGCATCCAGAGCGATTAAGGCTCTCCATTGTCTGGTTGTGTTTTTATTTGTCAGATTGAAATTCATTTTGATACTCCTTTTTGGAATCGGTTAATACCAGGTTTTTTTGATACCACAAGTCTAATGATATTTCTAAAGATTTTTTTGCCTGCTCAAATATACCAAAATTATGTGAGATATAAAAACAAATTAAGTTTTAATATCTACCTAGATATTAGGTATAAGATACTGTTTAATTTTATTAAACTTAAACACTTTACCTGACAAAAAGGTCTCAAACATACTAGTGACTTCTTTAAAGCTTGATAGGCGATGAAAATTCTTTCTGACCCAATTCTTACCTTGAAGCCAAATATCCTCGACTGGATTTTGCTCTGGGGCATTAGGTGCAAATCTTAATAAACGAACTTTCCATTCTGATTCTGGAAGTCCCCCATTTAATTTCTCTAAATAAGTTCTTAAACCTTCAGAACGATGATAACTTGCACCATCCCAAATAATCACATGACGGGCTTCTTTATATCTGTAAATGAGCCAGTTAATAAAGTCTATCGTATATTTTGTATCAGCTTTCTTTGCCCTATCTAAAATAAATTCTCCCGTATAAATATTCACCGCTCCATACCACGTTTGAGAAGTGCGATAATTACTCATCTTTATTGACGTTCTTTCTCCTTTTTTCGACCAAACATAACCACAAATATCTCCCCACAACTGATGGCTTTCGTCTTGCATCCAGTACATTACCTCTCCACTTTCTATCTGTTCACGCTCCTTATCTATTAAATCCTTAATCTCTTTTTTTTTAGCTTCCACTTTTACCTCATCTTTTGCCGAATTCTCTTTGTGTGTCTTCTTATAACTTAAATTCGCTTCTTCTAATAATTTAGTATAAGAAGTATTTGAAGAATAGAAAACATCATACTCCTCTTTTAAGTATCTCTTTAGTTCCTCTATTGTTATTGTCTTCTTTTCTTGTATCCAATTAATCACATCTTCTCGTTCACGCGGCTTTAAATACCCTGGTGAGCCTTTATACGCTAACTTTAATCCTTCAACCCCTGACGCTAAATAAATGGCTTTCCATTTATCCACAAATTGCACACTGACACAACACGCTAAAGCCGCTTCCGCACGCACAAAACCAAGCAAAGACATTCTTACTGCCATCGCTCGCTTCACTTCTCTCGCTTCACCTGTTGACATTAACTTTTCCAAATCTTCATATCTTTTGTTCATTATTCTCTCCTATTTGAAAAGTATTATCATACGACTCTGAAAAAATTGGTATATAATGCTTCTTTAAAAGAAGGGAGTGAATATTCTTTTGAGTAAGCATATTGTGTTGTATATATTCTAATTCTAACATCAGTGCCTTTTAACAATGATTCTTAACACCATGAAAACAGCAAAATTTTTAGCCGTAATTATTTTAAGTATTTTTATTTTGGGTTGTGGAAATAGCGACCCAGGTCCCCTTGCAGGAACTTGGCAAATGTCAGGCTTAATGCCAATGACCGTCCAATTTCGGAAAGGAGAAACGGAGACAATGGGTATAATTGAAAAAGTTTCTTACAAAATCAGCGGTAATGACGTTTTAGTCACTTACGAAGATGGGATAATGAAAGGGACAACAATGCGTTACACTATCGCCGATAAGGACACGGTAAAAACAGAACTAGGCCTTTTACAGCGCGTAAAATAATCAACCAAACCGCTTTTTTTGCCGCTCACTCCTTCCCAAAACAATGCGAATAATCTGCACACACTTCACACGACGGCGCACGGCACACATAAATCCCTTCTTGTTCGCATAATTGTTTATATAAAAACTTTTTCCATTTCATATCCCGATTATTTTTTGCGGCTAATTCGGGAAAATAAGTGGTGAATAATGCGCTTAAATCGCGTCTTGACCACAACCCCAAATCCTGCCACAAATGATCTTGTCCTAAACAACCGTAGATCACTATTGTCGTCAACCAATCACTTTGTTTATCATTACCGCGACGATGTTGCTGTAATAAAATACGCAAATCTTCCATTTCGGGCATTCGCGTCAAATCCCATACGGGATCGGGCGTGGTTTTTTGCGGGAGAGATAAGGTGGGAAAATGTGTTTTTAACAATAGCGTCCACTCTTCGTCACACAATCCCAACTGTTTAGGTAAACAACTGCGCTGACAATACCCACTGGCAATCAACATCGCAAACAACGAATCCTCTGACAAACCCGCACTGTGGATCATTAATTCCGCATACATTGACTCAGGTATTGTATTTTTAATCTCACTGAGATGAGTTGAATTGGGGAAATAATCGGGACGAATTGACGCATTCATTATCACATACTCCACAAGGCATAAGGGACAACGCCACTGAGCTAATACAGCGACGTTATCCCCAGATTAGACGATAATCGCTTAATATTCCACAAGAATATCTTGATCGCGCACAATCATCTGACACGCTAAACGCCAAGGCGGCGCAATATCACCGACTTCTGCGTTTTCAATATCTTGTGCGGTTAATTTACCGTTTTCTTTCAACACGGTTTTTTCTTTCTCAGTCAAATGAGAACCCATAATTCCCTTGTCATCCAATGGCGACACTTTAATAACACAAGTGCCACATTCGCCATCGGCACAATTAAAATCGATGGGAATTTTATGCGCCCGTGCGATGGATAAAATGGTTTCTGTATGACTGCCTGCAACGGCATACACGGTTTTGTCACGGTAATTTGGATTACTGAATGTAATATTTGGCATAATAAAAACCTCTGCACATTGAAATGATCAGAATTAAGCGGGCTTAACGGTGACTGAACCACCTAAAATCTGGGCTTGACACGCCAAACGGCAGTGACGACCCACGTTATTATCCCGTAACACCTTCTCTTCCAACACAGAGGGCTGTGATAAATTCTCCCAACCATCAAGCACTTGCATAATGCAAGTCCCGCAGTCGCCTTCCCGACAACCATAAACTAAACCCGCATTGACTTTCTCAGACACTTCAATAATACGAGTGCCGGCTGACACCGTAACGGTTTCACCGATGTCTGCAAATGTGACTTGTGCTTTTGCCATAAGTGATCTCACTTAAATTTGAGGAGGGTAAGAATTCCGTCAACTTAATTTGCTAACATTAAAGAAAAGTGACGGTTTTTATTTTTGGGGAAAATAACGTTGGAATAATTCCCGCATTATCTCCCAATGATAAATCCAAATTGGCCGTTTTTTTAAACGTGATTTTAAAACTTTATGCCGGGCCAACAGTGACATTACCCAAAATTTGGGCTTGACAGGCTAAACGAAATTGTTTGCCTGCCATATTTTCTTTTAAAACTTTATCTTCTAAAACAGAAGGTTGTGATAAATTCTCACCGCCTTTAATCACGTGCATTAAGCAAGTGCCACAATCACCCTCGCGGCAGCCATACACAATCGTTGATCCCACTTTTTCTGAGACATCAATCACTCGCGTTCCCGCTGGCACGCGCACCGTAATGCCAATATCTGCAAAGGTTAATTCTGCTTTCATTTCTCACTTCCTCTATAACTTAATACATCTTTATAAATCTTCAAAATCGATAACTTTAGGCTTTTGTTTATCGGTCATAATTTCAGCCAATTGCCGACCAAATTGGCGACATGCTTCTAATTCTTCTTCTGTAGGAATTAATTTAACCCGAATGCCCGGCACCGGCACCCGCACTTTTAAACCGCGTAAACGATCTTCCAACATGCCCACCGCTTCGCCCGACCAGCCGTAAGAACCGAAAACCGCGCCCACTTTGCCTTGTAAATTGATCACCACCAGCGAGGACAATAAATCCCACATCGCTTTGGTGGCATCGCCGTTGATCGTCGGCGTGCCTAAGGCAATGCCTTCTGCATCTTCGATTAAATCCACAAAGGGTTCGACCGCGCCGCCTTCTAAATCGTATAAGGACACGCGCACGCCTTCGATTTCGCTGGCACCTGCGTAAACCGCTTCAGCCATTTTTGCTGTGTTACCATAAGAGCTGAGATAAAAAACCAGTAACGTCTTGTCTGTACTCTCTTTTTTTAAACGGGGTTCGGTCAACTCTCGAAAACGCGCCACATAACGCGCCGGTTGATCGCGTAAAATCGGCCCATGTGTGGGCGCAATGATTTTTAAATGTAAAGGTTCAATTAATTCTAATGCGGCTAAAACATGTTCTCTAAAGGGGCGCATAATATGCGCGTAATAATATTCAAAAGAAAAACGAAAATCACCGACTAAATCATTAAATAATCGCGGGTCACAAAAATGACAACCAAAAGCATCGCCTGAAAATAAAATGGCTTCTTCTTCTAAATAAGTACATTGGGTATCTGGCCAATGTAAATAAGGCGTATTGAGAAAACGTAATGTACAATCGCCTAAACTCACCGTGTCATTGGTCGTGACTGGGGTAAAATCAAAAGATTCTTGTTTTAATAAACCTTTTAACATCCGTTGGGCTTTATGGGAAATATACAGGCGGGCATGGGGCGCACGACGCATTAATTCGGGTAATGCGCCAGTGTGATCGGGTTCTAAATGATTTAACACAATCACACGAATGTCATCGTAATTGGCCACGCTTTCTAAGCGTTGAAAAAATTCATCAGAAAACTTTTCTTTTACCGTATCAATCACGGCCACACCGTCTTGACCGCGCACTAAATAAGCGTTGTAAGTGGTGCCATTGGCGGTTTTTAAAATAATATCAAATGTGCGTAAAGTGGGGTCTAAAGCCCCGATCCAATGCACCCGCGAAGAAATCGGCACGGCATCACGAGTCTGTGCGACATTTATTGGACGTTGGGCTTGCGCAGTCATAAGGGTTTCGTCTCCGCACAAGGAACGGTTTTATGACAAGTTTGTATATCAGTATTTCCCTCATCTTCCGATGGCACGCTTAAACCTATCCAAGTCTTCACTTCTTCTGGATCAAAGCCCTGTCGATACTCATTGTCCACCTGCAACAACGGACGACGAATCAATAACGGTTGTAAAATCAACAATATCAAGGCTTCTTGCGCGCTCAACTGTGTGGGATTAACTTCTCCCGATTTGATCGCAGGCGCGGCCGGATTAAACCATTCGGACACGGGACGCGCTGCCAAAAAGGGCAGTAAACGCTCGGCTGTCCACGCTTCTGTCAAGAGATTACGCGCAATCACCTCATGACCAGAATCCGTAAGCCATTGTTTTTGAAGGGTGTTATTATGGCAGCCCGGCTTTTCGTAAAACACCACGCGAGCCATATTAATGTGCCTGCAATTCGGCCATGGCCGCTTGCATTCTTTCGGGCGGAATGCCCGTTAGCGATCCCGGTGGATTTAACGCCTGTCCCCATTGATCGACAATTGCGCCTTCAATGGGACAAATGCTGGCACATTGCGGATCGGTATAATCGCCGTCACATTCGCTGCATTTTTTTGCGTCGATGAGAAAATGGGGTTTTGCTTCATAAATGGCTTGGCTAGGACACAAAGGTTCACACGCCCAGCAGTTTACACAAGAGGCAATAATCGTTAAGGCCATGACAACTTTCTTCCTCTATCATTCAAGTTAAAACGCATAAATCGGTTGAGGCACAGAGGCCGCCGGACGGATGTGCATTTGTTCCGTGGTCAGATCGCCACTGGCTAACATGCGTTGATAAATTTGATAAATCGCATCTTCGATGCCGATCAAGGGATATTCTGTATTAACCATAATATCCGCTTGTTCCAAAGCGCATCGCGTCACATTATCCACATAAGCACAAAGTAACACATCACAACCTTGTAAAGCCGCAATTGTTTTACGCAAAGCCGTTTGCGCATCCGCCGCAGATCGCGCCGCTTCGCAACGTCCGATCAAACGAATTTCGTGACAGGTGGCCTCGTAAATGAGAAATTCACTGGCCTCTTCAAAATCATATCGAATACGTTGCGTTACACACTGCTCAGAACGATGTGCGACAGCCATTAATACAGTGCGATAAGGCTGTTGATAGCGTAAGCAATACGTTGGTACGGATTGCGGATAATCCCCTGATGAATCTGTTAGACAAGATGAACAAGGGTTTTTGGCACGAGAAACAAGCGCGGATGACAACCAATTCATCATGAGATCACCTAAAAAATCTGAAGTTCGACGGTGCGAAGAGTAAAACAATTTAATGTCCACTCCTCGCATACGGATGACAAAATTAAGCCCGTGCTTGGCGCATGTTGTCGGTTTGGGTAGCGAGTTTACCCGCGGCCAACATGTCTTCATACACGGCCATTAAGGCATCTTCAATGGGTTCCATGGGATGTTCGCCATTGGGTTGGATGCCTGCGGCTTCCAATTGTCCCCATGGTTCGTAACCAATTTTAGAACACAATACCACTTCGCAGCCTTCCAAAGAACGGATAATTTTCTGTAGCGTGGTTTCCGCATCGCCACAAGTGTCGCCGCCCGTGCAGTATAAATCAGTCTTACGATGTCCCGTCATTTTGATGCCGTCTCTGGAGACTTCATAGACTAAAAACTCTTTGGCATGACCAAAATGCTGATTAATAATGCCACCGCCTTGCGTCGCAACGGCCATTAATACCGGGCGATATTGTTTGCGCGATAAGGTGGCTTTTACTGCGTCTAATTGGATTAATTGCGGTTTATTTTTCTCGGCTTTTTTCGCGGCTAAATCGGCTTCAATTTGAGCATGAATTTCAGCGCGTTGTTTCATGGCTGAGGCGTAATCAATTTCCATCGCTTCAATTTTATCTAATGTAAATTCTGAGCCGCGATCTTCGCCCAATAAACCCACCGCATCCGCACGACATTGACGACAATGGCGCATCATATTCATGTCGCCTTCACAAGAATCTTGTAAGGCCTTGAGTTCTGAGGCCGTTGGGCCACGTTGTCCCATAATTCCGTAGAAAGTGCCGTGTTCTGCTTCAGCGATCAAAGGCATGACATTATGTAAAAATGCGCCTTTCGCTTTGACCACTTTACTGACTTCGGCTAAATGCACGTCATTAATGCCCGGAATCATCACTGAATTAACCTTAACTAAAATGCCGCGCGCCGTGAGCATTTCTAAGCCTTTTTGTTGCTGTTCGATTAAAATTTCAGCGGCTTTAATGCCTCGAATTCGGCGATTTTTCCAAAAAATCCACGGGTAAATTTGTGCGCCAATTTCTGGATCAATACAATTAATGGTAATAGTGACATGATCAATATTATGTTTTGCCAATTCATCGACGCATTCAGGCAAAGCCAGACCATTGGTTGAGACACACAATTTAATGTCTGGGGCTTGTTCTGACAAAGCGCGGAAAGTGGCAAAAGTGCGTTCAGGGTTGGCGAGTGGATCGCCGGGGCCTGCGATGCCCAGCACGGTCATTTGTGGAATGGTCGCAGCAACGGCTAGGGTTTTCTTAATCGCTTGCGCGGGCGTAAGCAGTTCAGACACCACTCCGGGACGCGATTCATTGGCACAGTCATATTTACGATTACAATAATGACATTGAATATTACACGCAGGCGCAACGGCAACGTGCATACGCGCATAATAGTGATGTGCTTCTTCTGAATAACAGGGGTGGTTATGGACTTTCGCCCGGATATGTTCGGGCAGATGATTCAATTGATCATCCGTACTGCCGCATGAACTGGCCGAACAACCGCCGGTTTTGGCTGTGGGCGGTGTTTGCCCTAGTAGTGGTAATTCCATCATCACACAATCCTCGTGACAAAAATGGCATTGCAGGGTTTTGCAATAAACCATTCAGCAAGGTTTATTCCACCTTTATAATGGATTGTTTTTAAATGATTTTTTTATAAAAAACCGTCAATTTGTAGCAAATACAACAGAGATTTGTGGTGGCATTGTGTCCAACGTTACAGCTTGGGGAGGGGGATTTAGAGACGCTAAATTAGCGTATTCTTCATTTTTCAATCCACACCAACAAAGATTTAACGGTTAAGTCACAAATCCTTGCTATGCTGAATCCCCTGTTGACGTAAAAAATAACTATAGTCAAATCACGGGCTATTTTTTCTTATTATTCAAGGATATGGGTTATGAATGCCGTTTCATCAAGCGAACTGTTGAAGAATGCAGTCCATCAAGATGCCCTGATGAGTCGTCAAGGCTTGCTGCAAAGAATGTTTAGTTTTTGGTTTAATGGTTTTGTGTACAACCAAATTTGGGAAGACCCCAAAGTAGATTTAGAAGCCCTTGCATTAACACCAGAAAGTCGAGTTTTAACTATCGCTTCTGGAGGATGCAATATTTTAAACTATCTCAAAGTACAGCCCGCACAAATTATTGCTGTTGATTTAAATCAATATCACATGTACTTAACCCGTTTGAAATTAGCAGCATTGACACATCTACCTGATCATGCAGCTTTTTTTGACTTTTTTGCGCATGCGGATAAAGCCCATAATATTGAAAATTACGACCGTTATATTAAGCCACATTTAGATGAAAATACTCGTCATTTTTGGGAAAGTGGCGCATGGATTGGCCAGCGGCGTATTGGTTATTTTGGTAAAAATCTTTATCGTTATGCGCGTTTTGGTTATTTCGTGCGTTTTTTGCATTTTATTGCGCGTCTGGCCAAATCCGATACGAAAAAATTACTGCAAGCGAAAACCTTAGCCGAACAAGAAGCGATTTTTCAACAAGAAATCGCGCCTTTTTTTGAACATTGGTTTGTCAAAATGGTGGGGAATCTTTCTTTCTCGGTATTTAGCTTGGGCATTCCGCCGCAACAATACCGTTATATGAAAGAAGAATCAGGTGGCAATTTAATCCATTTATATCGTCAGCGGGCGAAACGTTTATTTTGTCAATTTCCCATTCAAAATAATTATTTTGCATGGCAAGCATTAAGCCTACATTACGACACAGAAAATGGTCAGGCTTTACCCGATTATTTGAAAGCAGAACATTACGATGTGTTAAAAGCCAACGTAAACCGAGTGGATACTCACATCACCTCGCTGATCGATTTTCTACGTAACCAGCCCAGTCACAGCTTAGATCGCTTTGTTTTGCTGGATTCACAAGATTGGATGCCGCCAGCCGTGATCACCGCGTTGTGGCAAGAGATCGCTCGCGTGGGTAAACCCGGTACGCGGATTATTTTCCGCACCGCGTCACCCGAATCGCCCATTGAAACGGCATTACCGCCCGCATTGCGCGAAAAATTTGTTTATGAACAAGCAAATTCAGCGCGTTTATTTGAACAAGATCGCTCGGCGATTTATGGTGGTTTTCACGTTTATCATAAAGCCAATCATTAAAAAGTGGTTTTCACGTGCAGAGAGATGATGAATAATGAATCAAACCGATGTCATGGATCGCATGTATCGTTATCAACGTTACATTTATGATGCCACGCGCAAATACTATTTATTTGGTCGAGATACCTTGATCAATACCATGACCATTACACCGGGACAACACGTGTTAGAAATGGGATGTGGCACGGCACGCAATTTGATCAAATTAGCCCAACGTTATCCGCAAACGGCTTGGTATGGCATTGATGCGTCGCACGAAATGTTGCGCACCGCACAGTTGAAGGTCGAAAAAGGCGGCTATCAATCCCGTATTCGGTTAAAACAGGGATTGGCAGAACAATTTGATTATCAAAAAGATTTTGGTTTAAATCAAGGTTTTGATCGCGTCTTTTTTTCTTATACCTTATCCATGATTCCCTGTTGGCAAGCGGCGTTGGAAGCTGGATTGGCGAATACTAAACCCGGTGGAGAGTTGTATATTGTCGATTTTTCTGATCAACGCGATTTACCGCGTTGGTTTCGGCATTTGTTGGTGTGGTGGTTAGATTTATTTGGCGTGCATCATCAGCCTGAATTATTGCCTTATTTAGAAAAAAGAGCGCGAGAAGGTGCCGGTCAATTACACGTCACCAGTTTGGGTGGACATTACGCTTTTATTGCGCGTTTTCGCAAAACGATATAATAGGGAAAAATAGCTTCATCGCTATGAATTCTTTACGGTAAATCTAAATAGAGAAGCACAGGTTTTTCTTGCTCTACCCGACATAAAGCCACTTGCAAACATTGTTCATCTATTTTTGTGGAGAGGGGTGTCTTTGTTTGGGTAGGAAATAACACCGATTCCTGACGTAAGGTAGGGGTCGGTGTGTTTGTTTTGATAAAAGACACCGGCGGCGTGGCAATGGTTGCAGGAATTAAAATTAAAGTGAATAATCCTAAACTCATTAAGATAAAACTCACTTCGATGATATTCGTGCCTAAATACGGTTTACAGGGTCTCATTGCAGTTAATTTTCCATTTTTGCAACACTTAATTTAGAAAAAATAACTTTATTTTTCAATTAGTTGTTGTTGAATTTTAGTGTAAATTATATGCAATGAGATATAGGCAAACTTTATACCAAATCTTACTTTGACGATGCGGTAAATTCTGTATCAGTCAACCATTTATAAAAATCCATTTCGTTTAAAATAGAAATGGCTTCAGGTTGTGTTTTATCGTGTTGAAAAACGAAAAATTCACGCGGACGATTCAAAGTGGCACTCACTCCTTCTGCTTGTACTTGAACCTGCCCTTCCACCAAACACACCCAATCTTTATCTTCAGCCACTTTAACAAAAACATCTGTGCCGCGAATGCCTGCGCTAATTCTTCCCGCTTTTAAATTGACTTCACGCCCTTCAATGTGGGTACTTTCACTGGAATAACGAAAAATACCTTTTAACACTTCAAATCCCGCCATTAAGGTGTTATTTTCCTGCGGAGATTTGACCTGCAAATAATCAATTTTAACTCGCGCATTAGGGCCAATTCTGGCCGTGCCGCCATCTGAAAAACGCAGCAAAATCCGTCCATCAGGACTGCTTGTGATATAATCACCTGTGAGCAATTCGTGTCCAAGCATCAAAGGGCGTTGTACATCATTGCGCTCATAGGCGGCGCGTCCTTGAATGGCTTCGACGTGTGCCAAGGGCGTATTGGCACTGACGGCATTAAAAAAAACTAAAAATAACAAAATTAATCCATAATGTATTGTATCCACTCTTTTTTCTCCGTTAAATGAACAAAAAATTATGTTGACTTATCCATCCATCGATCCCGTTGCATTTTCCATTGGCCCGTTAGCGGTTCATTGGTATGGTTTAATGTATCTGTTTGGTTTTACATTGGCGTGGTGGCTGGGTTTACGCCGTATACGTGCGCCCTATTCTCCCTTGAATAACACCGAACAATTGAGTGATTTATTGTTCTATTGTGCGATGGGGGTGATTTTGGGGGGACGTTTGGGTTATGTGTTATTTTACGACTTAGCCAGCTATATCGCGCATCCACTCAATATTTTACAAGTTTGGCGCGGTGGAATGTCGTTTCATGGGGGATTAATTGGTGTTTTATTGGCCGTTTGGCTTTATTCGCGGCGCATACAATGCCACTTTTTTGCCATCACTGATTTTATTGCCCCGCTTATCCCCATCGCTTTAGGTTTGGGGCGAATCGGTAATTTTATCAACGGCGAATTGTGGGGTCGGCCAACTGATTTACCGTGGGGAATGATTTTTCCCGATCCAGCCGCAGGTTATATTGCACGCCATCCTTCTCAATTATATCAAGCCCTTGCAGAAGGTATTGTGTTGTTTCTGCTGTTGTGGCTTTATTCGAGAAAACCACGCCCAATGATGGCGGTTTCAGGTTTATTTTTAATGGGTTATGGTGTATTGCGATTATTTACCGAATTTTTCCGCACGCCTGATGCCCATTTGGGATTTATCGCTTTTGACTGGCTGACGATGGGGCAAGTGCTGAGTATTCCCATGATTGGTGCGGGAGTGATTTTAATGGTTTTGGCCTACCGTCGAGCGGCTAAATGATCGCTGTGATCTCTCCTTCGCAATTGACAGTGGCAAAAATAACCCCATATCGGGTGCAATCGTTTTGTTCCATTAAAGATTAACGTAAAAATACAACAGGAGAAGCACAACAATGATCATTCGTAATCGCTTGGCTTATGTGGTCATGGGAATGGGTTTATTCGCGGCCACAGCCCCCTTAGTCGCCGATGATGCCCCTTTGCGCGTGCGCGCTGGCGACGAAATTCAGCTACAAAAAACCAGCCCCACCGTGAAAAGTTTCACGATTAAGCTTGAAGGCAGTGAGCGGGAAAGAGAGGTGTTATTCAGCATTGAACGCATGGTGCGGGATTTATTCGCTCGTTCGCGTATTGGCACGCGTGCGGTGCATGTGAGCAGTGGCACACCCGTGATGCCGGGGGAAAAAATTTATGAGAATTTGGAAATTGTGATCAACGCTCGTATTGCTGATCAACCGAATGATCCTTATGCGATTAATATTACTTTGCGCGAATTTGGGCAAGCAGAAGGCGAACCCCAGCGTTTTTCTTATTTGCCTGAACAGGCGGTGGCTTTTGAGCAGTTGTTAAGCGACTATTTGTCTAAGGAATTGAATTTGTTACCCCGTTCCGCGCCAATGATTGCACCGACAACCCCCGCACCGACTATTACGCCAGAAACAGTCGCGCCTGCTACACCGCGCACAACGGACAGCACAATGGTTATCCCGCCGCCCCCACCGCCAACGCCCTCATGGGTTAATCCTGCCCATTTGGAAGCTCCAGAGCGGGTTAATCCTGCGCATGAAGTCCAATTGCAGAAAACCTCGCCTACAGTAAAACGTTTTTCGATTAAATTAGTCGGTTCTGAGCGGGAAAATACGGCGTTGGTGGAAATTGAGCAGATGATTCGTCGTATTTTTAACGAATCTCGCATTGGCACAGTCGCCGTCGCCGTGACCGGAGAACCCATCGCACAACAAAGTAAAGTCTATGAAAATCTGGAAATTACGGTAAACGCCCGCATTGCTGATGTGGCTGACGAGCCTTATCGGGTCAATATTACTTTAAATGAAGCGGGCAATTCCAGTGGTGCGCCACAGCCTTTTAGCTACGCGCAGGCGTTCCCCAATGTGTTTTATGATGAATTGAAGGCGTATTTGTCAAAAGAATTGAATTTGTATCCTAGACGTTAAACGTTAGACGTTTTTTTGCTTTTTGACGGAAAATAAAAAACCGATTCGTGAGGATCGGTTTTTTTGTTTTTATGGAGAAGAGAAAACAAAATCCATCAGACTCAGAAAAAGTCTCACCTTCGATTCCGAAACTTTCCAATAGGCACAATCGCAAAGGTGGTTTAGACTTTACTCCAGTGAAGGTTGATTTCTGAAAAGTTCACGGTAGAAACGACCCTAAGCACAGAAAGACTGCCTTAGCCCGACAGTCTTTGAACCTGTAAGAAGAAAGGCTTTTTTAAGACATAAAAGCCCTCAAAATGATAAAAAATGAAGTAATCGCAGTTCCCCATCGCGCCTGCCCGAACGCCATGGGGAGTTTTCTGGATACACAACTCTGCCCTTTTTTCATATTTCGCTTTTTAATATGATTAAATCAAATAAGTAGCGAAAATTATACAAAAGAATTTTTATCACATGCCCCGTGCATGTTTCCGCCGCGATGCTTGACAAAAAAGATCGGCGAGAATCGAACGCTAGAGCGATGTGGGCGGCAAGGATGCCGCAATGCTGAAGATACCGACTTCACAGGATAAGAGGCTCGGTTTCTTCTTTTTTTTGTGTAGAATAAAACTAATCCGCTAAACTCAACACCAATTGCGTAAATACATCACCGCGATGTGTGTAGTCATTAAACATGTCTAAACTAGAACACGCTGGCGATAACAAAACCGCATCTCCCGCTTGAGCAAGACGATACGCTTGTAAAACGGCTTCTGCCATCGTATTAACGGCAACAACAGGCATAGTCTCACGTAATAAATTCCCAATGTGATCCCCGTCGCGTCCTAATGTCACACAGGCGCGTAAATGTGTCGCAGCCACCTCGGCAAAAGGCTTAAAATCCGCCCCTTTGCCATCTCCCCCCGCAATCAAAACAATTTGCCCCGGACGCGCCAAAGTTTGCATGGCCGCAATACTCGCTCCCACATTTGTTCCCTTAGAATCATTATAAAAATCAATATGTTGATAACGTCTCACAAAACGGCAACGATGTGGTAGCCCCTGAAATTGCCGCAACGCCGTCAACATCGCTTCCAACGGAATTCCCACCGCTTCGCCCAAAGCCAACGCCGCTAACGCATTGGCTTGCATGATACTGCCCGACACAAGTAATTCGTCAGCAGACAATAAGTAAGTCAAAGTCTCATCACAATGACGAATTAACCACACCTTATCCTGATGATGACAGACACTAAATGTCGCACGATTACAGTGTAAACTAAAACCAGAATGCTGATGTTGAGGGTCTAACAAAGCCACCACTTGCGGATCATCCGCATTAATGACGTTAATACGGCTGTGTTGATAAATTCTGGCTTTGGCTTGTGCGTAAGCGTGCAAACTGTCATAACGATCCATGTGATCTTCTGAAATATTTAACACGACGGAAGCCGCTGTTTTTAAAGAATAAGTCGTTTCCAACTGAAAACTCGACAATTCCAACACGTATAAATCAGGCGCGGGATGAGTCAACAATTCCAAGGCAGGCGTACCTAAATTCCCCCCCACCCGCACGTGCCAACCCGCTTGAGCTGCCATTTCTCCCACCAACGTCGTGACCGTACTTTTACCATTCGATCCTGTAATCGCCACAACAGGCGCATTGGCATGGCGCGCAAATAATTCAATTTCACTGATAAATGGAATACCTAATTGCTGCGCGGCAGCAAACTCAGCGCGCGTCAAAGATAAACCCGGACTGATAACGACTTGTTCGGCGCGACAAAGTATTTCGCTATCAAAACTCCCTGTTTTATAAAACAATTGTTGTGGAAAAACCGTCTGCAAAGCCTGACATTGCGCCAAATAAGGCGGTTGTTCTCGATTATCCATGACATAAACCCGTTGCCCGTGCTGGGCTAAAAAGCGCGCACTCGCCAATCCCGTTATTCCCATCCCTAACACAACGGTAAAAGCAGAAAAAAAATCAACAGGTAACGCAGTATGATGACTCATGAAAATAAAGCCTAAAAAAATAAGTATAAATAAGAATCAAAAGTTGAGAAAAAAGACTGAGAAAAGCAGAGAAAATATTAAAACAACGCTGATCGCAATCCATAAATTGCTAAGGCTAATAATCCGCCCCCCATCAATAAAACAAATAAAAAACTCTCCCACGCTTTCACCACATTCGCACTGTTAAGATGCGGGCTTGTTGGGGGAGTATGGGAATTGGTGGGAGTGATTTCTTGAGTTTCTGTGGTCATGATGGACTCCTCTTTAGGTGGTTTCTCTCGTTTCTAAGTGCCATCGGGGAGAGAAAACAAGAGAAAATGGCATTTTTTGCGCGTTTTTTGAGAATAAGACCCCGTGGCGATATTATTGCGTCAGTTTCCGCTGTGTTGAACGGACTCATCCAACAGACTGCACAGACAGTGAATTAAAAGAATATGCACTTCTTGTATTCTTGCTGTCCGCATCGAAGGCACGCGCAATTCGCAGTCCGTTTCCTGCAATACATTTGCGATGATACCGCCATTTTTTCCTGTTAGCGCAATGACTGATATACCGAGTGTATGCGCACTTTGGATTGCTTGCACTACATTTGGTGAATCGCCGCTGGTGGAAATCGCCAGTAATATATCACCTGCGCGTCCTAATGCTTCCACTTGTCGTGCAAAAATTCGCGTGTAAGCGTCGTCGTTGGCAATGGAGGTGAGTGTAGAACTGTCCGTTGTCAGCGCAATAGCCGCCAATCCGCGTCGATTGACTTCAAAACGATTGAGCAATTCTGAGCTAAAATGCTGCGCATCCGCCGCCGATCCCCCATTGCCACACGCCAAAATTTTACCACCCGCTTGCAAACAAGCGTGTAATTGCTGACTCGCCCGCACAATAGGCGCGGCCAACACCGGCAACGCCTCCGTTTTTACTGCAATACTTTCTACAAAAAGAGCCTTGACATGATCAAGCGTATTCATTACTTCATGTCACCTTGTGAAGTCGCATTGCCAGATGTTTTTGCGTCTTTGGCATTTTCCTCTTTTTTAGAGGACGACGGCGGATTTAAAATCAAATGAATTAATGCCGCTTTAGCGTGAGAAAAGCGATTTTCTAAGCCTTCCGCATCATCTCCTCCGCAAGCAGGCGTTAAATACCATTCTTGCTCTAATGATTGAAGTTCAGAGACTTTATCTTTTGCGGAAGTTGCCCCAGACAAGGCATCGGACAATTGCGCCACTTTTAAAGACAAACGCAATTGAGATTGCTCTGGGGGCGATTCTATATTTGCCAAAATCTCTAAGCGCAAACATAATAATTCTCTGGCTTTTTTCGCCTCTGGCGAAATAGGAATAATACCCGATAGGGCTTGTTCAAAACGCTGTTGCATTAACGCCTGATGTGACATGTTTTCTAAAACAGGACTTTGCGACCAACGAGACTGGATCATTTCCATTGGTTCTGGGGTCAGCATTCCCTTGTGCGTTGCCATTTCTAATTCATGACATAAGGCGGCTTTTTCGGCTAATAATTTTAATTGCATTTGATCTTCAGTGAGTAATTGCAATTGGGCTTTTAATTTCACCTGATGACACGCCGCATAAAACCGTTTATCTAAAGCCTTTGCTTCGGACGCGTACAGGTTGCTGATGTCGCGCCATTTGGCTTGAAATTCCTTTAAACGCATCAAGGCATCCGCCAAATCACTGCCGTTGAGACCCAGCAATTGCTCAACCTCCTCGCACAACGCGGCGCACTGTTGCAATTTCTGAGTGCGGGCATTTTTCTCTTGTTCTTCTGCGATTTTGCGGGCTTCTTTTTCATGTTTCGACCGATCAAAAACCACATCACAAGTTTTACGAAACCGCTCCCACAATTGATGTTCCATTTTACGCTGACCGGGAACAGTGACTTTCCAGCGATTTTGAATGGCTTTGGTTAATTCAATTGCTGCCGCGGTATCTTCCATTTTTTGTGCAGCTTCAGCTTCTTGAATTAAGCGTTCACGTAGGGCTTTATTTGCGGCATATTCCGCATTTAATTTACGTTCTAATTGCCCCGCTAATTTATCGTAACATTCTTTTAACGGTTTGCGATCTTTACGATCTGTTGCGCCAATATTGTGCCACTCTTTCTTAAAAGCATGTAAATATTGGTTCATTTCCCGCCAATTCGGTTTATCCCAATTAATTTGTGCCATGAAATCTTCTAAAGATTGACACAATTGTCTCTTGGCTTGCAAATTGGCTTGGCGTTGTTGGGCTTGCTGATCAAAGTAAACCTGACAGCTATCATAGGCTTTATTACAGGCTTCGTTAAAACGCTTCCATAATCCCTGAGAATTGCTGATACTGCCCAATTTTTTCCATTCTTCTTGCATTTTACGAATGGAATGTGCAGTTTTTTCTGGATCATCTGCGCCCTGTGCTAACAACTGTTCTGCTTGTTCACACAATAACTTACGTTCATTGAGTACACCCCAATTTTCCCAACTGCGCCATTCTCGAATTTTGGTCACCGACTCGTGTAAACGAGCCTCTAAGGTTTTGTACTGCGCAGTGGGTAATCCTGTAATCTTACTGAGCAAATCAATACTGTTTTTTTCCAGATCAATGGCCGTGTGCAATTCGCCTTTTTCTAAGGCGTTTTCCAAATTTTGCAATTCAGCGGTTAATTGCTGCACCCATTGATCGCGCTGAGTGGCTTGTTGTGCCACATGCTGTTCTAATTGCTGTAACGCATTTTGAAAACGAATGGCATTTTCTTGAAGTAATCCCGCCTCAGTTGTAGGAATAGCCAGCGATTGCCAAGCGTCTTTTAACTCTTTGATTTTAGAAGATTTAACAGGACGAGTCAGGGCATTTTCTGCTTTTTCGCAGAGTTTACGCAAAGCATAATTCAGTTGTTCAGCTTTTTCCCGCTGCCCAAGCAGACGACGAATTGCCGTCAACGTTTGTTCAAAACGCTGTTGCCACTGTTTTTCCTCTTTGCTGTCAGACAACGCAGGTAATTCATGCCAACGTGCTTGCCATGTGTCCAATCGCGCAAAATAATCTGCAATGTCACACGGAAGTGCAGTATCGCGTAGTTTGGTCAATTCTTCTAGTGTTGCCGTCGCATATTGACACAGATCATGCTTACCTGCGCGTTGTGAATCAAGGGCTTGTAATTGTTCTTGTTGTTGTCGTTGTGCGATTTCGTGATCGTGCCAAGCGGATAAAAAGGCGGATTCAGCCTGTTGATAACGGTCAATTAACGGTTTTTGTGCTTCATTTGCAATCGCTTGCCAACGCTGTTGTAATTGGGAAAATTCTAATTGTTCTTGCGACCAAGCGGCTTTCCCGCGTCCTAATACTTCTAAACGTTTACAAATCGCCTCTCCTTCGGATTGGATTTTGAGCGGGCGTTGTTCTTGTTCAATCAGACGATCTAACTTTTCTTTAGCGATGCGACTTACTTGTTTATCGCTGCTGCGGGTTGCTTTGTAAACTCGCTCAAGTGTAGATTTTTGTTGAATTTTCTCAACCGCAGCCAAGCGCAACGCCGGCACAGCATCTTGACTCGCCACATCACCCAATAAGGCTTCTCGTTCAATTTTCTCAATGGCGGCTAAACGTAATTCTGAGGCTTGTGCCTTGAGTGCCAACTGTTCTAACAGCTTGGTATTATCCGTTTGTTTGACCCACGCCAGCCGTTCAGCCAGCGACGTGGATTCTTTCGTTGCGGACAATAATTGTACGGCACGACGTAGCGCACATTCCCGAATCTCTGCATCGTTGTCTTGTTGATGTAGGTTGTGTAAAACATCAAGATCGCTGAGTTTTTGTATCGCGGCGCGTCGCACAAGTGAATCACTATCGGTAGTGATTATTTGTTTTAAAATATTTTCATCTGTAATGCTGTCTACCGCGGCACGACGAACATCGGCATCGGGGTGTTGCCAATTGGCTGTTTTTGGCTCTTTAAAGCCTTTTAACTTGGAAAAAATCATGATTTAGGCCATCCGTTCAACTGAATTACCAGAAGGGTTACACCCGTTGGAAAGTGATTTGGCGCGCAACCTAAGGAGTCCCAACAGTCACCGAAACCATCAGCGCATTCGCGCAGTTTCGACTAGCCCGATGGGCAGGTATTATGGGGATATAATAAAAACGCAGTGCATCGGCATAGGATACAGGATATTGCAAGGGGATTAAAGAGGTTGTCGCATGGTTAATTAACAATTGTTTCGCCATTAAGTCACATGCTACATTTTTCTCATGATAAAATCACAGCGACTCATGTGGAATTTTTCCCTACCACTCACTTGTGACTTTAACTTGCAACCTTTTATAAAAGGAATTTAATACCAATGAACTTAACACTTGGCATGATCATGGATGATATTGCGCACATTAAAGTTTATAAAGACAGCAGTTTTGCCATGTTATTAGCCGCACAATCCCGCGGTTGGACATTGTGGTATTTAACAGTTTCCGATTTATTTTTACAAGAGACACAAGTATGGGGAAAAATGCGCCCTATTACGGTATATGATCAGGTTGATCATTGGTTTGAATTAGGCGAAAGTATTTGTCAACCATTAAGTGCGTTACATTGCGTATTAATGCGCAAAGACCCACCTTTTAATATGGAATATATTATTGCCACTTATTTATTAGAACAAGCGGAAAAAGCAGGCGTTTTTGTGGTGAATAAGCCGCAAAGTTTACGCGATGCCAATGAAAAGTTATATACCACTTGGTTTCCTCAGTGTTGTCCGCCGACATTAGTCACTCGTCAAGCCAGCCAATTACAGCAATTTTTACAAACCCATCAACAAATCGTGCTTAAACCTTTGGATGCCATGGGAGGCAGTTCTGTTTTTCGCTTGCAATTAGGTGATTTAAATACCCGTGTGATTATTGAAACCATTACCCAACAAGAACAACGTTTTGTTATGGCACAGCGTTATATTCCTGATATTTTAGAATATGGAGATAAACGCATTTTGTTAATTAATGGTAAGCCGATTCCTTACGCTTTGGCACGAATTCCCGCACAAGGAGAATTTCGTGGCAATTTAGCCGTAGGCGCGCGCGGAGAAGGCGTGGCTTTAACCGAACGAGATTATTGGATTTGTGAGCAAGTTGCACCTGAATTGCAGCGACGGGGTTTATTTTTTGTGGGTTTGGATGTGATTGGGGATTATTTAACAGAAATTAATGTCACCAGTCCCACAGGAATTCGAGAATTAGAACGAATTTATCAGTTAGATATTGCGGGAGAATTGATTGATTTTTTAGCAAAAAATTGTCATTAATGGTTTTGTCTGAATCAGAATTTTAATGGGGTACTTATCTTCTTTAAAAAATTCTGATTCAGACACAAGGCATCATTACGAATGCTTGTGGGGCGCACGTTTGCGCTGACATTTTACTTGAAAAACTTGTTTATCTTCCAAACGCATCGCCGTCAATTCTCCGCCCCATAAACAGCCACTGTCCATGCCATAAATTCCATTTTTCGCATCGGCATAAAAACCCAATGTTGACCAGTGTCCAAAAATAATTTGTAATTTTTGACTGGCACGCTGCGGTAACATAAACCACGGCCGCTCCTCATTCGCCGCATAAATATGGTCTAAACGAGGTTTTCCTTTGTTTTTCATGGATAATTCCCCGTTTGGGGTGCAATAGCGAATTCGAGTAAAACAATTACTGATAAAACGCAAACGATCCCAACCCGTTAAATCTTCTCGCCATTCTCGCGGACTGTCACCGTAAATATGCCGCAGTAAGAGCGGATAATCTTGCCCCCGCAATTCGTCTTCCAGCTCCGAAGCACAACGACAAGCTTGTAATAAATCCCATTGCGGCGGAAATCCCGCATGAACCAATGTAAACCCTAAATAATGGTCATGGTGTAAAAACGGACAGTGACGCAACCAAGTTAATAATTCTTCTCTATCAGGCGCGTTTAAAATAGGAGTCAACGTATCTCCCGGACGCATTCGCTCAGGAAACGCATAAGCCACTGTTAATAAATGCAATTCGTGATTTCCCAATACCACTACGGCTTGATGTTTCAAGTCATAAAAAAATCGCAATACTTCCAGAGACTGCTGCCCACGGTTCACAATATCGCCCGCTGACCATAAAATATCTGTGGACGGATCGTAGCGAATGGCATCAAGTAAGCGTCTCAGGTCGTCGTAACAACCTTGTACATCACCAATAGCGTAAGTGGGCATAAACATTAACTCATTTTGTTTGACGGACGGAATGATAAATAGGCTCAACGTCGGTTTTTGGTTGGGGTGATTCTTTAAAAATAGCACAAAAGCACTGGGTTTGGCTGTTGTTTTGGGAAGGATACGCGAGCTTGCATGAAATAGAATTTTATTTTTAGAGAATTTAACCGTAAATTTGCATTTATTCCCTGTTTTCATAAAAAATCTGCTACAAACCTTGTGGGATGTATCAGGCTATTCAAAAATATAAACGTTACAATAACGGATTTTATAGACTTGTTAAATAGTTGATTCTATAATTTTTTTTTATAGTAGGCTAAATGTGGCAAAAAAGAGGAACGCATAGAGTAATATTGTATTAATTGTGGGATAATAAGCAATTAAACAAATTTAAACCATAAAATTTTGGGAATAGCCATGACTGAACTGATTGATTTCATCAAACAACAAGGCATATTTCGCCGTAAAAGCATTAAAAAAAATCAACATTCTCAATTGCGTAAACTTTATGAAACGGGTCAAGTTATGCGATTGAGCAAGGGCTTGTATGCTTCAACTGAATTTACAATAGATGAACATTTTAGTTTAATTCAAACGGTTAAAGCGGTGCCAAAAGGCACAATATGCTTGCTATCCGCTTTACATTTTCATCATTTAACCACTCAATTGCCATTTAAAGTTTGGTTAGCCGTTCCGCCTAATACATCAATTCCAAAAGATATACCTATACATTATGTACAATTTTCTGGTCAGGCTTTAGAAACAGGCCGCGAGTTTCATATTCTAAATGGTGTGCCAGTGCCAATTTATAACCCTGCTAAAACAGTGGCTGATTGTTTTAAACACCGTAATAAAATCGGGTTAGATATTGCTTTAGAAGCCTTAAAAAATTGTTGGTCTGAACGCCGTTGCACGATGCAAGAACTGTATGAATATGCAGAAATTTGTAAGGTAAAAACAGTGATGCAGCCTTATTTGGAGTTTCTCGCTATATGACAAAAAAACAGATTAAAAATATAGCTGTATCAGTAAGGCAAAAATTACTTAATTTGTCGCGTGAAAAAAAAGAAGATTTTAATTTTATTTTACAGCGTTATGCGTTTGAGCGATTTCTTTACCGTTTGGGAATTTCTCCTTACCGTGAACAGTTTTTACTCAAAGGTGGAATGCTTTTAATTTTGTGGACAGGCGCATCTCATCGAGCAACCCGTGATATTGATTTATTGGGATTTGGCAATGCTGACATTGTTCACTTAGAAAACGTATTTAAAGAAATTTGTGATCAAGCAGTTAATGATGATGGTATTGTGTTTTTATCTGACATGATAAAAGGGGAAGCTATTCGAGCTGAGAAAGCCTATACAGGGGTAAGAATCACATTTCAAGCGCGTATTGAACAAGCAAAATGTAGCCTTCAAATAGATATTGGTTTTGGCGATATTGTTACACCTAAAGCAGAAGAGGTAGAGTATCCTTGTTTACTGCATTTTCCCGCACCTAAATTAAAAGCCTATCCCATTTATAGCGTTATTGCAGAAAAATTTGAAGCCATAATTAAGCTAGATTTTAGCAACTCTCGCATGAAAGATTTTTATGATATTTGGTTTTTGCTTAAACACAATGCGCTTGACAAAACCGTTTTATGGCAAGCCATTAAGGCAACTTTTCAACAACGCGGCACAAAGTTTCCTAAAAGTGAAATAGCCATTTTTACACCAGCGTTCATTCATCAAAAAGAAGAGGATTGGGCAGCGTTCCTAAAAAGAATTAATGCTGATTATGTTGAATTTGAGCAGGTTATTTTTGATCTAAAAGATTTTTTTGAACAAGTACTTATTTTAGATGACTCATGTTTAAAATAACGGGCTTATTTCTACTTTTCACCAACTTAATGCGCTCTTAAAATCATGGCCAAAATCTATTACGCAAGAGTGGACGAATTCTGGACACGGGTTGATAAGCTAAAATTTTTAGCTGAAAAAGAAAGTTATAAAAATGTTGAGTGGCAGGAAATTACGCCCGACAGCAAACATAATTGGCTCACTGAAGGCTTACACGATAGTTTTGACAATTTTTTGCCTATGGGAACGAAGGCAGGAAAAGCGAATAAATCGGATGCGGAAGGGATTATTTTTCAGGTTTATAGTCGTGGTGCAGAAACAACAAGAGATGCTTGGGCTTATCATTTTAATGAAAGTAAATTAGCAGAAAACATGCAAATCAGCATAGAATTTTATAATGATCAAGTTTTAAAATTATCAAGACAACTCAAAGAAATAAGAATAGATGATTTTGCTAATTATGATGATAAAAAAATTAGCTGGAGTAGTAGCCTGAAAAAACATCTTGAGAATTTAATTTTTGCTGAGTTTAATCAAGAAAATATAAGATTTTCTCTTTATCGTCCATTTTCTAAACAATATCTTTATTTTGACAAAATATTTACCCATAGACGTGGACAATTTCCCTCAATTTTCCCAACGCCAGAAACTGAAAAAGAAAATAAAGTGATTTGTTGTAGTGCTGTTGGAAACAATAAACCTTTTCATAATTTAATGACAAATGTAATTCCTGATTTGCATTTCACAGGGGATTCACAATGCTTCCCCTTCTACACCTACACCGAAGACGGCAGCCACCGCCAAGAAAACATCACGAATTGGGCATTAAACGCCTACCAAACCCACTACAAAGACAACACCATCAGCAAATGGGACATTTTTTATTACATCTATGGATTTTTGCACCACCAAGGCTACCGCGATAAATACCAAGCCAACTTAAAACGCGAACTGCCACGTATTCCTTACGTGCCCGATTTCTGGGCAATCAGCCAAGCAGGGCAGCAACTCGCCGAACTACATTTAAACTACGAACAACAAGAACCCTACGAATTAGACGACGAAATTAAAGGCAAACTGGAGTGGCGCGTTGAAAAAATGCGCCTAAACAAAGACAAAACCGCCCTCATTTACAACGACACATTAACGTTAAAAGGCATTCCGCCCCAAGTTTTCGATTACAAACTAGGCAACCGTTCTGCCTTACAATGGGTTATCGACCAATACCAAGTTAAAACCGACGAGCGCAGCGGTATCACTAATGACCCGAATCGTTTTGACGAGCCGCGTTATATTTTTGAACTCATTGGCAAAGTCATTACAGTCAGCTTAAAAACAGTGGAAATTGTGAAAGGAATTAATCGGGGGAATTTTGAGGAATGAATTTTACAAAAAACTTAAATCCCCAAACAAAAACAACCCATTATTCCCCCTCCTAACAGGCGTGAAAATTCTGAATGGTTTGCACAAAAATCCCAAAAAAAACTCAAGCAAAAACCATGTGTTGAGCGGGTTTAGGCTGTACTCGTTCCACAAAATGACGCGCATAACGTCGTTGTAAATTAGCCATATCAAGGAGAATAAACAAATCCGCCACCTTAAAATCCGCATCCCAACACGGTGCGCCACAAATCTGCGCGCCTAAACGTAAATAGGCTTTTAATAAAGCAGGAATCACCACATCTTCCTCATTCACCGACACCGACTCAGGACGCGCTTGCAAAGGATAACGCGGCTGCACCTGCAAATGTGTCGCTACGGCATAACGAGACTGCAACCGATCCAAACTGCTGTGTTCATATCCCGCACTCATTGGAATACTTGCACAACCCATCAAATAATTAAAATTCCCCATCACCATAAATTGCGCCAATCCCGACCATAACAAACCCAACACATGACTATTACGATAATCAGGATGAATACAAGTACGGCCAATTTCCATAAAACGCCCCGGCAACGTGAAAATAGGCGTTAAATCAAATTCAGATTCCGAATAAAATCCGCCTGCTTGTCCCACTTGATCACTGGTTAAAATGCGCGTACAGCCGATAATTTGCTGTGTTTCTCTGTCTTTCACCAGCAAGTGATGACAAAATTGGTCATAATGATCCACATCATAGCCTTCCTCACCATGCAATACCGCCCCCATTTCTTCGGCAAAAACTTGATAGCGTAAGGCTTGTGCTTGACGTATTTCTTGTGGAGAAGTAGCCAGATGAACCGTCTCATTGTGAGCGGTTTTAACAGGAGATAGAAGAGTAGCATCTGCGTCCATAAGGGTGAATTCCTGTGCGTTTTCGTGATAACGGACAAGCATAATCAGGTCAAATTGCGCATAGATGACTGCTCAATGAAGTTTCAATGACAAGCAAATGACATCACGATGACGTGATCTTTACTTTTTTTGAACGGAATTTGCAGGGATAAGTATCTAAACGAAAATAATACGGACTATCCACATTTCTACCCTAAATTCTGTACATTCTGATTCTGACAGAAAAATTTTATAAATGGCTTAATTTTGGTATAAGTAGTTAAATAAAAATATTAAGGTATTAAAAACGTTCAGAATTTTCACATTTCTACCGCCCCCCTACCCCCTCCTGCTAGGAGGGGGAAAGAAGAGATGAGGTTATCTTGTTAAATTTTAACCATAAAAATAACCTCTTTCTCCCCCTCCTAGCAGGAGGGGGCTGGGGGGCGGTAGAAATATTGATATACCAGATTATTTTCCGTTAGGTACTTATAGCTGAATATTTTTATTTAACGACTTATCATTTCTTTATTTTCTAAAATAAATCATGGCAATTATTGACGACATCACTTTTTCGCTCATCAAAACATCTCCGTTTGACATATACGCGGTACAATTACGCTATAAAATGAGTTTTTCCAAATGTGAAGCCTTGTCCCAATTTGTTTACTTAGAACAAGCCATGCTATGCCGAATGGCTGCCACCGAAAACCAAGTGTTAGGCACGTTACATAAAACCTGTGTGCGGGCGCAACACGATCCCATTGTGCGCGAATTAGAATTATCTCCACCGCTACTTGCCCATTGGCTGCATTGTATTGACCCTGACTCACTGAATCCCACCCAGATAGAAGACAAAAAAGCCTTTTATGTGCGCGTTGATTTAGTGCCTTATTTACCGCAAGAGTCTCAAAATACCTCAAATTTAGTCTATTTGAGTACCTAAACAAAAATAATACCCTCCCCTATCCCAGAAAAGTGAAAATTATGAACAATTTTAATGGGTTAAATATCTTTGCTTAACTATTTATAGCCAAACAACCTATTTTCCTCGTCTCAATGCCTAAGTGAAAGATCGAGACATTGAAACGAGGTGAGCGTAACCCGTTAAGGCTGCACTCGCTTGCCTTCCGTCATCAAGCGTGAATAACCTCGAAAACCAGACTCACTGGATTCATCTGCACTTCGTCCCGTTAAAAAGTTGACATTAAACGTCGTAGCAAAATCAGCCAACGTCATATCACGTCCCACATCAATCGTTGACGGCTGATCCAAACTCAAATAAGAGCCACAGGCTTCTCCCGAATCACAAATATATCCATCATTATTTGCATCCGTACCCGCAATCATCTGATAAGTTCCTACTGGCACATTGGTAAAGCGGAAAGAATACGCGCCATTTCTCACACTGGCTTGAATTTCCTTCACCGTTTCCAACGTATCGGGTTGCACCAACAGAATATAATGATAACCTGCGTCACCGGTGGTACTTTGATTTTGTGCGGCCACTTGTAAGATTAAAGGCACGCGCACCGTATTAACCGTAGAACGAAACACAATAGTTGCCGAATAAGTCCCAGGGGCTAAATTGCCGCGGTTCAAACTGACCTGATAGCTTCCCAAGCCATTACCATCCACAGACAACGGCCGCACACTGATCACATTTCCCCCATCGGCTGTAATTTCCGTCACACTTAACAGTCCACCGCCGCCGTTGCTGACCGTCAACGTACTGGTTTGGGTGGAAACGCCAAAATTAAGCGAATTAGGATTAACCACCAAAGAGGGCGATAACTCCACTCGCGGCGGGCCACTTAATAATTCTGAAGCGGCCGCCACCGCTTTGCGCGCATTGATTAAACCATAACCAAATTGATCATCGCGTCCTGTGCGGCCGATGTCATCTGTGATTTGGCCGCTGCGCAGTAAACTGTCAACATCACCGGGGGTTAAATCAGGATTAACCGCTTTCATCAACGCAATCACACCCGACACATGCGGCGCGGCCATCGATGTACCTTGTTGATAATAATAAGTATACTGAGTTGGCACACTGGAATCATCGCCAAAAGTGCTGGCAATTTGATCTGGGCGACCATCCCCGTCTAAATCAGGCGTACTCTTATCACCACCGGGCGCAGCCACATCAATAGTGCTGCCATAATTCGAGTAATAAGCCAATTCCTTACTAAGCGATACGGCACTGACCGAAATCACCCCATCTAAGGCTGCGGGATAAGTGGGCGCGTTAGAACCATCGTTACCCGAAGCGGCCACCACAATTACACCATTGGCGCGGGCTTGGTTAATTGCCTCAGTAAAACCAGAGGAAATACGAGAACCACCTAAACTTAAATTAATAATATCAGCGCGTTGCGTGGGAACGGTTCTGGAATCATTGGGCAAACCTGCGGCAAAACGAATGGCTTGTTCCGTATCATATTCTCGCCCAGACCCCCCACGTCCCAACACCCGCAAAGGCATCACCCGTGTCAACCAACCCGCTCCAGCCACACCGACTCCATTATTCGTAGCGGCGGCGATAGTGCCGGCCACGTGTGTGCCATGAAAATTACTACTGGCTTCGCGGCCTTCTTTACCGCCGGGATCATCGGGGTTGCTATCAATGCCGTTGCCATCTTTAGCAATCGCGGGATCGGAAATAAAATCATAACCCGCCGCCAATTTTCCGCGTAAATCCGGATGACTTAATAACACTCCCGTATCCACCACGGCCACAATCACCTCCGAACTGCCCAATGTCATATCCCATGCTTGTGGCAGATTCATCATTTTGTAATGCCATTGATATTCAAAAAACGGATCATTAGGAATACGATGAGCGTGTAATAAATGATTCGGACTGGCATCTAATACGGCAGGATGTTGCCGCACTTGTTTCAATTGCATCAAGGTCTTGTACTTATCACACAAGGCCTCACTGGCAAAATCCGCACATACTGAAGAAGTTGATAAGGTTTGTAACGTATTATTATCAAGCGTGAATAACATCCGTCGGCTGCGATCAAAATGCTGTGTTTGTAAACCAAGCGCAGACAACACATCAGCTTGCACGGTCAAATCCGCTTCATCAGACTCAGCCAACTGCACAATTAACTCCCCCACCGCAAAATCATCGCTTAAACGACTGCCACGGTCGTCTATATCACTGCTAGTTCCCACATTTTGACTGAGCGTAAGCACATAATTACTGGCCCCCGCTTCCGCACGTACTTCGATAACATGCGCGCCACTTTGACGCGAAAATAGCGATTCATTCATGCCTTCATTAATTGACGCATCAATAATTTTTCCTTGATTATCATAAAGATATAAATCCAAATCAATACCTTGTCGAGAACCATCCGCAATAAACAACATGGCCAATTGTCCACGTTGTAAATTAACCGCATAAAAATCGCTGACATCCCCAGCATTACGACTACGGCCGCTATTGCCAGACCCCGACACATTGACATAACCCCCCACCATGACCGGATTAGGAATCACTTGGGCGGTGGCAAATTGGTTATTACTGACTGTTGCGGGCGCGTTTAAATCATTCGTATCCACGTCTGCGGCCACGTTACTGGCCACAATTAAGCGGCCACCAACGGAAAACCCTGAAACCGAACCACCTGTGCCACTGCCAGTGCTGCTGTTATCGCTGCTGTTGCATCCTGCGATTAACACTAAAAATACAATAGAAATTAACCATTTAAGAAATATCATATTTAATTCCATTAAGCCAAGAAATAATGTTGCCCTTCATCATCATGAGAAGATAAAAGAGAACTACGGCCAGTACGGCGCAATTTCAAATCATGAAA